>NZ_FOZS01000003.1:0-300000 GCF_900116205.1 Halostagnicola kamekurae | reverse complement strand
GATGCGGCGTTCGTCCTCCTGCACTACGCCCACATGAGCGGACGGAACGACGTCGGGCCGCTCTGGGAGATGCTCACGACGGCGAACGCCGAGGTCTTCGGCGGCGACGACTACGGCCTTTCGGTCGGCTCCCCTGGCTCGCTCGTCGTCTACGACGCGCCGGACCCGTTCAACGCGCTTCGAACGCGCGCGCCGCGAACGCTGGTGCTCAAGGACGGCCGAGAAATCGCCCGCACCGAACCCGCGAAGGCTCGCGTGTGCCGCGAGGACGACGGCGGGAACGATATCGAACGCAACGTCGATTTCCACCGCTGAGTGCGGTTTTGCGGTCGGTGAGTTACTCGCGGTGAAACGTGGAAAAAGCGGTCAGTGGGTTATTTGAACGCGACACAGCGACAAACGCTCGACTCGCCGCCGCGGAAGCGCCACGGGAAGGTCCCGATCTGGACGCGCTCGTTGAGCAGTTCCTCGGGGACCTGCGCGTTCTCGACGTGGATGATTCCCTCCGGGAACAGATCGTTGTGCATGAGCTGATAGCCCTCCGGTGGGAAGATTTCGTCGAGGTCGTCGACGCCGAGGGCGTCTTCGGCTTCCGACGCGAGGTCGGGACGGATGTCGCGGATGACCGTGTTCATCGGGTGGTCCGCGCTGCCACAATCGAGGAGCAGGTAGTTGATCTCCATCTCCTTACACCAGTCGGCGAACTCCTGGTTCGGGCCGGGGTGCTTGCTGAAGAATCGGTCCGGATCGGCGTTTTCCCTGTGCCAGGCGTACTCCTGATAGCCGGTGTGGATGAACAGGATGTCGCCTTTCTGGACGTCACAGACGTCTTCGATCATCTCGCTGGTGTAGACGTCGTAGTCGCCGACCTTGTCAGAGATGTCCGCGACGACGGCGTCGCCGACGAGTTCGTCCAGACCCACCTGCTCGATGTCCCGGCCGCTGGCGACGAAGTGCTTCTCGCCGTCTAAGTGCGTCCCGGTGTGGTTCATGAACTCGATTTTCTGTCCGTTGACTTTCTCGGTGTCGAGGCTCTTCTCGTACCACACCTTGGGGTTGTCGTACGTGGGCCAGGCTGGCGTGTCCTGGGACCATGGCTGTGTCAGATCGTACATCTCGTAGCCGTCTAGCATGATCTGAATGTAGCCGGCCCCACCACTTAAAGCTACGTGAACGGGAGAACGGATTCGGACCGAGACGTGCGCGGCGAACTCGCGGTCGAGACGCGACCCGTACACGAATAGCAACGACCTCGAGCGGCCAGCCCCTCTGACACTCTCCTGGGAAATGTGGGCATGCCAACTGCCAACAACACTTATTAGTACCGTTGGAATAATTGTACGGTATCCGTGTGACCGACAGATGACTATACGAACCACCGCCCAGTACGGACTCGAATCTACCCACCAATCGCCGGCCCGCCGGCGCTCCCGCCGGTTCGCATCGAGCGGACGGCCGCGGATCCGAGGGGAACCACGTGACGGGAACGATTATCGATTCGAGGGGCTATGAAACCAGCACCGTTTACACACCACCGCCCGGAGACGATCGAAGAGGCACTCGAACTCCTCGAAGAGCTCGAGGACGCGGAGTTGATGGCGGGTAACCAGTCGCTCGGCATTGTCATGGCCAATCGCCTCGCGACGCCGGACCACCTCGTCGACCTCAATGGCGTCGACGACCTCGCGTACGTCGAAGCCGATGACGGCGAGGTTCGAATCGGTGCGATGACGACCCATCGAACCCTCGAGCGCTCCGAACGGCTCGCGGACCTGCTACCAATGGTCCCCGATGCGGCCGGACAGATCGCGGGCCCAGCAGTTCGAAATCAGGGCACCGTCGGCGGCAGTCTCGGCGAGGCCGATCCGGCGGGCAACTATCCGGCGGCGTTGCTCGCGCTCGACGGCTCGATCACGCTCCGCTCGCTCGAGGGGACTCGGACGGTCCCGGTCAGCGAGTTCTTCATCGCGTACATGTTTACCGACCTCCGTGAGGAGGAACTCATCGAGAGCGTCTCAGTTCCGACCGAGCCATTCCCGCCCGAGCGGACGGGGATGGCGTTCGTCGAACTCAAGCGGGCCGCCCAGACGTTCCCGACGGTCAGCGCGGCGACGTCGGTTCGCGTCGACGATCCGAGCGCGGACGAACCCGTCATCGAGGACGCGCGAATCGCCCTCGCGAACGCGGCGGACGTCCCGCTTCGCGTCGAGGGCGCCGAATCGGTCCTCGAAGGAACGACGCTCGCAGAAGACGCCCTCGCAGAGGTCGCCGAGATCGTCACCGGCTCGGTCACCCCCGAAGGCGAGATGCACGCGGATCGAGAGTACAAGGAAGAGGTCGCCGGCGAGTACGCCAAACGCTCGCTCGAGCAGGCCTACGACGACGCCCTCACGGCGTCGGATTCGTAATCGGACACGTACCACCTACCAACCACCTACCGTCGAACAACCCAATCACACATGTTAGAATTCACTGGCGAAAACGAGATGGAACAGTCGAGAGAAGAACTGTGGCCCTACTTTACCGACCCGGACATCCTCGCAGAGGCCGCGCCCGGTTGCAAGGAGATGATCCTCGAGTCCCCCCACGAGATCACCGCGGTTCTGGCGGTCGGCGTCGGCAGCGTCAAACCAGAGTTCGAGGTCGACGCGGTCGTGACGAACATCGAGTACCCCGAGGTGCTCGAGCTGACCGCGGTCGGACAGGCGCCGCGAAACGAGTTCGAGATGACGGCGACCATGGAGTTAGTCGAGCAGGAGGACGGCGGAACGGTCGTCGACTGGGAGGCCAAAGCCGATGTCTCGGGAACGATCGTTAGCCTCGGCAGCCGAGCGTTAAAGAGCGTGACCAACCGACTGGTCAAGAAGTACTTCTCGGACATGCAGGCGATCATCGAGGAGGGGCGAGAAGCAGAATCCAAACTCGAGGAAGCGCCGGCCGACGCGACCGAGAACATGGACGTCGAAATCGAATCGTAGTCGAAGCAGTCTGATTTTCACCCGCGGAGTCCTCAATTGCGCCGGTTTTCGAGGGTTTACGCCGCCTCGGGGTCGAGAGAGTACGCCGACAGCGAACGTTTACAGACGCGTCTCGAACAGGGATGGGAGTGTGCCGGACAAAAACGGAGATCGAATCGGTTCTCGAAGTTCCGAACGGTCGATTACTCGAAGTCCCCTATCGCCCGGTTACTCGAGCTCGCGGACGTTCTTCCGGATGTGATCCGGCGCGACCGGAATCTGATCGGCCGGTTCGTCGATGCCGAGGGGCTCGAGTGCCGCGTTGATCGAGGTGGCGATACTCGCGGGTGCGTCGATCATGCCGCCCTCGCCGACGCCTTTTGCGCCGGTTTCGGTGTACGGCGACGGCGTCTCGGTGTGTTCCATCTGAATCTCCGGGACGTTCTCGATCGACGGGAGCAGGTAATCGAAGAGCGTGATCGCCTGGGGCTGGCCGTCCGCTTCGTAGCCGAACTCCTCGAGGAGCGACGCGCCGATCCCCTGTGCGATGCCGCCGTGGGCCTGGCCCTCGACGATCATCGGGTTCAACATCGTTCCGCAGTCACGCACCGTGTGGAACGTGAGGATGTCGACCTCGCCGGTTTCGATATCGACCTCGACGATGGGCGCGTTCGCGCCGAAGGCGGCCGTCGGGTAGACCGGGAACTTCCGTGAGAACGCCTCGTCGAACTCCTCGTGCTCGGTCGCGGGATGTTCGTAGTTGTAGCTGATCTGCGTGAGTCGACGATCGCCGTCGTCGTCGATCGCCGCAAGTTCGGCGAGCGAGAGCGAGTCGCCGCTGTCGATCCGTTCGACCGCGCCGTCGCGGTAGCTGACGTCGGCCTCGGAGACGCCCCAGTGATCGGCCGCGACCGCCGTCGCGGTCTGGACGAACCGCTCTGCGAGTCCGACGGTCGCTCCCGAAAGCATCACGGCCATCCGCGAGGCCGCGCTGCCGTACTCGGTGGGCGCGTCGATGCTGTCGAGGTAATCTACCTCGATATCGCTGGGCAGGATCTCGAGTTCGTCCGCGAGCAGTTGCGAGACGAGCGTCTGGTGGCCCTGCCCGGACGAGTCGGTCGCGAGATACGCGGTCACCGTGCCGTCGTTCTCGAGGGTCGCACGGAGGTGCTCGGGGAGCTCCTCGACGTCGTCGCGGGATCGGTCCGCGAGCGCCTCGCGGTCGCTTCGCTGGCGATCGGTCCAGTCGGAGCCGCTGACGCCGGGTTCGATAATGACGCTCGGCTGGACGCCGCGGTACTTACCCTCCTTCCGTTTGGCCTCGACGACCTCGGGGTCGAGGAGGCCGCCGTCGCGTTCGTCCTCGATGATCTCCTCGATCCGGTCGAGGGTCGCGGGGTAGTCCCCGGAGTCGTAGATGTTCTTCGAGGGAAGGGTGTAGGGCATCTGCTCGGGCTGGATCAGGTTGTGCCGACGGAACGCCGTCGGATCCATATCGATCGCGCGGGCTGCCTTGTCGATACACATCTCGAGGGCGTAGATGTGTGGGTCGACGCCGAAGCCGCGGTAGGCCGTCTGTGAGGTCTTGTTCGTCAGCACGAGGTCGTACTCGTAGGTCACGTCGTCGATATCGTAGGAGTTGGTGACCACCGACAGCGGCTTGAGCACCTGGTTGACCGGATACCGCGGGTACGCGCCGAAGTCGTCGACGAACCAGACCTCGAGCCCGCGGATCGTGCCGTCGTCGTCGACGGCCATGCGCATCTCGTACTCCCGATCCGAGCAGTGCATGTCCCCGCCCTGGAGGTTCTCGATGCGGTCCTCCTCGAACTTGACGGGCCGCTCTAGCTGGTGGCTCGCCATCGCGGTCAGACAGCAGTAGCGGTGGATGCCGATCTTGGTTCCGTAGCTTCCCCCGACGTCGGCCGGGACGTTGACCCGAACGTCGTCCTCCTCGTACCCCAGCGTCTCGTAGATCATGTTGTCGACGAGGGTGTGCAACTGGATGTTGCAGTCGATGTCGAACGAGTCGCCCTCGTCGTCGTAGCTCGAGACGACGCCCGCGGTCTCGAGCGGAACGCCGGAGATGCGCCCCCACGAGTACTCGCCTTCGACCACGTTGTCGGCGTCCTCGAACGCGCCGGCCGGGTCGCCGAACTCGATGCGCTCGTGATCGACGACGTTCGTTCCGACGTCTTCGTGGACGACCACCTCGTCCTCTCGAGCGGCCATCCCGTCCGCGACCGCCTCGACGGCGTCGTACTCGACGTCGACGAGGTCAGCGACGTCCTCCGCGGCGTACCGATCCGAGGCGACGACCGCGGCGACGGGTTCGCCGACGAAGCGGGCTTTCTCGTCGGCCAGCGACCATTCGAACAGATCTGTGACGCCGTCTTCGGTTTCGACGCTGTCGATCCCGGTCGGCATCGGGTTGTATTCGGCCTTGAGATCGTCGGCAGTCAAGACGAGTTCGCAGTCGGGGTGTGCCTCGGCTTCTTCGGTGTCGATCGACTCGATTTCCGCGTGGGCGTGCATGCTGCGCACGAGCGCCATGTGCAGGCAGTTCTCCGGCGTGATGTCGTGGATGAACTCGGCGTTGCCGGTCAGGATTCGATGATCTTCGACTCGCGGGAGGCCCTGACCAGTGAACGACTCGGACTCGGTTTCGGGCTCGGTCCCGGCGTCGGTTGGGTGTGAACTGGACATGCTTAGTCCTCCATCTTTTCTGCGGCGCGTTCGACCGCTTCGTAGATGTTCTGGTAGCCGGTACACCGACAGATGTTGTCCGCCAAGCCGGTCTCGATTTCCTCTCGAGTCGGGTCCGGGTTCTCCTCTAACAGTTCCTTCGTCGCCATGACGAACCCGCTCGTACAGAAGCCACACTGGAGCGCGTGCGATTCGTGGAAGGCCTCCTGAATGGGGTGGAGCGAGCCGTCGTCGTCGAGTCCCTCGACGGTCTCAATCTCCGCGCCGTCTGCCTGGACGGCGTAGGAGAGACAGCTCTTGACGCTCGTCCCGTCCTGCTGGACCGTACACGCGCCGCAGACGCCGTGCTCGCAGCCGACGCGGACGCCGTTTCGATCGCACTCGTAGCGCAGGAAATCCGAGAGCTTCAGTCGCGGTTCGACCTGTCTGGTTATCGTTTCGCCGTCGACGGTTACCGTGATCTCCTGAGAGACGGGACCGTCGGTTCCATCAGTGCTATCGGTACTCATGTGATAGTTACACTATCCCGTGACCGAGGCATAAGCGTTGTGTTGCCGACGCATGATTTCGTGCCAGTTCGGCGGACTTTCGCGCGAAAATCCCAGACCAACGGGTCCGCTCGAAAACTCCCTGACCGATCGAGTGAACTCGAAACTCTCCCCCGGATCGGGTACACTCAAGTATGATGAGCTACGTGTATGCGTATGGTCGACACAACCGGAGACCTTCGAGTGACGAATGCGCGAGTAGTCACGCCGAACGGCACGATCAGCGGCGGCGTCGTAGCGAAAGACGGAGTCATCGTCGGCGTCGGCGACGAATCGAACCTTCCAGACGCGGATCGGGAGATCGACGCTGAGGGGAACTATCTTATCCCCGGCTTCATCGATCCCCACGTTCACTGGGGCCTCTCGAGGTACGAATACGAGTACCACGAGGGACTCGAGCACGACTTCGAAACGGAGACGCGCGGGGCGATCCACGGCGGCGTGACGACCGTCGTCAACTTCCTGCTCCAGAAAGAGCCCTACGTGCCGGACATGGACTTCTTTAAGCGCGCGGGCGAGGAGAACTCCTACATCGACTTCGGCTACCACGCGATCGTCCACCAGGACCACCACGTCGAGGAGATCGAGGCGCTGGCCGATGCCGGCGTCCGGTCGTACAAGGTATTCTTCAACTGGTACAAACACGCCTCGCCCGAACTCGGCATCGACCACTCCGACGCCGGTCGAACGTACCGCGTGCTCGACAAGGTGTCTGAGATTCCCGGCGGCGTCGTGATGTTCCACGCCGAGAACGAGGACCTCGCCATCGAACGCCGCAAGGAACTGCAGGCCGAGGGCCGCAACGACCTCGAGGCGTGGTCCGAAGCCTCGCCGAACGTCGCCGAGGCGATGCAGATCGATCAGATCGGGCGGCTGACCGAGTACACCGACTCGCGGGCCTACATCGTCCACATGAGCACCGGCGAGGGCGTCGACGTCGTCGAACGGTTCCAGGACAAAGGCGTCAACCTGCACGCCGAGACGCTTCCGGCCTTCCTCAGCCACACGTACGAGCAGGAGGAGCTGGGCATCTGGGGCAAGATTTCGCCGCCGCTTCGCGGCGAGGAGAGCAAAAAGCGCCTCTGGGAGGGCATTCGAACCGGCGTCGTCGACTACGTCGGGACCGACCACTGTCCGCACAAAATCGAGTTCAAGGAGAAGGACACGGGCAAACACGGCGACATCTGGGACGCGATCCCTGGCGACAACAACGGCATCGAGTACTTCCTGCCGGTCATGATGAGCGAGGGGGTCAACAAGAACCGCCTCAGCATGGAACGGCTCGTCGAGGTCTGCTCGACCAACAACGCCAAGCGCTGGGGGCTCTACCCGCGTAAGGGCGCGATCGCGGAAGGCTCCGACGCGGACATGGTCATCGTCGACCTTGAGAAGAGCGCGGTCGTCGACGACGACTTCTACCACACGATGGAGCCGCGCTACTCGACGTTCCACGGCGACGAGCTCACCGGGCTGCCGACCCACACCATCGTCGGCGGCGAGGTCGTCGTCGAGGACGGCGAGTTGCTCGCCGAACCGGGCGGACGCGAGTACCTGCCGCGCGGTCCGGAGGGCGTCGCACTCGAGTAACCATGTCCGAACTCGTCGGCATCGTGCTCGCGGCCGGACTGGGCACGCGGTTCGAGGACGGCAACAAGCTGCTGGCGCGGGTCGATGGCGACCCGATCGTCGCTCGCGCCGCTCGATCGATGGCCGAGAGCCCGGTCGATCGGACGGTCGCCACCCTCGGCCACGACGCAGCCGCCGTCCGACGCGCGGTCGATCCGTTCGTCGACGAGACGGTACAGATCGAGGAGTACGATCGCGGCCAGAGCCGCTCCGTTCGAGCGGGCGCGGAGTACGCGCGAGGCACGGACGCCGACGCCGTGCTCTTCCTTCCGGGAGATATGCCGTGTGTCGAGCCGGAGACGGTTCGACGGCTCGTCGACGCGTCTCGAGCGGACGAAGACTGCGACGCGGTCGTCCCGACCGTCGACGGCGAGCGCGGGAATCCGGTCCTGTTCGACGCCGACCAGTTCGACGAACTGGCGTCGCTCGCGGGCGACACAGGCGGTCGCGCGCTGTTCGACGACATCGAGGTCCGCCGGGTTCCCACCGACGATCCGGGGATTCACATCGACGTCGACACGCGAACGGATCTCTGGAGCGTCCGTCAGTCCGGCTGTGACACTGGCCGGTCGTGAATCGGTCCGCGCCGGTTGCGAAGCCGTCCGCCGCTTTTCTCGTTGCTCACCGCGAGCACCTCCGAGACGATACTCAGCGCGATCTCGATCGGCTCGCCGCCACCGAGGTCCAGTCCCACGGGCGAAGCGATCCGATCGAGGTCGGTTCTCGACAGCGTAACGCCCTCCGCTTCGAGGTCGTCCCGAAGCCGATCGAACCGCTCTCGAGGACCCATGAGACCGATAAACGGCGTTTCGGTCTCGAGCAAGCTCTCGAGTGCGAGCCGATCGTCGAGGTAATTGTGCGACATGACGACGACGTGGGTTCGCTCGTCGACCAGTTCCGCGACGTCGGTCGGGTGGGTCGCGACGACCCGGTCAGCCCGCGGGAACGACGATTCGTCGGCCTGTCCGCCCCTCGCCGTCGCGACCGTAACGTGCAACCCGACCATGCGAGCCAGTCGCGTGACCGGCCGGACGTCGGGCTGGCCGCCGAACAGTAACAGCCGCGTCGCGGGCGTGATTCCGTCGACGAACAGCTCGACGGTTCCGTCCTCGGTCTCGACGGTTCGGCGACACCAGTTCCCCTCTGTGGCGCGTTTTCGTGCGGTTTCCTCGATGCTCGCGGTGACGTCCTCGGGAAGGAGCTGATCTCCCTCGATCTCCACGACGGTGCCGTCGGGAGCGACGACCGCTCTGGACCCGATTGGAATCCCCGCCGTCCCGCCGATGGCGGTCACGAGGGCGCACGAATCAGCGCCGTGGTAGGCTTCGACGGGCTCGATCCAGCGATCGTCGACCGGTTCGACCAGGACGTCGACGATCCCCTCACAGCCGAGTCCGAGGCCCCAGCCGTCGTCGTCATCGGTGAGATCGAAGGTGACGACCGTCGACGACCGCTCCGAGATAACTTCCGTGGCCACGTCCCGAAGCGGGCCCTCGAGACAGCCGGCCGTGATTCCGCCGTACGTCGAGCCGTCGTCGCCGAGTACCATCTTCGCGCCGGGTCGTCGATACGCGGAGCCGTCGACAGCGACGACCGTCGCGACCGCCTGCTCGATCGGGCCGTCGAGGCGCTCCTCGAGCAACTCGAAGAGTTCGAGGGTGGTCACGCCCCACGGGTCTGGTTCGGTCATACACGATCGAACGGGTGCGAGCTGTATATGTGTTATCCTATCACATTATGCGTCTCGTATCACTGAACGCTTCGCGAATTTGGCGTATAGACGATCGTACAGGAGTCTCTCGTCGTCTGACGCGCTTCTGTGATTTCGTCGATCTCGACGCCGAATTTTGATCGAATGCGCTAAACACCGGCGAGCAACTGCGATGGACGAAGCGTAGAAACGCGCGACCCGTTCTACGATGTTGAACATTTAAGTTGGACCGGCACGTAGCGTATTCCCATGACAAAACCAAACAACGGCGGCATTCAAGCCATCGAGCGAACGTTCACCATCGTGGAAGCCCTGAACGAACTCGACGGCGCCGGCGTCTCCGAGCTCGCCCGCCACGTCGACCTCCCGAAGAGCACCGTCCACAACCACCTGAACACGCTCGAGGCGGCGGAGTACATCGTCCGGCGAGGCGACGAGTATCGAACGGGCTTGAAGTTCCTACAGACCGGTGAGATCGCCCGCAACCAGCACAAACTGTATCAGGTGGCACGCTCCGAAGTCGACAAACTCGCCGAAAAGACTGGTGACATTTCGGGACTGATGACCGAAGAGCACGGCCGCGGTGTCTTCATTTACCGGGGTCGCGGATCGGAGGCGGCGCGGATCGACACCCACATCGGGGACCGGATACCGCTTCACTGTACCGCGCTCGGAAAAGTTATCATGGCGTTTCTCCCCGACGAGCGCGTCGAGGAAATCATCGATCGCCACGGGCTAGCCGCGATCACGCACAATACGATCACCGACCGCGACCGCCTGCTCGAGGAGCTCGAGGTCGCACGCGAGCGAAAGATCGCGTTTGACGACGAAGAGCGGTTGAACGGGCTCCGAAGCGTGGCCGCGCCGATTCTCGACGGTTCGAATACCGTGATCGGCGCGATTAGCGTCGCCGGTCCGACGCATCGAATGCAGGGGGAGCGGTTTCGGGAGGAACTGCCCGATCAGGCGCTCGGCGTCGCGAATATTATCGAACTCAACATCCAACACTCCTGATCGTCCCACATCGTGGGACGCATGGTGTCTGCCAAGAGACATTGGGCCTGACAGACGGACGAACCGGCGAATGATTTACACACATATGAATGTATAGAACGTGCGGATCGCGATCAGATCTCGTACTGATAACCGACGGATTCTCGAGACGAGCGAAAGAGAGTACAAATAGACGGGATCGGTATTGATGAAAATATGCACTATAATACGAGCCACATATCGGAAGTTATGGCTCGAATAGACTATTTAGCACACATTCATCTGGATAATAGATGTAATTCTAAAATATTAGATATAATACCAGATAGAATGCTTGATTAAATTATTTGATGTCATATAGCAGTGTATATTTCAAATCTCGAATTTTCAGCATCTAATCAAGGAGAATAGGATCTTTGTCTATCAATGACGAGTTATGGTTTTGTATCTATTAAACACTACTCAAACGGTTCCGAGCAAAACCGACTCGGCGTCGGGAGGGAAACCTATCGCTCGAAACGGTAGTGCTATTCTGGGGACCAAGAAGGCTCTCTTCGGAGAACGGGTATTCCATCTGCTTCTCTCGGAACGATAAATAGACTGGGCACGACCGACGGAACGCGAGTCGCGGATTACTCGTAATACTCCTTTCGGTCAACGACCTCCGCGAACGCGACCGTCTCCGTCACGTCGTCGATCTCGATAGTGACGCGCTCGCCTTTCTCTGCATCGGGAACGATGACGACGTACCCGCGTTCGATTCGGGCGATCCCGTCGCCCTGCTCCCCGATGTCCTCGATGTCAACGGTTCGCTGTTCGCCCGACTCGACGGGCGGTTCGGGACCGCCCCGGTCCGACGACCGCGAGGACTGCGTCGCGGATCCCGTTGACGACGTCGTGTCGGCGTTCGAGGCCGAGGCGAGCAACGCGACGCGGTAGACGTCGTCGGTCGTTACGTCGCCGACCTCGACTTCGTTTTTCGGAACCTCGATACGGTAGGAGTCCTGTTGTTCCGTAACTTCTGCACTGAAAACACACAATAACTCGTCTGGAATGTCCATGAATATCTTCCCCTACCAACGAAACGGGGAGACGGCCCCTTCAGTCCTCCGGTGAGCGACTGTGAACTCGACCGGTCACGGCTCGCAGATTCTACCGACCGACTCCTCAGAGCCGCCGAGACGAAACGCGGTCTCGAGAGCGCAACTGGCCCGGTCAGCGGTGAACGACGATCTGATCGTTCAGCGTCGAGATGCGATCGATCGGAATCAGCAGCCGACCCTCCTCGTTTCGCTCGAAATCGACCGATTGGAGGGACAGGTTCTCGTTCGGATCGACGATGAGGTTCCGGAGGGCCGCGGACTCGAGTCCCATGGTTACGTTCGCGAGGGTTCCGAAGTCCGTGCCGTCGGTTCCGACGATAGATTTATCTATGAGATTTCTGGCAAGTATTTCTCCCATACCCGTTCATTTTCCGCGAAGCGTATTAAATGTAATGAGGGCTAATCTGTCAGTGAACAGACCTTCTACGGCATCCAAACAGAGCCTCGCCCGGCACGTTCACACGACTCATGTAGTTAGATGAGATGCGACGATCACCTAGATCAATACCCAATATTCAAACACACCTGGCGAATTCCGTCTGATCTGTGAAACTGCACCGGCGAATGGAACACGCCACTACGATACTCGACATCTATCAGCAGCTAGTCCACAGCAGGAGTCGATGAGTCAAAGCGAAATCTCTCCGATCGCTACGCTCGAATACCGACACTCGAGGGGCAAAATTTGCTGAATCGACAATCATCTCGGAAGGCTTTTCATTGCGAGCCATCTGATTCTCGGTATGATAACCGTTCGCTCGAGGCCGCGGCGGGGAAAAGCGGTGGTTCCGCGGCCGGTCGAGCGCCGTTGGACGATCGGACGAAAACGGAGCGAAGCGTCACGGTCGAAGCGGAGGAGTCGGATTGCGACCGATTCAGTAGGCAGTGTATCCCGGGCGAGTTCTCGTTCGCAAGACCGCGTTCGAAGCGGGTATCGATCCCCGTTTCGGGTGATCAGATGCGGGTCGTGATCGTCGGCGCGGGCGAGGTCGGCAGATCGATCGCCGCGAACTTAGAGGCCGACCACGACGTGATCGTGATCGACCGCGACGAGCGCATCGTCGAGGAACTGACTTACTCCCACGACGTGCTTACGATACAGGGCGACGGAACGACGATCGAAACGCTCCGGGAGGCGGACATCGAGCGGGCGGATCTAGTGATCGCCTGTACCGACAGCGACGAGTCGAACGTCGTCATCTGCGGCGCGGCAAAGACCGCGACTGAGGGATTTACGATCGCTCGCGTCAGGCGACGAACACTGCTCGAGACCTGGGAGGGGTCACAGGGCGGCTTCGACGTCGACTTCATGGTCTGTACCGATTTGCTGACCGCACAGACGATCTTTCGCATTTCGGGGCTTCCGGCCGCCCAGGACGTCGACGCCTTCATCGGCGGGCTGGTCCAGATGGCGGAGTTCGAAATCGACGCCGACAGCCCGATCGCCAACCAGACGATCCGAGACGCTGATCGGTACGACTCGTTGACCTTCGCTGCGGTCTTCCGAGACGACGAGATGATCGTCGCCACCGGCGAGACGATCATCCAGCCGGGCGACTACGTCGTCGTCATCGGCAGCGACGACTCGGTTCGGAACTTCGCACGCGACCTGACGTGCGAGCGGAAAAACAGGGACGAGATCGTCATCGTCGGGGCCAGCGAAGTCGGCTTTCAGGCCGCACGAGAGTTCGAGAGCCACGGCTACCACCCGCGTCTCATCGAGCACGACCCTGACCGGGCGCGGGCGGCGGCGGAATCGCTGCCTGGGACGACCGTCCTCGAGAGCGACGCGACGGACGTCGAGTTCTTAGAGCGCGAGCACGTCGACGAGGCGAACATCGTGATCGCGGCGCTGGGCAACGACGAGAAGAACCTCCTCGTGTCGCTTCTGGCGCGGCGACTCGGGATCGATCGGACCGTCGCCGTCATCGAGAACCTCGAGTACGCGGAGCTGTTCGAGACCGTCGGCGTCGACGTGGCCGTCAACCCCCGCGAGGAAACGGCCGAAGAGATCGTTCGCTTCACGCGGACGACGCGCACCGAGAAGGTCGCGATGCTCGAACACGACCGGGCCGAAGTAATCGAAATCGAGGCCAAACTGGATAGCGACCTCACCGGACGGACGATTCAGGATTCGATGGCGGAACTCCCTGCCGGGGTCGTCATCGGCGCGATCTCTCGGGGCGGCGATATCGTGACGCCGAGGGGAACGACCGTCATCGAACCCGGCGACCACATCGTCTTGTTCGTCGATTCGAACGTACTCGACGCGGTAATCGAGGCGATCTAATGCGTCGGTACCTCCGCGTCGACTGGCGGGCCGGCCTGAGCCTCGTGGGGACGCTGTTGGCGTTGCTCTCGCTCGCGTTCGTCGTCCCGATACTCGTCGCGCTGGCGTACGGCGGCGAGGATCTGTGGGTGTTCGTCGCGTCGATGGCCCTGACCGCGGGGTTCGGGGTGGCGTTACGGCGACTCGATTCCGAGCCGAAGCCGGGCGCCCGCGAGGCGTTCTTCGTCGTCGCGTTCACGTGGCTGTTTGCGGCTATGTTCGGAGCGCTTCCGTACGTGCTCGCCGGAAACGGGACGGTCGCCTACCCCGTCAACGCCCTGTTCGAGAGCATGAGCGGGTTCACCACGACGGGCGCGACGGTGATGGGCGACATCTCGTTCGACACTCACTCCCGCGCGATCATGATGTGGCGACAGGCCACCCAGTGGCTCGGCGGCATGGGTATCATCGTCCTCGCCGTCGCCATCCTCTCGCAGATGGCGGTCGGCGGCGCACAGTTGATGGAGGCCGAAGCCCCCGGGCCGGGTATTTCGAAACTCACACCGCACATCGCCGAGACCGCTCGCGTGCTGTGGATCGCGTACATCGGATTTACAGCCCTGTTGATGGCATCGTTATACGCGCTCTCGGTGGTAGCACCGGAACTCGCGCCGGAGATGAACCTGTACAACGCGATCGCACACGGTTTTTCGACGCTTCCGACCGGCGGCTTTTCGACGGAGGCACGGAGCATCGAGGCCTTCTCTCCGGCCGTCCAGTGGCTCATCGTCCCGTTCATGTTTATCGCGGGCGTCAACTTCGTACTCTGGTGGCACGTGATCTCGGGCGATCCATGGGAGCTCTTGCGCGACAACGAGTTCCGATTCTACCTCGGAGCCATCTCGCTGTTCTCACTCGTCGGAACGGTGATCCTCTTTTTCGACGCATCCTTACAAACCCCGCCGACTGGTCAGATCGGCGGCCACTTCGAGCGCTCCCTTCGGTACTCGGTCTTTCAGATCACTTCGATGACCAACTCGACGGGATTCGCGAACATGGACTTCAACGAGTGGGGGCACTCCGCGAAGGCGTTGTTGCTGTTCGTAATGTTTATCGGCGGATCGACCGGGTCGACCGGCGGCGGTATCAAAATTCTCCGATGGCTGGTAATCCTCAAATCGCTTCGCCGTGAAGTGTTTACGACCATTCATCCCGAGGCGGTGCGACCGGTTCGGATGAACGGCCAACCCCTCGACGAGGACGCTATCAGAGGAATATACGCGTTCACACTCCTGTTTTTGGGCCTGTTTTTCGTCGGGTTCTTGTTGCTCTCTGCGGACGCATCCAGACTGCCGGAGTTCAATCCACACACGCTCGATCTGCTGACGGCGTCCATCGCAACGCTCGGAAACATCGGGCCAGGGTTCGGCGTCGTCGGGCCGATGGGAAGCTACAACGGGTTTCCGGTGACTTCGAAACTTCTCATGGTCGTCTACATGTGGATCGGTCGCCTCGAGATCTTCCCGGTGCTCGTCTTGCTCACGGCCGCGTACTGGCGGTCGTGAGCGAGGCGCTCGAGCGGCGGTCGATGCCAGATCGGTACACGTACGGCTCGATTCGGTCGGGATAGAACGGCTACCGGGACGCGGTTGTCGTGGCCGTCCGAACGCGATCGACTGCGAGTTCGACGAGTTCGCGGCAGGCTTCCCGGCGGTAAATCAGGAGAGCTGTACCGAGGACGAGGTAGAGCGCGGTAAACGCCAGCAACCACTCGTACTCGTGAAACGGGGGATAGAGCTGTACGAGAAAGAGCGCGAGTAAGGCGAGCGCCTCGCGGGCGCTGAGTCGCAGGTCGACGAGAAGCGCGAGCGCGAAGAAGCTCTGAGCCGCGGTCAGCCAAATCTCGCCGCTCTGGCGCTGCCCCATCGGAAGCGCGCCGTAGTACCCGAGCGAGACGCTGTAAACGACGACGAGCGTTCCGATGAGGAGCGTCCACTGATTGAGCTTCGAGGAGATGAGGGCGTTGAACGACGCGCTCGAGCGGGCCTTCATCACGAGCATGATGACGATCACGAACTCGGGCGTCTCGCTGGCAAGCGGTGCGACCCACTGAATCATCAGAAACGGTGGAATGCCGTACTGCAGCCCGATTTCCTCGAGCCCATGAGCGAAGGGTTCGACCGCCAGGAAGATGACGCCGCCGGCGACGACAAAGAGTCCGATCACGGTCGCGATCCGCCGCCGTTTCCGAAACGACTGGAAGTACGCCGGAACGCCGGTGTGACCCCGTTCGACGGCCGGCGTTCTGATCGCGGAGGCGATGTAGAGGACGTAAAGGCCCACGAGAATCACCATGTCGTGGATCGCGATCGAGTTCGTCAGCGGGATGAAAAACGCGTACACCGTCGCCGCGAACAGAAAGACGATCTCGAGGGAGAGTTCTCGATCGAGTCGAACACGACTCGCGAGAAACCCTTCCGCGCGTTCGACGTTGAGGTCTCGGCTCTTCCTGGCACGATAGACGGTGAACAGGGCGGTTCCCGACCAGCCGATGCCGATGAGGATCCGGTTCGCGCCGGTCATGTTCGCGACCGCGAGATCGGCGGCCTGTCGCGAGGCCCCGCTCCCCGGCGCGACGCCGGCCTCCCACGCGTAGAGCGCGTCGACGGCGTACTCCGGCGCGACGGCCAGCACCGCCAACACGGCGATCGCGAACGACCTCGAGACGTCTTTCTCGGCCGTCTCCGCCCCCCAGGCGAGCAGGAAGGCGGCCCCGAGGATCGACGTCCCGGAGAGGGCGACCGTCGCGATCAGACCAGGACGGACGCCGAGCGCGCTGACGACCGGCCACGGAAGGACGAGGCCGACAGCGATTGCGACGGGGACCAGCGGACTCGAGCGCAGCGACCTCACACGGGAGTCAACGGAACGGGTCACCGTAATGCTAGACCCTGCTATATGCACGACCCCCGACCGATGGAATCACAGTATCCAGAGCGGGACGATTTATAGATTTAAAAGTGATTACCCAGTATAAGACGGAGATCTACGTCGAGTCGGGAACCGATAATCAAAGCGGAAGACAACGATAGTTCAACCGCAACTGTCGACGTTCGAGTCCTCTGTAGCCGTTTTAACGTGGTTTGACATAAGATCGTCGGCCTGAAGAATCCCAGCACTCGAGTTACTATTTGAGGTGTGACAAATTGGTATCCCCGGGTAGAAATCCCCTACAAAGGGACCTCTTCCTGCCTTTCGTGAGAATAACGCGTCATCGCACCTCGATACACTCTTCGGTTACAGCGTTCTCCTTTCACTCGACGAATTCGCATCTATTACACCGGATATTGAGTTATCACTTATAATTTTATTGATCGGTGCTGGGAAGACACCGCGAGGTGAAAGGAGGACGCGAACGGTCCCACTCAACGGGGTTCGTGACGGTGGCCGGAAGCTATTCAAACTCGGCTCCGAATACGTTTGCATCAATGTCAGAAACCGAACGGTTGCTCGCTCCGGAAGAATTCGACGGTAGCGACTCCGATGGCGAACTCGAGCGACTGCGGGCCGAACGCGACTTCTGGCGAAATCTCTTCGATCAACTGGTCGAAGAGTTCCCCGAATCGGTCGTCGTCGTCAACGACGAGGGCACGATCACACACTGGAACGACTCGATCGTCGAGTTGATCGGCGCGACTCGAGACGAGGCGGTCGGGAATCAAGCGATCGATGTCGTTGGAACCGAAGGCGTCGAAGAGACGCTGGCCGAAAAGGTCGCTCGCACGGGCGAGCCGGTTCGCGAGGACCGAATCCGATCCGGAAACACGGACGGGAAAAACTGGCACGTCCGAGCGGCCGGGGTCCCGCTTTTGACCCCCAACGGCGAGTCGGTCGGCGCGTTCGAGTACGTAAGCAGCGTCACCGATTTAGTCGAGCAACGCGAGGAACTCGAGCGCATCCAGGAGTCGATCAGCGAGACCGTCGAGGGAGCCGTCGGTGAATTACTCGAGGCCGCCGAGACGAACGCGGAGACGACCGAGGAAGTCGACGAACTGGCCGAAGAACAGGTCGAGAACCTCGTCGACGTGCGCAACGAGATGGAGGCGCTCTCGGCGACCGTCGAGGAGATCTCCGCCAGCGCCGAGGAGGTCAGCAGCCAGAGCGAACTCGCCGCGGAGCTGGCAGACGAATCGAAGGAAGCGACGGGCGAGATCGTCGCAATGATCGACGACGTTCGCGACGCGACAGACGACCTTTCGGCGACCAGCCACGAACTCGAGCAACGCGTGCGGGAAATCGACAAAGTCGTCGACGTGATCGACCAGATCGCCGATGAAACCAATCTGCTGGCGGTCAACGCCAACATTCAAGCCGCCCAGGTCGATGCCGGCGCGGAGGGCTTCGCGGTCGTCGCCGACGAGGTCAAAGAGCTCGCCGACCAGTCCAAAGAGGAGGTCGGAACGATCGAGGAGATCGTCGACGACGTCCGCGAGAACACCACCGAAACGATCGAGAGCGTCGAGACGACGATCGACCGGGTCGACGTCGCCATCGAGCGAGCCAGAGCCGTCGACGAAAAACAATCGGAGATCAAATCCGCCGTGGGCGAGGCGACGACCGGGATCGAACAGATCGCCGACGCCACTGACGACCAGGCCGCCACCGCCGAGGAGGTCGCCACGATGCTCGGCACCTCCGTCGAACAGATCGAAGCCGTCGCCGACGAAATCGAAACCCTCGCCGACACCAACGAACAGCAAGCCGCCAAGGTGCGCGAGATCCGTGACGACGTTCGGGAACTCGAGTCGGACCTGTGAGTCGAAGACCGGTTCCTTCGAGCGCGTTCTTCGAGGTGAGTCGACGAGAGCGAGAGCGCACAGATGAGCCTATCGAGCGATGAGTATACAGGTAACGTATACCACGACAACGATCGACTAAAACACGCGATAAATTACACTGGTATTCGTGTAAAGAGGGAGAACACAGCCGGCAGTCTGGAAGGGAGCGGCCCCTCACACCGACGCGAGAACTGATCGCTCGTCCCGTATTGATGAGTTTGTATACGGTCCCCGTATACACCTTCGATAAGGCGTCGGACGGCGAACGAGCGAGTGCGTTCGCTAACCGAATCGCTCGTCGAACGACCTGATCGAGTCCATCGGACCCGGACCGAAAACAGAGCAGTCGGTGTGTGGCACAGACCCCGAGTTTGTGTTACAGACCGAGGGCGTCGCTCGCGACGGTCGTCTTTTGAATCTCCGTCGTGCCGCCGATGATACTCAGGATCTTGGCGTCTCGGTAGTAGCGCTCGAGCGGGAGATCGGTCTGGTAGCCCTTCCCACCGTGGACCTGAATTGCGTTCCGGGTGACGAACTCGGCGGTGTCGCTCGCGACGTACTTCGCCTTGCTCGACTGGCGCGTACTGGCGTCGTCGGCTGCGATCGACGCCGCGGAGTCGTAGACGAGGTGGCGCGCGCCGTCGAGTCGGGCGTCCATCTCGGCGACGAGCACCTGCACCGCCTGGTACTCGCCGACCGCTTTGCCGCCCTGTTCGCGGTCACCGGCGTACTCGAGGGCTTCCTCGAACGCCGCGGTGGCGATTCCCGTCCCGATCGCACCGAGTCCGGTTCGAGCCATATCGATCGTTCCCATGGCAATTCGAAAGCCCTGCCCGACCTCGCCGAGGAGCGCCGAGCGGTCGACCGGCACGTCCTCGAGCGTCGAGTCGCCCGTGACGTGCCCGCGCATGCCCATGAACTCTACGCGGTCGAAGGTGAATCCGTCTCGTTCGTCGACGCCGGGGGCCAGAAAGACGCTCACGCCGTGGCCGTCTTCCGGCGTCGGCTGCTTGCGGGCGACCACGAGGTGGACGTCCGCGACGCCGGCGTTGGTCCCGAAGGACTTCTCGCCGCTGAGCCGGTAGCCGTCGCCGTCGTCGCGTTCCGTCGCCACGGTCGACAGTTCGGTCGGTGAACTGCCGGCGTCGGGTTCGGTCAGCAACATCGATCCGATCGATTCGCCGCGTACCATCGCCTCGAGATGCGTCTCTTTCTGTTCTTCGGTGCCGAAGGTCGCGATGGGCAGCGCCGCGAAGGTGTGGCCGTGAATCGACTCGGCGACCGCCCCGCTGACCTGTGCGATCTGCTCGATCGCGAGACAGTACGAGAGGAAATCGGAATCTTCCCCGCCGTAGGCTTCCGGGAGCAAGATCCCGAGGATGCCGCGTTCGCCCGCCTGCTCGAGTACCTCACGCGGGAACTCGTCGGTCCGTTCGATTCGCTCGGCTTCCGGTTCGACGACGTCCGCGGTGAAGTTCGCCGCTCGATCCCGGATCTCTCGGTGCTCCTCTGAGAGGACGTTCTCAATGAGAGTCATACGGTCGAATACGCGAGACACATCACCATAAAAGTCCCGAGAATCGGGTTCAGCGCCGCGCCGGGCCGACGCCGGCGCTCGCCCGTTCCCGGTGTTGCCCCGAGACCGACCTCACTCGAGGTTCACGTTGACGTTCTTCGTCTGGGTGTACTCGTGGATCGCTTCGGTTCCCTGCTCGCGGCCGCGGCCGCTCTGTTTGAACCCGCCGAAGGGGGTCTGGGGCTGGGTGACCGGATACTCGTTGACGCTGACCATGCCGTAGTCGAGCGAATCGGCCACGCCGTGGGCGGTCTGCAGGTCGGACGTCCAGATACCGGCCATGAGGCCGTACGGCGAGTCGTTGGCGATCTCGATCGCCTCCTCGCGGTCGCTAAACTCGATGACCGAAAGCACCGGGCCGAAGATCTCCTCTCGAGCGATCGTCATATCGTTTTCCACGTCGGTGAACACGGTCGGTTCGACGAAGTGACCGACGTCTCTGTCCGCGGGAACGCCCCCGCCGGTCGCGACCGTCGCGCCTTCTTCCTTCCCGCTCTCGATGTACTCGAGGACCTCCTCCTGCTGGCTCTCGCTGACCGTCGGCCCCATTCGGCCGTCGTCGTCGATACCGCTCCCGAGCGGCGTCGCTTCGGCGCGTTCGACGACCTGCTCGACGACCTCGTCGTGGACCGATTCGTGGACGAGCAGGCGCGAACCCGCCCAGCACATCTGGCCGGCGTTCATGAAGATTCCGTAGTGACAGCCCGCGGCGGCGGCCTCGAGGTCGGCGTCCGGGAAGACGATGTTCGGACCCTTCCCACCCAGCTCGAGGGTCACGCCGGTCACGTTCTGGGACGCCTGCTCCATGACGCCCTTCCCGACGCCGGTGCTGCCCGTGAACGCGATGTGGTCGACGTCGGGGTGTTCGACGAGTCTGTTTCCGGCGGTGGAGCCGCGACCGGGGACGACGTTCAACACGCCGTCGGGGAGGCCCGCCTCTTCGGCCGCGACCGCGTAGTACAGCGCCGACAGCGGCGTCGTGCTCGAGGGTTTGAGGACGGCCGTGTTCCCGCAGGCCAGCGCGGGTGCGAGGCTCCGCCCGGCGAGCTGGAAGGGATAGTTCCACGGGATGACGTGGCCCGTCACGCCTACTGGCTCCCGAACGGTGTAGTTCAGCCGGTCGCCGGGAACGGGCACCTCGTCGCCCTGAATCTTGTCGGCCCAGCCGGCGTAGTACCGGAAGGTGTCGACGACCATCTCCACGTCCAGCGAGGCCTCGAACGGCGTCTTGCCGTTGTCTCGAGACTCGACGCGGATGATCTCGTCGGACATCGATTCGATGGCGTCCGCCATGGCATCGAGCCGTCGGCCGCGTTCGCGCGGGTCGAGCGAGCGCCAATCGCTGTCGCGCTCGACCGCGTCGGACGCCGCGGCAACCGCGCTGTCGACGTCGGCCGCTCCCGCCTGCGCGATGGTCGCGTAGGTCTCTTCGGTCGCCGGATCCTCGGTCGAAAACGTCTCGCCGTCTTCGGCGTCGATCCACTCGCCGTCGATGAACAGGTCTGTCGGTCCGCTGTAACTCATACGCATAGCCCTTCTGTGCGATCCGATAAAAAGGGTGTGGTCGCGTCGAACTGTGCGGCTCCGAACCGATACCGCAATCGAAGTCACCGAAGGGATGTCGGAGTCGCCGAAGCGATCTCGCGGTTCGTTCGATTCGGCCGCGCCCGCGGACGAGCCGTCGCGTCGATCGGGAGTCATCTATAAGGGACCGGGGCAGCTATCCCCACCCATGCGAGATGCATACGTCCTCGGGGCGGGTCAGTCGTCGTTCGGCTCGTTTCCGGACGAAACGTACCTGTCGCTGTTCGACGACGCCTTCGACGCGGCGATGGACAGCGTGGAATCGCCACTCTCACCGGAGTCGATCGACGAGGCCTTCCTCGGAACGCTCGGCGTCGGCGGCCGACAGATCGGGCTCTCGGGGCCCGCGGTCACCGAACACGTCGGCCTCCACGGGATCCCCACGAGCCGCGTCGAGAACGCCTGCGCCGCGAGCGGCTACGCGTTCCGCCAGGCGGTCACGGCCATCCGGTCGGGAATGGCCGACGTCGCGCTGGCGGGCGGCTACGAAGTGATGACCGACGCGAGTTCCGATCACACCCGCTGGTGGCTCGGCGTCAGCGGCGAGACCGAGTGGGAGCGAACGAGCGGGACCACCTTCGCGGGCGTCTACGCGCAGATGGCAAGCGCCCACATGGACGAGTACGACACGACCGTCGAGGACCTGAGCCGCGTCGCGGTGAAAAACCACGCCAACGGCGCGCAAAACCCCAAAGCGCACCTCGGGTTCGAGTGTTCGCTCGAGGACGCGGTCTCCGCGCCGGCGGTCGCGGACCCGCTCAATCTCTATCACTGCTGTCCGACGACCGACGGGGCGAGCGCCGTGCTCGTCGCGAGCGAGGAGGTGGCGAGAGAGCACGCCGACACGCCGATCCGCGTCGCCGGCTGCGGGGCCTCGAGCGGCCGCGTCGGGCTCTTCCAGCGCGGCTCGCTGACGTCGGTCCCCGCGAGCACGCGAGCGGGAGAAGCGGCTTACGAGGCGGCCGGAATCGGCCCCGACGACCTCGACTTCGCGGAGGTCCACGACTGTTTCGCCATCGCCGAACTGCTCGCCTACGAGGACCTCGGCTTCTGTGACCGGGGCGAGGCCGGCAGACTCCTCCGGGAGGGCGTGACCGATCCCGACGGCGAGTTGCCGACGAACACCAGCGGCGGGCTGAAATCGAAGGGCCACCCCATCGGTGCGACCGGCACCGGCCAGATCGTCGAGGCGTTCGACCAGCTCCGAGGCGAGGCACACGTTCAGGTCGACGATCCGAAGTACGGCCTCACGCACAACGTCGGCGGAAGCGGGGGCGGGGCGACCGTCCACATCTTCGAGAAAGAAGACGCGGAGGGATCGGCATGAGCGGAATCGTCGCCGCCGGGGTCTACGTCCCCCGATACCGCCTCTCGAGCGACGAACTCGAGTCCGCGTGGGGAACGAGCCACGCCTCCGGGGTCGAGCAGAAGGCGGTCCCCGCCGCCGACGAGGACACGCTGACGATGGCCGTCGAAGCGGCCGAGCGGGCGCTCGAGAGCGCGTCTCGAGAGCGGTCGGCCATCGACGTTGTGGCGGCCGCGACGACGACGCCGCCGCTCGCCGAGGGCGACTTCGTTCCGCGATTGGTGCGGGCGCTCGATCTCCCCGCACAGGTCACGACGGCGACTGCCACCCAGCACACCGCGGCCGGAGCCGAAGCGCTCTCGAGGGCGCTCGACGCCGACGGGACGGCGCTCGTCGTCGCGGCCGATTGCCCCAAGGGTGAGCCCGCCGATGCCGACCACCCGTTCGGTGCGGGTGCCGCCGCGTTCGTCGTCGGCGACGATCCGGCGGTCGAGATCGCAGACAGCGCCTGGCACAGCGACGAGACGCCGGGCGTCCGGTTCCGCGAGCGCGGGACTCGGACGGTCGACGCGCTCGGGATCACGACCTACGAGCGCGACGCGGTCCGCGAGGCCGTCACCAGCGCGGTGGACTCGCTCGAGGTCGACCCGGAGACGGCGACCGGCGCGGCGATTCACCAGCGGGACGGCGCGTTTCCCTACCGCGCCGCGGGGGACCTACCGATTTCGGGCGAGGCCGTGGCGGCGGGAACCGTCGCCGACCGCATCGGCGACGCGGGGGCCGCGACCGTTCCGATCGGACTGCTCTCGGCGCTTTCCGATGGCGGGGACGCCGGGAGCGGGCTCTCGCTCGCCGCCTTCTTCGGCGGGGGCAGCGCGGCCGCGTTCGCCTTCCGGGGCACCCTTTCGGTGCCGGGCCTCGAGGAACTCGAGGCGGCGGAGCCGATCTCCTACGCCGCCTACCTCCGCGAGCGCGGCTACGTCGTCGACGGCGAGGTCTCCGGCGGCGGCGCGAACGTCAGCCTGCCGAACTGGCAGGGCTCGCTCGAGCAGCGCTACCGCCTCGTGGCCGGGTCCTGTCCCGAGTGCGGCGGCGTGACGTTCCCGCCCGAGGGCGCCTGCCAGGAGTGCCACGCCCGCGTCGAGTTCGACGAGTTCGAAGCGCCCCGGACCGGCACCGTTCGCGCCGTGACCGCGATCGGACAGGGCGGCGCGCCGCCGGAGTTCGCAGAACAGCAGCAACGCGACGGCGCGTACGCGGTCGCGATCGTCGCGCTCGAGGCCGAGGAAGGGACGATCACACTGCCCGCGCAGGTCACCGACGCGGATCCCGAGTCGGTCTCGGTCGGTGACACCGTTACGGCGACGATTCGGCGGATCTACACGCAGGAAGGGGTTCCCCGGTACGGCGCGAAGTTCGAACCGACTGATTGATAGGAAGGTTTTTCATCGATACTCGAGATTGATTTCGTATGCAAATTACGGTACTCGGAGCTGGAAGTATGGGCCACGGAATCGCGCAGGTCTCCGCGATGGCGGGCCACGATGTCGTTCTCAGGGACGTCGAAGAAGCGTTCGTCGAGGACGGGCTCGAGGGCATCCGCGACAACCTGCAGGGCGGCGTCGACCGGGACAAAGTCACCGAAGCCGAGATGGAAGCCACGCTCGGGCGCATCGAGGGGACGACCGACCTCGAGGCGGCTGTCGACGGCGCCGACCTCGTCGTCGAGGCGGTTCCCGAGGACATGGACCTGAAACAGGAGGTCTTCGCGGACGTCGAGGCCGCCGCGGACGAGGAGACGGTCGTCGCGTCGAACACCTCTTCGCTGTCGGTGACCGAGATGGCGAGCGCGCTCGAGCGTCCGGAGCGAGCGATCGGCCTCCACTTCTTCAATCCGCCGCACATCATGGATCTGGTCGAGATCGTCGTCGCCGAACAGACCGACGACCGCACGGAATCGTTCGCCGTCGAGTACGTCGAGGACCTCGAGAAGGAGGCGGTTGTCGTCCGGGACACCGCTGGCTTCGCGTCCTCGCGCCTCGGCGTCGCGACCGGCCTCGAGGCGATCCGAATGGTCGAGGAGGGCGTCGCCAGCCCGGCGGACATCGACGAGGCGATGAAGATCGGCTACGGCTATCCGATGGGACCGCTCGAGTTGACCGACCACGTCGGGCTCGACGTTCGGCTCCACATCGCCGAACACCTCCGCGAGGAACTCGGCGAGCGGTTCAAGCCGCCCCAGACGCTCCGCCGGAAGGTTCGAGCGGGGAACCTCGGGAAGAAATCGGGCGAGGGGTTCTACGTCTGGGAGGACGGCGAGCGCGTCGGAACGAGCGGCGACTGGGGTGAGGCCGATGAGTGAACTCGAAGACGACTACGACCTGCTGTCGGTCGAGGTCGGCACCCGCGCCGATCGGGTCGCGACGGTCGCGATCGAGCGCCCGGACGCCCGAAACGCGCTCAACGGTCAGGTTCGGACCGAACTCAAGGACGCCGTGGCGGCGGCCGATGGGGACGACGACGTCCGGGTTCTCGTCCTCACCGGCGGCGATGGTTCGGGATCGTTCGTAGCAGGCGCGGACGTGACCGAGTTTCGAGAGCGCGGCGTCGTCGAGCAGCGCGAGGCGAGCGAGCGCCCGCGAGTCTACGAGACCGTCGACGACGCGTCGATTCCCGTGATCGCCCGGATCAACGGCCACGCCCTCGGCGGCGGCTGCGAACTCGCACAGGCCTGTGACGTACGAATCGCCGAAGCCGGCTCGAAGCTCGGCCAGCCGGAGATCAACCTCGGCATCATCCCCGGCGGCGGCGGCACGCAGCGGCTCACCCGCCTCGTCGGCGAGGGACAGGCGATGCGGCTGATTCTCTCCGGCGAGCTGATCGACGCCGAAGAGGCCCGCGAGATCGGTCTCGTCGACGAGGTGCTCGAGACGGACGACCTCGACGAGCGGGTGGACGACCTCGCCGGGAAGATGGCGTCGAAGAGCCCGATCGCCCTCGAGTTCGCCAAGAACGCCGTCAAGGCCAGTTCCCGGATGGGGCTCGAGGAGGGACTGGACTACGAGGCCGAACTGTTCGTGCAACTGTTCGCGACCGACGACAAGGACGAGGGGATCGACGCGTTCCTCGAGGGGCGCGACCCCGAGTTTACGGGCCAGTAGGAATCAGCAGTCAGCTGGCAGCCTGGGAGATGGGTCTTTTGGACGCCGTCTGGGAAACTCGAGAGCGTCACTCGCCAACGAGCGCGTGCCGCTCGTTCTTTGGGGTTGTTACAGCGAGAGAGTTCGGATCGCGACAGCGAGTGACTCGTAGATAGTGACGGCTGGGACCGTAAGACTGAACTATCATGTTTGTGAATGAGTACCTATGCCAATGAGTATGGTAACACAGGAAGATATCGCACCGACAGACCAACGTGAGACGCCATTGTTCGACGCATGAAACAGCCGCTACTCACGACTGATTATCTGGACCGAGCGGTGACGCTGTTCGGCGACGAGGTCGGTGTCATCGCAGACGATGGGACGGCGTTTACGTACGCCGAACTCGGCGAGCGGGTCGACCGACTGTCGAACGCGCTGCGGGCGCGCGGCGTCGAGAAGGGGGACCGCGTCGCGTTGCTCTCGCCGAACTCCCACTACTTCATCGAGACGCTGTACGCGACAATGCAGATCGGCGCGCTGTTCGTCCCATTGAACTTCCGGCTCCAGCCCGAGGAGTACGACTATCTGGTCGACGACTGCGATCCGACCGTCCTCATCGCCGATTACGAGTACGCGGGGAAACTCGAGCACCTCAAAGGCGAGTGCGGCGTCGGGTCGTGGATCGCCTACGACGCCACCACGGTTGAGGGTAACTGGGACGATTACGAAACCGTCCTCGAGAACTCCCCGGCGACCGCGCCCGACGCAGTCGACCTCTCGGAGGACGACGACGCGACGATCCTCTACACGTCGGGGACGACCGGAGACCCCAAAGGGGTCGTCCACACCCACCGCAGCCAGCACTACCACGCGCTGATCCACGCCCACCACGTCGAGTTCGAGGACGACGATACCATCCTCTGGACCTCGCCGATGTTCCACATCAACGGCTGGGGGCACATCTACGGGCTCACCGGCATCGGCGGCACCCACGTCATCCTGCGGGATTTCGACCCCGGAACGGTCTTCGAGCGCATCCGCGAACACGACGTCTCGTTCCTCGGCGGCGCGCCGACGGTCCTGAACATGCTCCTCGAGTACCGCGACGAAGCCGACGTGCCGACCAGCGGCGAGAAGCCGGTCCGCGTCGAGACCGCGGCGAGTCCGCCACCGAAACAGACGATCAGGCGAACCGAGGACGAACTCGGCTGGCGGATCATCCACGCCTACGGCGCGACCGAGACCGGTCCCCTCATCACGACCAGCAACTCGAGGCGCAGGATCGAGGCCGGGGACAAGTACGACATCATCAACAAGCCGGGCTTCGCCACGCTGAACACGAAGATACGCGTCGTCGACGAGGACGGCGAGGACGTGCCGCGGGACGACGCGACCAAAGGCGAGGTCGTCGCTCGAGGCAATCAGGTCCTCGATCGGTACTGGAACAAGCCCGGGGAGACCGAACGCGCGTTCCACGACCGCGTCGACGACTGGTTCCACACCGGCGACATCGCGACCATCGACGAGAACGGGATGATAACGATCGTCGACCGGAAGAAAGACATCATCATCTCCGGCGGCGAGAACATCTCCTCGATCGAAGTCCAGGATACGATCTACGACCACCCCGAGGTTCGGGTGGCCGCGGTCATCGCCGTCCCCCACGAGAAGTGGGGCGAGACGCCGAAAGCGCTGGTCGTCACCGACGACGACTCCGAGTTGACCGAAGACGACCTCATCAAGTTCACTCGAGAACGACTCGCCCACTACAAATGTCCCACGCAGGTGGAGTTCCGTAAGTCGCTTCCCCAGACCTCGACCGGCAAGATCCAGAAGTTCGAACTGCGGGAAGAACACTGGAGCGACACCGACGAGAACGTGAATTAGGCGTCTCCAACGCGCTTAGGGGGCGGACGGATTCGATCCGCTGGCCGAATCGAGCGGGCCGGGCGATCAAAATGGGACCGCCGGGCGATCGAAGTGGGACGGCCGCACGGTTGAATTGGAACCGCCGCGCGAGCGGATCAATCGCGGCCGACGCGAGCGCCCCCGATACAGGGGTTCGACCGACCGTCTCTGTTCTCGACGTAGCTCTCGTGGTACTCCATGAGCTGAAACAGCGTCCCCGTCGGGTTCGCCGGCGAAACGAACGCCTCCGACCAGTCCTCGCGTTCCGTGTGGTCGACGACCTGCAGTCCTGCCCGTTCGACCGACTCGATCATCGCCTCGATATCGCCCACCTCGAGCGTGACGTGGTGGAGTCCCGGTCCGTTTTCCGCGAGGTAGTTCGTCAGGAAGGTGTCGTCTGCGATCGGCGCGATGAGTTCGATCCGCGAGGCGCCGCCGAGTTCGTAGTAGGCCCACCTGAACTCCTCGTCGACCGGCTCCTCGATGAGTTTCTCGCATCCCAGCGCCTCGAGAACCGGTTCACCGTCCTCGATCGATTCGATGGCGATCCCGACGTGATCGACGCGGATCGGAACGTCGTGTGCTGACATGGCAGTATCACCGAGGAGCGCCGGCCACAAAACGATTCGCGTCGCGAGGGCGTCACTCCCAGTCGGGCTCTCGACTCTCGAGGAACGCCGAGAGCCCCTCGTCGAAGACGTCAGAGTCGCTCATTCGCTTGATCGCGGCGCGTTCTTCTTCCAGGTGCGAGTCGAGTCGGCCCTCGAAGACGGAGTCGACGAGCACCTTCGTCCGAGCGTAGGTCTCCGTGGGCCCGTGGGCGTACTCGATCGCGCGTTCGGTGACCGCCTCGAGAAACGCCGACTCGGGACACTCGAAGCACTCGTTGGCGAGCCGGAGTTCGACGGCCTCGCTCGCGGTGATCGGCTCGGTGTCGAAGAACAGCTCCCTGGCTTTGTACGGGCCGACGGTCTTGACGAGGAAGAACGGGGCCGCGTTGTCGGGGGTGAGCCCCACGCGAGCGTAGCCCGTGTTGAGGACTGCATCCTCGTGCATGTAGACGAGGTCCGAGGCGAGGACGAACCCGAGGCCGCCGCCCGCGGCGACGCCGGTAACGGCCGCGATCACCGGCGCGGGGAAGGTCCGCACCGATCGGATGAACCGGTTCGAGGCGGCGGCGATCGTGTCGATCTTGGCCGATCGCATCTCCTGTGGAGTCCGCTCGATCTCGCCGAGATCGGCCCCGGCCGAGAACACCGGCTCGCCATGGAGGACGAGCGCGTCGACTTCCCCGGAGAGGGATTCGACGGCGGTCGCCAGCGCCTCGACGCTCGAGGGGTGAAAGACGTTCAGCGACGTCTGGTTCGTTTCGAGGACGAGTCGCGCGACTGACTCTGTCTCGAGGCGTTCGATGCGAACGGATTCGTGGACGCGTTCGGTCTGTGTGTTCACGATTACTCACGTCGGCAAGACGCCGTCATTTGACTCCGAGATACGATTCCATCGCCTCGCGATCTGTCGCCAGCTCCGCGGCGGGCGATTCGTGGACGATCGCTCCGGTCTCGAGGACGTACGCGTAGTCGGCCAGCTCGAGGGCCATCTCGGCGTTCTGCTCGACGAGCAGGATCGTCACGCCCTCTTCGTTGAGTTCGCGGATGATCGCGGCCACGTCGTCGACGATCTGCGGTGCCAGCCCCTCGGACGGTTCGTCGAGCAGGAGCAGATCCGTTTCGGGTCCGAGCAGCGCTCGAGCAATGGCAAGCATCTGCTGTTCGCCGCCGCTCAGGGTGCCGGCGTCCTGCCCGCGGCGCTCGTCGAGTCGCGGGAACCGACGGTATATCTCCTCGAACCGGTCGGCCTGAGCGCCGTCGCCGCTGTGGGCCGCGAGCCGGAGGTTCTCCTCGACCGTCAGGCCGGTGAAGACGCGCCGTTCCTCCGGGATCCACGAGATGCCGCGGTTCCGAATCTCGTGGGGTTCGCGCCGATGAATCTGCTCGCCTCCCTTGGTGATCTCCCCGTTCGTCACGGGCGTCAGTCCCATGATGCTTCGCAGGGTCGTCGTCTTGCCCGCCCCATTTCTGCCGACCAGCGCGACGATGTCGCCGCGGTCGATCGACAGCGAGAGGTCGAACAGGATGTGACTCTCCCCGTAGTGCGTATCGATCGAGTCGACCGACAGCAGGGTGTCACCGTCCTCGTCCGCGCGCCGCTTGGGTTCCGGTTCGGACTTACTCACCGCCACCACCTCCGAGGTACGCCTCCTGGACCCGGTCGTCTCGCTTGATCTCCGCCGGCGTTCCCCGTGCCAGCAACGATCCCTTGTTCATCACCGCGATGCGATCGGAGATGTCCATGACGATGTCCATGTCGTGTTCGATGAGTATCAGCGTCACGTCGTCTGCGATCTCCCTGATCAACTCGACCGTCTCTCTGGTCTCCTCGGGGCTCATTCCGGCCGTGGGTTCGTCCATCAGTAACAGCTCCGGATCGGCAGCGAGCGAGATCGCGATCTCGAGGTGGCGGCGCTGCCCGTAGGAGAGGTTCGCCGCCGGGCGGTCTGCGACCGCCGAGAGGTGGACCCGCTCTAGGATTTCGTTTGCCTCCTCGATCGGCCCGCCGATAGCGCCGTGGTGGCGAACGAAATCGCCGGGTCGAAAGCCGGTGTGACGCGCCTGCGTCGCGAGTCGGACGTTCTCGAGCGCCGTGAGCTCGTCGAAGAAGTTCGTGATCTGGAACGAGCGAACGACGCCGCTCGAGACAATGTCGTGTGGTTCCCGCCCGCCGATCGGGGAACCGCGGAACCAGATCTCTCCGTCCGTCGGGGCGTGTTTGCCGGTAAAAAGGTTGAAAAGCGTCGTCTTTCCCGCCCCGTTCGGGCCGATGATCGAGGTGATCGTTCCGGACTCGACCCGGAGCGAGACGTCCTCGACGGCCGTCAACGTCCCGAACGTTTTCGTCAGATCCTCTGTCTCGAGGACGATACCATCCGCGGTCGTGTTCGAGTGTGCATCTGTCGTACTCGTCGTCATAGTTAGCCTCTCACCGCCTCGACGTAGTTTCGAATCGCTCCCTTCACGTTGTCGATCGCGCCGCCGGGATCGTTTCGAAGCGAGATCAGGATGCCGGCCAGTCCCCGCGGCGCGAAGACGACGACGGCGACGAAGACCGATCCCAGAATGACCTCCCAGCTCGCGAAGCCGGCGAGTTGCTCCTCTAACAGGACGATCAATCCCGCGCCGAGCATCGGCCCCCAGAGGGTTCCCATCCCGCCGACCAGCAGCATGACGATGAGTTCGCCGCTGACCATCCAGTGGAGGTTCCCGGGGTGGGCGACGCTCTGAAACGGCACGAAAAGGCCGCCGGCGAGGCCGGCGAAACCGCCGCTTATGGCGAAGCCGGCGATCTTGTATCGCCGGACATCGTAGCCAATGAACTGTATCCGTTCTTCGTTCTCGCGGATCCCCTGTAACACGCGGCCGAACGGGGAGTTCGCGAGGCGGACCAGTACCGCCAGCGAGAGCGCGACGAGCGCGAGCGTCAGGTAGAAATACATGAGCGTCGACGTGAAGTCGATCCCGAACAGTTCGTACATACCGATTCCGTAGAGGCCGTTATCACCGCCGGTAACCGACTCGCGGCCGAGAACCGTCGCCGGGAGATCCGTGAACGCGATCACGTAGAACATCTGCGCGAACGCGAGCGTCAGCATCGCGAAGTAGATCCCCCGAGCGCGGACGCTCAGCCAGCCGATGAGCGCCGCGACAGCGACGCCGGTGAGAATGGCGGCGGGCAACACGACGAACGCGTGGGAGGTTCCGTCGATGAGCAAGATCGCGGCCGCGTAGCCGCCAGCGCCGAACATGGCCGCGTGTCCGAACGAGAGCAACCCCGCGTAGCCGAACACGAAGTCGAGACTTAGCGCGAACAGCGCGTATATCAGCATCCGAACCAGGATATTCAACCAGAACGGGTGGATCTGTTCGACGATCGGTGCGGCGACCGCGAGCACGGCGATCGCGACGACCAGGGCGAGTCGGCCCCGGCTCGAGAGGAGGTGATTCCCCGTGCTCGCAGGCGAACTTCGCTCGAAGAATTGGGTGACTGCTTTCATTTATGCTGCCTCCGTGGTTCCGAAGAGTCCGCTCGGTTTCGCCATCAGTACGAGTGCCATCAGCACGAACAAGATGAGGTCCGTCAGCGTCGGCGCGAGCAGCGCCCCGTAGGCGGTCACCAACCCGATCAGCAACGCGCTGTACACCGCTCCGCGGAAGCTGCCGAGGCCACCGATAACGACGATGATGAACGCCTCGATGATGACGTTGAATCCCATACCGGGGTTGACCGACTGGGTGCCACTCAGGAGGACCCCGGCGACGCCGGCGAGTATCGCGCCGAAGACGAAGACGCCGGTGAACACCTTCGAGACGTCGATTCCGAGCGCGTCGACCATCTCCGTATCGTGAGCGCTCGCGCGCATCAGGATGCCCAGATTCGACCGTTCGATCGCGAGCCAGATCGCCCCGACCAACACCGAACTGAAGACGAACACGAACAGCCAGTAGATCGGGTACTCGATCGGGCCGACCGGAATCGATCCGGAGAGGATTTCGGGCGTCGCCATCTGGCGGGACTGTGCGCCCCAGATCTGGACGATCGCGCCCTGTATCATGATCGCGATGCCGAAGGTCAACAGGATGTGATACAGCGGGTTACGACCGTAAAGCGGTCGAAGCGACAGTATTTCGATGGCAGCGCCAATGACGCCGACCAGGAGCGGGGCGACGAGCAGCGCCAGCCAGAAGTTTCCGAACTGGCCCGCGATGATCGTTCCGAAGTACGCCCCCAGCATGAACAACGATCCGTGCGCGAAGTTGATCACGTCGAGCATGCCGAAGATCAGGGTCAACCCCGCGGCGATGAGCGCGAGCGTCATGCCGAGTTGGAGACCGAGCAACGTCGCTCGGATGAACGCCTCAACCATTCGCGATTGGCCCCCGTTGCGTGCGTTCGTCTCGAGCGTTCGGTCGTCTGACATGCCCGCAGTGGGGCGAGTTCGTGTCGATCATTCGACTCACAGGCTGCAACCCCAGGACGGTCCTTCGACCGATTCGATCGTATCGGTCACTTCGTTTACGACTGCGTTCTCGCCGTCGCTCTCGACGACCTCGAGGACGTACATGTCCTGAATCGCCTCGTGGGTGTCCGGGTTGAACTGGAAGTCCCCGCGCGGGCTCTCGAGTTCCATCCCGGAGAGGGCACTGACGAGGTCGTCCGGGTCCGAGCCGCCGGCTTCCTCGATCGCCGCGCCGAACGCCTGACCCGAGTCGTATCCCTGGCAGGCGTAGACGTTGGCGGACGCGTCGTAGAGTTCGTTGTACGCCTCGACGAAGGTCTGATTCCGCTCGCTCTCGATCGTCGACGAGTAGTGGAGCAGCGAGTACATGCCCGCCGCCTCGCTTCCGTGCGAGGGGAGCGTATCCTCCGAGAACATGAACCCGCTCGCAGTCTGGGTCATCTCCTCGTGAATGCCGAGGTCGGTGAGATCGTCGACGTAGTTGATGGCATCGGAGCCGGCGAAGAACGAGTAGATGGCGTCAGCGCCCGAATCTTCGATGTCGCCGAGATACGGGGCGTAGTCGCTCGTTCCCAGCGGGATGCCGACTTCCTCGACGACTTCACCGCCGGCCTCTTGGAAGGCTTCGCTGAAGAAATTCTTCGAATTCTGGCCGAAGGCATAATCCGCGTAGGACAGAGAGACGTTGTCGGCGACGTTGTCGTAGACCCACTCGGCGAGCGGCGCGCTCGTCTGCCAGTCGTTGAACGAGGTTCGGAAGTGGTAGTCGAGGCACCCTTCCTGCGTGACGCGGTAGTCACCAGCGTTCGCGTTGAGCCAGATGGCACTCGATTCCGTTTCGATGATATCCATCATCGCGATGGCGACGGCACTCGAGACCGGACCCACGATCGCATCCGCCCCCTCTTCGATGAGCAGCTGTCGCGTGACCTCCACGCCGCGGTTGGTATCGGCCTCCGTGTCGAGTTGGACGGTGTTGACTTCCTCGCCGTTGATTTCGCCGTCTTGCTGTTCGAGGTACATCTCGAATCCGTTGACGATACTTTCGCCGAGGTACGCGTAGGTTCCCGTAAACGGAAGCGCGTAGCCGACGGTGAGTCCGGACGAGCCACCCGTACACCCCGCCAACGTCGCCCCAACGCCTGCCGCCGCGGTTCCCGCAAGATACTGTCGACGCGAGAGCGTCGATGTCGGTCCTCGATCGTTGGCATCATTGGTACTATCCCCCTTGCTAGGTGTATCCGTGTCTCTACGAGACATATGGTTTGTGTGCACACCACATGTATATATAACTTATGTTGATGTTGGTTGCGCCGCGGGTAGCCACAACGATGGGGATTTAACTACCCTCGTTTGGTACTCGGTGATACATGACGGACGACGTAGCGACGCTCGAGGAGGCCGTCTCCCGAATCGATTCGGGAAGTTCGATCGCGGCCGGACTCGCGCTCGAGCACGCGATTCCGTTCGCGGCGGGACACGAACTGCTCCGACAGGGAATCGATGATCTCACGCTGATCGGGCCGATCAGCGACCTGCTGTTCGATCAACTGATCGGCGGGGACGCGGTCGCCGCCGTTCGGGCCGCGTGGGCCGGGAACGTCAGCGCCGGCACGGGCTACCGGTTCAGAGAGGCCGTCGAGACCGACGCGATCAGCGTCGAGGACCACTCCAACTTCAGTATCGCGCTGGCGCTGCAGGCGGGAGCGATGGGCGTGCCCTACCTGCCGACGAAGTCGCTGCTCGGGAGCGACATTTTCGAGCGAAGCGAACTGTTTCGCGAGGGGGAAGATCCCTTCGGCGGCGACCGGCTGGCGCTCGTTCCGGCCATCGAGCCTGACTGGGCAATCGTCCACGCCCAGCGGGCCAGCCCCGACGGGGACGCACACCTCTGGGGAAACACGGGCATCACCGACCCCGCCGTCGGTGCCGCGGATAACGTCCTCGTCACCGCGGAGGAGATCGTTTCCCCCGACGTAATCAAGAGCGACCCGAGCAGGGTCGGTATCACTCGAGACGCGGTGACGGCGGTCGCGGAGTGTCCGTTCGGCGCGCATCCCTCGCCAGTTGCCGGCTACTACAACCGGGACAACGACTACTACCTCGAGTACAGCGAACAGACGAAGACTCAGGGAGCGTTCGAGGAGTGGGCCGAGAAGTGGGTCTACGGTGTCGACGGCCGGGCCGAGTACGAGACGCTCGTGGAACGCGATCTCGAGATCACCGAGCCGACAGTCTCCGCGGAGGTGCAGTATGGCCAGTGAGGAGTACACGGACAGAGAACTGATGGTCAGCGCGGCGGCGAGCGAGATCGAGGACGGCGACACCGCGTTCGTCGGTATGCGGTTGCCGCTGATCGCGTTTCAGGTCGCGGTGAGCACCCACGCACCGAACTCGATGGCGGTCTACGAGAGCGGCGTCGTACGGGATTCGCCCGCGGACGGGTTTATCCACACGATGTGTGATCTGCCGAACCTGAATCGGGCGGTGTCGACGACGGGGATGATCGACATCATGTCCCGCCTCCAGCGCGGCGACGTCGACGTCGGCTTTCTGGGGGGTGCGGAGGTCGACCGGTACGGCAACCTGAACACCACGTGGGTGCAGGGCGGCGACCAGGAGATTCGTCTCCCGGGCAGCGGCGGTGCCTGCGACATCGCCTGTCTCGCCGACCGGACCGTGTTGCTGATGCCCCACGAACCGCGCCGGTTCGTGGAATCGGTCCACTACGTCACCAGCCCAGGCCACGCGAGCGATGGGTCCGGACGGAACACCCACCCGGAGTCGGGCGGCGGACCGAGCGCGCTCGTCACCTCGAAGGCGACGTTCGGCTTCGACGACGACGGCGAACTCTACCTCCGCAGTCTCCATCCGGGCGCGGACGAAGCGGCCGTCGCCGCCGATTTCCCGTGGGAGGTCCAGACGGCAGCGGACGTCGGCGAGGGTCCGGTGACGACGACGCCGGAACCGACGGGCGAGGAGCTCGGGCTGATCCGAACCTTCGACCCGGACGGATTCTGGACCTGATCGAACCGATCGGTTTCCGGTCGCCGAGTCCCATACATTCTAACCGATCGCTCGAGAGAAAAACCGTTAGGTATATCATTTTAAGCTATGATGAACTACTCGTACATGCAGGAAACTGTTCCAGCGGAGTATCTACCAGACGATGGTGACACGCCGGATTACATCCACCCGGTACCGGAGGCACACTACCCTCAACAGTTGAATGTGGTCGACGAACTTGTCGACCGACACGTTCGGGAGGGACGCGGAAACAACGTCGCGGTACGCTTCGAAGACCGGGAGATCACCTACGAGGAGTTACAGTCGCGCGTTAACCGATTCGGAAACGCGCTCCGAGAGTCGGGGGTCGAACCGGGCGACCGCGTCGTCGTCAGGTTCCCGAACCGGCCGGAGGCGATCGTCTCCTGTCTCGCGGCCCAGAAGATCGGCGCCGTGGCGCTGCCGTCGATGAAACTGCTTCGGGCAAAGGAACTCGAGTACATCATCAACAACGCCGAGGCGACGACCGTCGTCGTCTACGACGACCTCCTCGAGGAAGTCGAGAACGCGCTTCCCGAACTCGAGACCGTCGAAACCGTCGTCGTCGCCGAGCGAAACGGCGTCGATCACGGCTATCGTAGCTACGACGACATGCTCGACGACGGGAGCGAGGACCTTGAGGCGTACGAGACCGACCGCGACGACCTGGCGCTCATGCTCTATACGAGCGGGACGACGGGCCGACCGAAGGGGGCGATCCACACCCACAGACAGGTCCTGGCGACCGCGGATTCGTACGCGCGATACTGTCTGGAGCCGACGGAAGAAGACGTCTTCGGCGGCAACCCCCCGCTTCCGTTCGCCTACGGCTACGGCGACCTCGTCACGTTCCCGCTCCGGTTCGGCGCGACCACGAGTCTGGTCGAAGACGCCTCGCCCGGCGACCTCCTCGAGGCGGTCGACGAGCACGAGGTCTCGGTGCTCTGTTCGATCCCGACGGGGTTCAATCAGATCCTTTCACAGTATCCCGACGGGCCGTCGGAGTACGATATCTCGTCGCTTCGAGTCGGCCTCAGCGCGGGGGAACCGCTGACGCCGACCACCTTCGAGAACTTCCAAGAGGAGTACGGAATCCCGCTGCTTGACGGCATCGGAACCACGGAGATGCTCCACATCTTCATCAGTCACCGCCACGACGGCGACATCGATCCCAGTGCGACCGGCTTCCCGGTTCCGGGCTATGAGTGCAAGATCATCGATCCCGACACGGGCGAGGAGGTACCCCGCGGCGAAGCCGGACTGCTCGCAGTCCGCGGCCCGACGGGAATCGAGTACTGGAACCGGCCCGAAAAGCAACTCGAGGCCGTCGAGGACGGGTGGTCGATCCCGGGCGACATCTTCGTCCAGCGCGAGGACGGGCGCCTCGAGTACAAATCCCGCAGCGACGACCTCATCATCTCGAGTGGATACAACATTCCGGGCCCCGAAGTCGAGGCCGTCGTCGAGGAACACGACGCCGTCTCGGAGGTCGCCGTGACCGGAAGTCCCCACGAAGAACGCGGCGAGATCGTCAAGGCGTTCGTCGTGCTGACCGACGACGCGTCGGCCTCTGACGGGCTGGTCGAGGAGATTCAGAACCACGTCAAGAACACGCTCGCGCCGTACAAGTACCCGCGTGCGGTCGAGTTCATGGAGACGCTTCCGCGCACGGAGACCGGGAAGATTCGCCGAACCGAACTTCGCGAGCGTGAGCGCCAGTAATCTGCCCGCCGCCCGTCGACGTCGATACCGATCGAATCTGCTCGCCCCGTTGCGGTAACTGACGACACTTCGGTCCGAACTCGCGCTGCGATTGAGCCATCCGTGTGATTCGAGCGGAGACTTCGCCGCCCGCGAGAAATTCTACGCCATCCGTGAACCGCCGACAGTTCGACTCCAGCGGGCCGGCTCCGTCCGGATCGCTTCGTGCGTGGTGAGAATCGGAACTCGAGCGATAGGTTTCGGCATCGAGACGCCGCTCGAACGTTTCGGCCGGCGCGCATCGGCTCTTCAACCTGCATGCATCGCCGTATTCGCTCCCCGCACCTCGCGTATTCGGCGCTTGGACTTTTCGTATTCGTCATCCGTATACGGAGGACGTATATGCGAGATAGTAGCCGCCAAACCGACTCTAATCGACGCATGCGAATGAGTGTCATCGCCTGCGAAGACGATTGCATTTCCACACCGGAATGGATTACATTCGTATTACCGTAAAATACTCGAGCCCGATACCGAGCGGTGGAGAGACAGTCACCTACGAACCCAGAAGGGACCGAACAGTCCCGTACGCCGCAGACAACGGCGTATACATCTAACGTATACGTTCTCGGGGCGGAACTGTCCGTCCGGCTCGACGCGCACGCGAAGGTCGGTCAGCGCGTTTCTCGGCGTCGCAGCGTTCTCGAGACAGCGGCGTGTACTCGGCTCCCTGGCACACGCGAAGGTGGCCAAGGCGGTTCGGCCCGGGACCGCAGGCCGTCCCCTGGACGGACACTTCGAATCGATTCTCTCGAACCGTAGAAATAGCAACCGAACGCCCGAGTTCGTCAGGGGCTCTCGTCGGTTCGAATGCGCAAGTTCGATCGCGGCTTCGCGATGCAGGTCAGCGCGTAGCCCTCCTCCTTTTCGCTCTCGGAGAGGAACATCCCCTCGGTCTGGTCGACTTCGCCGTCCTCGACGATCATGCCACAGCAGACGCCACAGACACCCATCCGACACTGGTAGGGGGGTGCGAGGCCGGCCTCTTCGGCCGCCTCGAGCACCGGCTTGTTGGCCGGTACCTCGATCGTCTGGCCCTCATCGATGAACTCGACTGTGTAAGTCTCGACCATGGTTCAGTGGTCCTGGTCGATCGATTTCTCGTAGACATGCTCGACCGGGTCGAACGCCTCGGATTCGTAGAACTCCTGTGAGTCTGCGTCGCCGTCGATGGTATCGACGCGGTAGAAATCGACGTCCTTCGAGGAGTCTGCGAACCACTCGTGGACTTCCGATAGCAACGCCGATCCGATGCCGTTTCCGCGGTGGTCCTCGGCGACGAAGTGACCGTTGATGTAGCCGTGGTTCTGGAGGCGGAAGATCGGATGGTTCCCCATGATACGCGCCTCGAGGACGCCGACGAGTTCGCCCGTCTCCTCGTGTTCGGCCACGATGACCGTCCCGTACTTCGAATCGAGCAACTGACTCTCGAAGTACTGGAGCCAGCGGTCGTTGGCGCTTTCTTTGTGCTGATACCGCTCGTCGTATTTCGAGAGGTGTTCGGTGAACCCGTGCCAGAGTTCGAGCAGTTCCTCGCCGTCGTCGACGCTCGCGTGGCGTATCTCGTACGACATGTCCTACTGTCTGGGTTGGACTACCAAAAAAGGCACTGCTCGAATCGGCGAAAAACGTGGTGGTCTCGTCTCGAGTACTGACGTCGAACGGTAGTGTTACCGTCCAGACACAAATCCGCTCCGATAGTCAAGTCAACGGTCCGACTGATACCATCGGCAATTCGGGCGGTAAATACGCCAGACGTATACAGAAAACAATTATAACCCTGGGGTGACAACTACTAATCGGACGAAACGAGCTATGCCCACGGAATCACAACTCAAGGACGAACTCCAGAACGGGAAGATGATCGAATCGACCGACGAGATGACCGCAGGGTACAAGAAAGCCCTCAAACAGATCCTGCTCGTCTCGGGCGACACCGAACTCATGAGCGCGCCGGCCTACTACGACCAGTCGCTCAACGCGCCGTCGCTCGACGCGCGCGCTTCGTGTATCAGCGTCATCCAGGACGAACTCGGCCACGGTCACATCGCCTACCGGCTGCTCGAGGACCTCGGCGAGGACCGACACGAACTCATCTACGAGCGAGAGCCCCACGAGTTCCGTAACACGTACGGGTTCGACCAGCACATCGAGAACTTCGCCGAGCTCGTCACGGCTCACGGCATCTTCGACCGCGCCGGGATCGTGCTCCTCAGCGACATCCACGAGAACACCTCCTACGCACCCTGGAAGCGCGCGCTCACAAAGGTGAGCAAGGAAGAACAGTTCCACCTTCGTCACGGCGAGACGTGGATGCGCCGACTGGCGAACAACAGCGAGAAGACCAAACGCCGACTGCAGGAGGCCATCGACTGGATGTTCCCGATGGGCGTCGAGTGGTTCGGCATGCCCGACGACAAGAAAAAACACGACGACCAGCTCGAGTACCGCATCAAGGGCAAGTCCAACGACGAACTCCGTCAGGACTGGCTCTCTCGGACGCTCCCGCTGATGAACGAACTCGACCTCGACGTTCCCGCCCACTACAGCGAGGAGCGCGACGAGTACGTCCTCGAATACGAGCTCCCGGTGGCGTTCGACGCCGACAACAAGGAGTGGCGCTTCGACGAGCCGATTTCGTGGTCCGACGTCATGGACCGGTGGCGCTCGCGCGGGCCCGCCAACGACAAGTACGTGAACATGGTCCAGTCCGGAACCGTGGAGCTCGAGGTGTAACAATGTCGAGCGCACGCGCAAACGCACCGGATTCCGTCGGAACCGATCTGGCCGGCAAGTTCGTCGAGAACCGACGCGCCGACGCGACGCCGTTCGAGCGGGAACTCTGGGACATGATCGACGAAATCCCGGATCCGCACATTCCCGTCAGCCTCGTAGAGATGGGGATGATCTACGACGTCGAGGAATCCGACGGCACCGTCTCCGTCGAAATGACCTACCCGTGTATGGGCTGTCCCGCCTACGACATGATCCAGAACGACATCGAGAGCTGCCTATCGCTGACCGACGGCGTCGACGAGGTCGACGTCGAGGTCGTCTGGGATCCCGTCTGGTCGAAGGACATGCTCACCGAACCGGTCCGCGAAAAGATGCGCGAGTCCGGTATCAGCCTCTAATCACCGATGAAGTACGAAGTATTCGCACGAATAAACCAGGGTGACGATACCCTCCACATCGGTACCGTCACCGCACAGAGCGACAAACTTGCACAGATGTACGCCTACAACACCTTCGACGAAGAAGACTGGAATTACCTGGCCGTCGTCCGCGAGGAGAACCTCCACGAGGTCAGCGGCGAACAGCCCGAACGCGAGGTGGTCGCCGGTGAGTGAGTGGCCAGAACCCGCGGTTGACTACGTGCAGGCGATCTCCGACACGAAGCTCCTCCTGGGGCACCGCTATGCCGAGTGGAGCCTCTCCGGACCCTCGCTCGAGGACGACATCGGCGGGGCGAGCGCGGCACAGGAGGAGATCGGTCACGTTCGCCAACTCGCGCGCGAACTCGAGGGACAGGGACGCGACCTCGAGTGGATAAACGGTGGGCGGGATCCCGAGGAGTTCGCGAACGCCGCCTGTCTCGATCGGATCGACGGGAACTGGACGGAGTACGTCGCCTCGATCGCGCCTGCTGATCGCGCCGCGTGGTACCTCATCGATGCGATCGACCGTGAGGATCTAGACGGCATGTTCACCAAGATGGGCGAAGACGAGTACTTCCACCTCGAGTACCACGACGCCCGCCTCGAGACGCTCGCCGAGGAGGATCCCGAAACGGTCCAGCAAACCCTCGAGACGACGTTACCGCAGGCGCTCGCGCTCATCGGCCCGTCGGAGTACGACGAGGAAGCCGATCCCGTCTACACCGCCGGCTTCACCGACCGGTCGGTCGCTGACATTCGTGACGCCTACATCGACCACTACCAGCGCCTGTTCGAGGGGACCGACGTCTCGCTCGAGGGCGTCGAGTGGGACGAACCCGCTCTCGAGGATTGGGACGAGAAGCGACGACGGTCCGACTCCGGCTCGATCAGCCAAACGGACGTCGAGCAGCTCCGGGGCGAGAAAAACCAGCTGTACACGATGAACTGACGACGATGAACGATCACGTCTCCGATTCGACCGTGTTGTGTCCGTTCTGCGGGAGCGAGGACACGGAGCGGGAGTCCGCGTTCGGCAGCGAAATCTCGAAGACGCAGTACTACTGCAACGGCTGCAACACGATGTTCGAACGGATCAAGTACGACGGCGCGAATCCGGAAACCGGTCGGTAACCGCCGCGTCGGGAAGAGACTGCCCGCGCCCATAGCACCAGCTATCTTATTATTTCAATTCTATTGAATTTCACATTGGAAAGAAAGCTACTTATAGGTGGACGCCAATGAGTGTCCTGTATGCAACTCCGACCGTTCAGTGAGCTGGATCTGGAGTATTTCACCACAGAAGTAACCGACCACGTGGGCACACTCCGGCTGGATCGGCCGCCGGCGAACGCACACGACATCGACGTGCTGTTGGAGCTCCAGCGGGCCGTCGAGGCGGTTCGATTCGACGAGGACGTCCGCGCGGTTCTCTTCGGGAGTGCGAACGACAAGTTCTTCTCGACGGGATTCGACATCCAGGTCCTCCAGGAGGATTCGGGCCGACAGGTCGGCTACGCGAGCCAGACGAGCAAGGAGATCATCATGAAGATGCGGACGACAGACACCATCTTCATCGCGATGGTCAACGGTCACTGCATGGGCGGCGGGCTCGAGCTCGCGCTCGCCTGTGACTTCCGGTACGTCGGCAACGACGAGAACTACAACATCGGCATGCCCGAGATCCACCTCGGACTCATCGCGGGCGAGGCCGGCACCCAATTGCTCCCGCGGTACATCGACCGCTCGGAGGCGCTCGAAATGATGCTCACCGGCGAGACGCTCACGCCGGAGGAAGCGACCGAGAAGGGCATCTTCGACGAGATTCACCCGCCGGACGAGATCGAAGATGCCGCCTTCGAGTTCGCGGAGCTGATCGCCTCGAAAGCGAGCGTCGCCGTCGGCAACAACAAACTCGCGGTCAACGAGGGCCTCGAGATGCCGCTTTCGGACGCGCTCGCCCACGAGCGCGAACTGCAGAACCGTCTGCTCGGCTCCGATGTCGCCAAAGAGGGCGTCGACGCCTTCCTCGACGATCGCGAACCGGACTTCCTCGGCGTCGAACTCGGCGACAAAGAACCCGGCTCCGACGAGTAATCGGGTAGCCCGTCCCCGTTTCGATACCGTTTTTCACTCGCTATTCGCGATCGGCCGATAGCGCAGCGTTCACCGTGAACCCGGTCGGATCGAATCGAACGACCGCGTCAGATCCGATCCCCCACGCCTTCCTTCGATGCGGTGAAAATTACCGAATCCTGCACGTTCCTAACGGTGCTCGCCGATATCCCGACCGTGCAAACGATTACCTCTCACCGAGTGCAGTTCGGGGAACTCGCAGGCCCGCTCGTGAGCAGTTCGACGCTGTTCGACTGGCAGCTAATATCGACGCAGGCGATCACGAACGCGGCCGACGATTCGTTCGAAGGCATTCTCGAGGAAGACGGCATCCCGTACGCGCCCGTCGTGAACACGGCGTCGGTCGCCCGGTATCCGGCGGTCGGCGACACGATCGGCGTCGAAGCGACCCCGACGAACGTCGGCGACTCGAGCGTCGAGTTGACGTACGACGTCGTCGACGACGACGGAGCCACACTGGCGACCGCACAGATGACCCACGTCACGATCGGTCCCGACGGAAGCGCGCTGTCGCTTCCCGACTCCGCACGCGCCTCCTTCGAGGAGTCGGAAGTCTCTCGATCGCCGCCCGTCGGTCCGGGTCGGGAACCAGACCAGACGGATTCCGACGCACTCCCGTCGTTTTCCTCGACGACTCGAGTCCGCAGTCCGCTGGCCGAGGGAGCGACGCTCGCGTACTTCGAGGAGTACCCGCGTCTCGCCACGATCGCGATAGAAGAACACGTCGAGCGCCGCGGCGCGGACGTCGCCGATCTGTACGACGGTCGGGTTCCGTTTCGGATGCGCGACTGGCGATGGGAGTTCGAGTCGCCGGTTCGGTTCCAGTCGACGCTCGAGGTCGAGTGCGACGTGATCGGCGTCGACCGGGAGACGGTTCGAGTCGAGCACACGCTCTCGAGCGACGGCCGGACGAGTATTCGGGGAACGACCGACTACGGCTGTTTCGACGAGGCGGGCGAGCCGACCGCGTTCGACGAACGAACCCTCGAGTTACTCGAGGGGGCCTGATCGGTCCACCGCGGGCCCGCGAGCACAGCGAGGATCACGCGGATAGATCGATCTCGTCGGGGTACGACTCGACGGCGCGGATGTATTCGACCGGCTCTCCCTCGAGTGGTCGAACGAGGTCGAGCGCGGCCAACCGCTCGAGGTGGGCGGCGGCTTCGCCCGCCCCGAACTTCGCGTGGACGCCGGACATTTCGCCGAACAACTCCCGTGCGACGGCCCACGGCGTGCTCGCGGCACTCTCCGTCGGCTCGAGCGCCCGAAAGCACGCTCGAGCGCGCTCGCGGTGATGCTCGCGGACTTCCTTGCAGGCCGCCTCGATCTCGATCGTCGTTCCGTGACCCGGACGGCCGCGATCGGGCGCGTCCTCGAGTCGGTCCAGCGACGAGAGATACATCGCGAGCGGATCGGATAGGCGCGTGTCGCTCCCGCCGACGTTCGGCGTGTACGTCGGCAACAGCAGATCGCCCAGGTAGAGGTCGTCCGCGGTACGAAACGACGCGTGGCCGCCCGTGTGCCCCGGCGTGTGAACCACTTCGACGCCGGCGATCACGTCGCCGTCGTCACGTGCCCTGACGGGGAAGGAATCGGGAAGCGGCGACGGCGTGTCGCCGTCCAGTACAGTTGTTCGTCTCGCTTCGGGAACGCCCCAGCGCGCGAGCGTCCGCTCGTCGCGCTCGAGGCGGCGCTCTCGCTCGCTCGCGTAGTCGCCGATCAGGGGCGAATCCGCGCGATGGACGTGTAGTTCGGCGTTCGCTCGCTCGGCGATTCGGGGGGCGAGACCCGCGTGATCGACGTGCCAGTGGGTCACGAGGACGTGCTCGAGGTCGGTGATCGACGCCGCCGCATCTGCGATGCCAGCCAGCAGGTTCGACCACGCCCGTTCGGTCGGCGGTCCCGGGTCGATGAGGACGCCGCGGTCGGGTAGCAGATAGGCGCTGTTCGCGCCTTCCGGCGAGCCCTCGCCGACGTCGATCCGAACGCGTTCACTCATGGAAGTGCTCCGAAACCGCCGTCTGGTCCCGCGAACCGAGCAGTTCGTCCAGTCCGAGCGCTTCCCAGCGCTCGTCTAGGGCCTCGAGGACGTTCTCCGAGAACGTCGTCTCGAAGGTTACCCGTGGCGCGATGTACTCTTCGTCCCAGCGCGGGTCCCACGTGGCGTTGACGTAGAGCCGAGCGCCGGTCTCGCCGTCGCGACGATACCGCGTCGCGGTCGCTGCGGGCGCGTTCGGCTCGCTGAAGGTCCAGTCGTTCGCCGGGTGCGCTTTCACCCACATGTCGTTGACCGCTCGAGCGAGGTTCGTCGGGTCGGCCTGCTCGTCTAACACGACGACCTTGTCGAATACGTTCGAGAACGAAAAGAGCGTGTTCGCGAGTTGCCACTCGAACCCGGCGTAGAGGATCTCGCTCGAGACGATACAGAGCCCGAGGCTGGCCTCGACGGGCAGTTGGATCCACTCGACCGGCGAGACACCCCAGTAGTTGTTGACCCGCCTGTATAGCTGGGCGGCCTCGACGAGACTCGTCAGGTGCAGATCGTCCGTCATCGGGCCGGTTGCGGGCGTGAACGAAACGATCGGCGACTCGCGGGTGACGATTTCGTCGACCCGAAGCTCCACGGTCGCGGTGTCACACGTCAGCTCCCAGGCGGCGCTCGGTCCGCGCGGTGCGGCCTCGACGACGCGGATCGCACCGTCGATTCGGACCTCGGCGTCGGCCGGCACAACCCGCGAACCGACGGTCGACAGCGATACGTCGGCCAGTCCCGCGGCGCGTTCGGGGACCGCGGGCGCGGTCCGATCCTGCGTCCAGCCCTGTAGCGCCGCGACGAGCGAGCAGGCCGACGCGCCGAGAACCACGCTCGCCCCCGACTCCGGCTCAGACCACTCGAGGAATGCCTCGGGAACCGACAGTCGGAGTCGATCGTTGTGGAGGGCCTGTCCGCGAATGGGCACCCAGGTCGTCGTCCCGTCGTTCTCAGCGGCGAGCAGGCCGAGCGAGACGAGCGGGTACCGCTCGGTTCCGACCGTCGGCAGGCCGAGGGCGTGGACGTCTCCCGAGTCGTCGGTGTCGGTCGCCGCCGGCTCGGTTCGTCGGTCCTCGAGCGAGGCCGTCTCGCGCCCGGACAGGTGCTCGAGCAACTCCACGTACGAACAGTCGGCGCCGAGCCCGAGCGCCTGTGCGACCCGCCGTCCGGGATGGTGTGATCGGCTCGAGAACTGGCTCGGACCGCCGTAGACGCCGCTCGCGAATCGTACCGTTTCCGGGGTTTCGTCGAAAAGCGTCGCGGGACCGCCGCATCGAATCGCCTCGCGTCCGACGGCAGCCGCAGTCTCGTCCCAGTGGACCTGCTCGTCGATGGTCACCAGCTCGCCCGCGTCCGCGAGGCGTTCGAGGTGCGTTCGAAGCGTCATCGAACGAGCCCCTCCATGTCGAGCGGCGACGCGGTTCCCGTATCGACTCCCGCGCGCTCGAGTATCTTCCGCGCGCGGTACTCGGCTTCTGCGTCGTCGCCTCGAGACGGCCCGCCTGCCCCCCTCGTCGAGTCGCCGTCGGTCTCGGACCGCGTGGCGTCGATATACGCCTTCGCCGATTTCGCCTTCGACGTGCCGGTCTGGACGTTACCCTTCTCGTTCGGGGTCTGGTAGATGTTCAGCGGGACCTTCGGCATCGTTTCGACGCCGAACTGGTGAAAGTCGGTGTCCGGATCGGCATGAAGCGCCAGCGCCTCGAGCACCGCCCGCTGATCGAGCGGGTCGACGTCGCCGTCGACGAAGACGAAGAAATCGACGTGGAGCATCCCCCAGGTCGTGAAGATGAAGTTCGCGAGCTCGTGGAGGTAGCCGGCGTCCGTGGTCTCCGTCGAGATGACGTAGACGGTCCGCGGCGTCGACTTCCAGGGAACGCAGCTCTCGACGTCGAAACCCGCCGCTCGGAGCCCGAGCGTCGCGTCGGGTCCGACACAGCCGACTTCCATCGAACTTGTGGAGTTCTCGGAGTAGCCGACGCCCGTTCCTTCGACGCAAAAGGGTATAATCGGGTTCTCGCGGTGGGTTATCGACGATACTCGCAACAGCGGCATCGATCGGCGCGGGCCGTGCATATACCCGAAGTAGTCGCCGAACGGTCCCTCGTCTCGGCGTTCGTTGGGGACGATTTCGCCCTCGATTACCAGTTCGGCGGACGCCGGCACCATGAGGTCGTTCGTCTCGGCGGGGACGAGTTCGACGGGTGCCTGCTTCAATCCCCCCGCGAACTCCGCTTCGCTTCGGCCCGTCGGGATCCACATGACGGAGGTGTACTGCACGGCGGGTTCGACGCCGACCGCGATGGCGACCGGCATCGGCTCGTCGCGGCGCTCGTACTTGTAGTAGTAGAGGTTCGGCGTCTGTTCGCCGGCGAGCAACAGGACGCTCGCGTTCTCGCCGTCGTGTATCATCGAGCGGTGGTTCGACCAGTCGACCCACGAGGAGTCGGGATCGGGCGCGATAAGCGTGTGGACGTTCGAGTAGCGCCCGCCGTCGCCGCCGTGGATGTACGGCCAGGGAAATTCGAGCAGGTCGACGTCATCACCGTCGACGACCACCTCCTTGCACGGCGCGTCGTCGGTCGAAACGGTCACCGGGTCGCGCGGATCTTTCAGCCGGTCGATAACGGCTTCGTAGTATTCGCGAGCCGAGAGGTCCGGCGGCAGTCCCAGCCCCAGGGCGATGCGTTCCCACGGCCGTTCCTGTGTCCCCCGATACGGATCGCCCACGAGCCGCGCGGCGTCGACGTCGTCGAACAGGGGAATCGCGCTGTCCTCTTTGTTCGACGCCATCGTGACGGCGCTGGCCTCGAGGTTCCACGAGACGGAATCGTCGATCCGGTGGAGGTCTCCCCTCGATTCGAGCGTCTGTAAATACGTCCGGAGACTGGCAGTCGTCATTCGTGGTCGTATAATTCCTCGGCGAGGTCCGTGCGTTCGGATTGTACTTTCAGGTCGATGTACTCGCTAACGAGGTTCGGGTAGTTTTCCGAAAGGTGCTGTAACATGATCGTCCGACTCGCCTCGGAAACGGACTGAAACTCCCCCTTCTCCGTGAGATACTGTAACAATGTTTTCACCTCTTTCGATCGCGTGTTGATGACCGTCGACTCCTCCTCGAGCGCTCTGGTCGTCGACTCGAGCAGTTCGAGGTCGATGTCCTCCCCCTCGTCCGTTTCGATGATGTCGATGTACCACTTCTCCTCGGTGTTCTCGTGTGGTCCCTTGACGACCGTTAACGTGTCCGGATCCGTTAGATTATCAGGGTTTTTATCTATTCTGGCGCGAACGCTCGAGATCTCTTTCGTTCGTTCATCACTTATCTGTAAGGTAGTCTCTTCCCCCACCGGATCCTCGGGCAAGTTGTTCTCCGACGTGACGTAATTCCCTGCCATGCTCGCTATCAGATGTTGGTAAGTCAGCCAAATAAAAACCCTACGTATTTTTTTAAACAGATACGATCGTTGATACGGTTTCGTCTACGCAACAGTTCCAACGCGTTTGGCCACCGTCGGACCGAGGAGACGAGAGGTTCGTCTCAATAATCTGGTTCTTCGTCGGCCAGAAACGCTCGAACGCCCTCTTCGTGCTCCGGCGAGCCGTAAGCAAGCGACTGCGTGTGGATCTCGTGGGTGAGCGCGTCTCGCCACCCGCGACTCATGTTCTCGTGGATCGCTCGCTTCGTGAGCCCGATCGTCGTCGACGGGCGCTTTCGAAGCGTCTCGAGGAGATCCTCGACCGTCTCGTCTAACTCCTCGGCCGGCACGGCTTCGTTGACGAGTCCGATCCGCTGGGCCTCGGTCGCGGAGATGAACTCGCCCGTCATCGCCAGTCGTTTCGCCGTCCGAAGGCCGACGAGTTCCGGGAGGAGAAAGGTGCCGCCCGTATCGGGAACGAGTCCGACGCGGACGAACGCGCAACTGAAGGAGGCGGATTCGACGGCGTAGGCGAAGTCGCTGATGGCGGTTATCGCCAGCCCGGCACCCACGGCGTCGCCGTTGACCCTCGCGACGATCGGTAACTCGGAGGAGAGGGCCGCTTCGACCACTCGACCGAGCGTCTCGGTGACGCGGTCGACGGACTCTTTCGGCGTCTCGTCGCGCTCTGCCATCGCCTCGAGGTCGCCGCCGGCGCTGAACGCGTCGCCCTCGCCGGTGAGAACGATTGCCTCGTAGTCCGTCGCATCGACGGCTTCGATGGCATCAGCCAGTTCCGTCGCGGCGTTCGCGGTGAATGCGTTCAGCGACTCGGGCCGATCGAACGTGATCGTCCGAACCCCTTTCTTGTCTTCGACGTCCATACCGTTGCAACTCCGTTCCGCCTGTTAAATTTTCCTAGACGACACCAGCCGAAAGCGCCGACAATTAATATATTATCTTGACATGAGTAGACAACAATAAAATTTTTTACTTATATTCCGGAAACGGATCCATTTTCGGAATAGGGTATCCACATATTACCGAATCATCGCCTGTATTCCCGTTATAGCCCGAAATCTGGAGTCCAGACTCTCGGTCTACACAATGCTCTCGAGAAATTGGCTCTCCAGAGAGCTCCGTGTGTATCCACTCAAACGGTTCATTTCCTGAGACCAATACCGATGCCTGCATTATATTTAGTGAATTTAGAAATATATATGACATAGATATTTATCTGATATCTTCGCAAATGGCCGCGCCACCGGGATGCAGTACGCAACTCGGTGTGGCGGACGCGCTCGCGCGAGCGCTCCGATCGGTCGTAGCTGGAAGACGAGGTTCGTTCGGGGTCTCGAGCGCTATCAGGTGCCCGCCTCGAGGTGCCGATTGTCCGTCGACGCCTTCCCTCGTTCGAACGGTATCTTGTGGATTATAACTATAATAGTAGTAAATGCATAAACACCTATTTATCCCCGGAGGGGATTGGTACCGATACCATGAACGGAGATTCATCCAATCTAGCTGAAACGGAGGATATCAGTATCGACAGCGTCGTGCTCGGGGTACGGGCTTCCGATGACAGCCGCGTCGAAGCGCTCGTGGATGCCGTGACCGATCTCAGCGAGTCGATGGCGTTCGAGGTCACCATCGCGTACATCTTCGATAAGGATTCGCACAACGAAACCATCAAACAGGTCGTCGGTACGGATAGCGATCACGTCGATCCCGACGAGTTGGCAGGCAGAATGTCGGTCGTCAGAACGATTACCGATCGTCTCGAAGCGGCGTCGATCGACGTCGACATCCGCGCCGCGCCGGGGACGAGCGGAGAGGGCGTCGTCGACATCGCCGAGAGTGTCGACGCCGACAGGGTGATAATCGGCGGTCGCAGCCGATCCCCCGCGGGCAAGGCGCTCTTCGGCAGTGCAGTCCAGTCCGTGATGTTCAACGCGTCCTGTCCGGTGACGTTCGTACGGGACCAAGAGTAAGCGCCGTCGGCCTCCGCTCGACTCGAGTCACCCGTCGGCATCGCGGCTCGAGTAGCGAACCCTCACGACTCTCGCTCGCCCGGCGGGGATCCGACGCCCGGCGTCGGATCCGTAATCGGATCTATCACCTGCTTTCGGCGGTGTATCGCCCTGTAGGCCCGACGCAGGAGTCGGTCGAGCCGTGAGTGAGAGACGCGTGCGCTTACCCGGCCGTCGCGGATCGCATCGACGACTGACTCGGGCGTAAGTCGATCCGCCTCGACCACGGTGTACGCCCGTCCGACTTCGAAGGGGTAGTGGGCGTCGCTGCCGCCGACCAGCGGGAGGTCGCGGTCGGCCGCCAGCTCCTCGACGAGCGGTCGGGAACGGGGGTGTTTGCCGTTGACCTCGATGGCGTCGAACGGGAGGTCCTCGAGTTCGCGGATCGTACTGTTTCGAAACGGGTGTGCGACGATCGCGGCGCAGTCGCGCTCGTGAGCCAGCTCGACCGCCTCCGCCGGCGTCAGCTCCCCCGGTTTCGTTTCCGACGGGGGGTCGGGACCAACCACGAGGACGTGACCGCGATCGGTCGTGATCTCGATTCCGGGCAGGAGTTCGACCTCCGCGGACGGCTCGAGCGGCGTGTAGTAATCGTGGTTGGTCGTCGCCAGCCCGTCGAGGCCGCGCCGTTGGGCCAGCTTCGCGAGAATTCGCGCGCCGAACGGGTCGAACAGGTCCCCGAGTGTGCGACGATCGTGAAAGAATCGGGTGTGCGAGTGGAGATCGACGGTGTACACGCGAGTGCATACGCCGGCCAGACTCTTTTTTGCTTGGCCGGTGTGCCGAGAGTATGCAATCGGATCGCCCCGCCGCCGAACGACAGGAAAGCGAGCGCGTTCTCGTACTCAACCCCGTCAGCGGCAGTCAGGACCACGTCGATACGGTCGACGCGCTGGCGAGCGACTACGGATTCGAGGTCCGGACGACGTCGGAAGCCGGGGATGCGACGCGGTTCGCCCGTCAGGCGGCCTCGAGCGCCGACCTGGTGGCGGCGGCGGGTGGCGACGGAACCGTCAACGGAGTCGTCAACGGCGTCGTCGACGCCGGTGAGCTCGAGTCGACGACCGTCGGCGTCGTCCCCGCGGGGACGGGCAACAACTTCGCGACGAACGTCGGCATCGAAGGGATCGAACACGCCTTCGAAGTGATCGACCAGGGCCGCCTCCGGACGATCGATCTCGGGATCGCCAACGACTGCGCCTTCGTCAACTCCTGCGTCGGCGGCGTGACGGCCGAGGCGAGTCGCGATACCTCCTCCGAGAACAAACGCACGCTGGGCGTGCTCGCGTACGTCAAGAACACGCTCGAGTCGGCCCGGGAGTTCGACTCGCTGCCGCTCCGAGTCGAGACGGTCGACGGATCCGACGGCGAGCAAAAGCGCGCGTGGGAGGGAGAGGCGCTTTTCGTCCTCGTCGGTAACTGTCGACGGTTCACCAGTTCTCGAACGGCCCAGGCCGACGTAGAGGACGGGCTGTTCGAAGTCACGATCGTCGAGGACGCGGCGATCTCCGATCTGCTCGGCGGCGCGTTCCTCGAGGGGCTATTCGATCGCGACAGCACCCACATCGTTCGCCGGCGGACGCCGTCGCTGACGATCGAACACCGGGAACACGCGATCGAGTACAGCCTGGACGGGGAGATGCTCGAAACCGAACGCCTGGAACTCGACGTCGAACCCACGGCGCTCGAGATCGCCGTCGGCGAGGGGTATCAGCCGGATCCCGACGAAAGCGGCGGGCTGCTCGAGTCGTAGGGCAAATCGACGGATCCGTTAGTCGAGTATGTACTCGAGAGTTCGACGTTCTCCGGCGGCATGATCGTCATGGAAGATCATCACGGTGGGTTTTGCCCTGTGCTTTGCGCATGAACGTCTCGTGAACGTCGTGGCCGGTGCTGTCGGAAGCGGTCTCGGCGCGTCGGTAGGTTCCATCCGTTTGCATCACCCACCGGTTCTGGTCGTCCGTCAGGAGCGTCTCGAGCACCGATTCGAGCGTCGACTGGAGTCCCGGATCGTCGATCGGTACGACCGCCTCGACTCGGGTATCGAGATTGCGTGCCATCCAGTCCGCAGAGCCGATGTAGTACTGCGTTTCCTCGGCCGACTGGAAGTAGAAGATTCGGGAGTGCTCGAGAAAGCGGCCGACGATACTGTGAACGTCGATCGTCTCGCTGACGTCGGCCAACCCCGGTCGAAGGCGGCAGATATCACGGACGATGAGATCGATGTCGACCCCAGCCATCGACGCCCTGTAGAGTTCCCGGACGAGTTCCGGATCCTCCAAGCGATTCATCTTGGCGACGATCCGAGCGTCGTCCCCGTCCCGCGCTCGGCGGGCCTCGGCCCGGATGAGACTCCTGAACCGATCGCGCATGTTTCCGGGCGCGACGAGCAGTTTTCGGTACTCCCGCGGCATCGAGTGGCCGGTAAAGTAGTTGAAGAGTTTCACGAGGTCCTGCCCGACGTCCCGGTCGGCGGTGAACAGGCCGAGGTCCTCGTATTGCTTTGCGGTTTCCGAGTGATAGTTCCCGGTTCCGATGTGAGAGTAGAGCCGAACGCTATCGGACTCCTCGCGAACTACGAGCGACGTTTTCGTGTGGGTCTTGTACCCCATCGTTCCGTACGCGACGTGGATACCCTCCTCCTCGAGTTTCTTCGCCCACTCGAGGTTGTTCTTCTCGTCGAACCTGGCCTTGAGCTCCACCATCACCGCGACTTGCTTGCCGTTCCGTGCGGCCTCGAGGAGGCTTTCGATCACCTGCGAGTCGCTTGCGGTCCGGTAGATCGCCGCCTTGATCGCGAGCACGTCCGGATCGTTCGCCGCCTCGTCGAGAAAGCGCTGGACGGTGCCCTCGAACGAATGGTAGGGGTGATGAACGAGCACGTCGCGATCCCGAATCGTGTCGAAGACGTTCCCGCCGTCATCGCACTCGTGTAGTCGCGGGTGTGGCTGGGGCGTCCACTCCGGGACCGTGAGGTCGTCTCGATCGAGATCCGTCAGTTCCGCGAAATCCCGATAGTCTAGCGGTCCCCCGAGTTCGAACACCTCCCGATCGTCGAGATCGAGTTCGCGAGTCAGGATCTCGAGGATTTCGTCGGGCGCGTCGCGTTCGATCTCGAGGCGAACCGCCGTGGCGAACCGCCGTTCCTCGAGGACCTCCTCTATCATCTCGATTAGATCCTCCGCGACCGCCTCGTTGCGGCCGACCTCGGCGTTTCGCGTCACGCGAAAGAGGGTCGTCTCGATCACGTCCACGTCGGGAAAGAGGAGGTCCAAATTTGCGCGAACGACGTCCTCGAGGAGGACGTACCGATCGTCGTCGCCGTCGTCGAGAGGGATCAACCTGACCTGGTTCCGCGGGATCTTCACCCGGGAGAACGTCGGGTCCTCGCCGGGGCGTTCGCGGGTGAGAATAGCCAGCGAGAGGCTTTGATTCGAGATGAACGGGAACGGGTGAGCCGGATCGAACGTCAGCGGCGTCAGAGTCGGCAAAACCGAACTCTCAAAGTACTGCCGGATGGTCTCGCGTTCTGTCGGCTCGAGCGCGTCGTACTCGACGATTCGAACGCCGGCCGCCGACAGCGCCGGGCGGATCTCCTCGCGGTAACAGCGACTCTGCCGTTCGAATATCGGCCCTGCGGTTTCGAGAACGTCTTCCCACTGCTCTATGGGTGTTCGCCCGTCGGGCGTCTCCTCTTCGATCCCGGCCGCGATCTGCTGTTTGAGTCCACCGACGCGTTTCCGGAAGAACTCGTCCATATTCGTCGTGAGTATCGCGAGAAACTTCGTCCGCTCCAGCAGGGGATTGTCGTCGTCGAGTGCCTCCTCGAGCACACGACGCTGAAACGCGAGTTCGCTCAGTTCGCGGTTAAGGTAGTAAGTCGGCTGCGAAAGGTCTATCGCCGGTTCGGCCTCGTTCGACCCGCTCGGGTCCGGCTGCTGTAACGTTGTTGCATCGTCGGGACCATCGCGATCTCGGGATACCATCGAACGGAACTCGACCGATGACGACGTGTCGACCGACTGTGGACCGTCACCCAGCGAGAGTTGGGTATCCGATGACGGGACATCAACAGATGATGGAGAATCGGTCGGTGATGAGCCATCGGCTGAGGACTGGGCGTTGGGTGTGGCTAACCCGTCTTCTTCGGACCTGTCTTCCTCGCGACCGTCTCTCTCGGGGTCGTTCTCCCCGTCTCCATTTTCCGCCGGTCCCTTTCCTGCAGTCCCGTCACGTTCGGCGAATCCAACCGATTCGTCGCTCGATACGAACTCCTCGGATTCGCCGCTTTCTTCCGATTCGTCACGTAGCGGTGGATCGTTCTCGCCGTCTTCCGCCAAACTCGAGTCACCGAAGCTGCTTTGATCCGTCTCCACGCTGTCGGTCGCTCCCGCATCAGTCTCGGAATCGTCGGTCATTGGCAGTCGGTCGCAACGATTTTGTCGTCGGATCGGTTCACGTGTCCCGCCGATTCGACGGTGACGAATCGGTCCCGACCGATGTCGTACGCCGTCAGGCTGCCGCCGTAGACACAGCCGGTGTCGAGGCCTACCGCCGATTCGCTCTCGAATGGCTCGCTGAGAACGGTGTGTCCGAAGAAGATACGTGGCGGCCCGTCATACTCCTCGAACCAAAATGGCCCGTCGTACCCGTCTCCGTCGGGCGCTCTCATGGTCAGGACATCCTCGCTGGAGTGATCACCAATCGCTCGGGTCGGGTCGACGCCGCCGTGAACGACGAGACCGTCCGCCCAGGAAATCGCCGTCGGAAACGATTCCATGATCCGGCGCTCGCGCTCGCCGAAGTCCGAGAGCGACTTGTCTCCGTCGAGTAGTTTCTGTTCGTTGTTCCCGCGGACGGACAGTAACTTCGACGACGCGTCGATCCGCTCGAGGACTGCCTTACTGTCGGGTCCTTTCCGCACCAGATCGCCGACGAAGATCGCGAGGTCGCGTTCGCCCAGCTCGAGGATCGAAAGCAACGTCTCGAGATCCTCGAGACAGCCGTGCACGTCGCCGACGATGTAGACGTCGTCGTAGTTCTCGAGGTCGATCCGCCGATGATCGAACGCTACCGCGTCGAACGAACGGACAGTTGAGGTCACGTGTTGTTCGTTCGGAAATTCAGAAAACTGGTGATAAACCGTTTATATGTGTCTCAGATATGGCTATATATCATTTCGTACGGCTGGATAGCACTCACGAGTTCCGAGACCGGTACGCCCTATAGAAGAAAATCCGAATTTATGCGCCGTCTCGAGCCGCCTCGACGACCGCTTCGACTCGGTCCCTCGAGACGGGGTTCGTCGTCACCTCCCCCTCTTTGAGCGCGGTGCCGACGATCACGCCGCTCGCGCCAGCGTCGAAACAGTCGCCGACGGTCTCGCCCGTAACGCCGCTCCCGACGAGAACCGGAACGGGGCTCTCGAGCGCTCCGAGTGTCTCTGCGACCCGTTCGACGTCCTCGAGGCGCGTTTCGGCTCCCGTTCCGGCCCCGGAGACGATGACCCCGTCCGCCAGCCCGCGTTCTGCCGTCTCGAGTGCGACCCGTTCGATCGACGCCTCTCTGACGGGGGTTGCGTGTTTGACGTGGACGTCGGCGAGGATTGATACGTCGGCGTCGATCCGCTCGCGAAGTCGAACGGTTTCGTGAGCGTTCCCCTCGAGAATGCCCTGATCGGTCGCGGCCGCACCGACGTGGACGTTGACGCGGACGAACGACGCGCCCGTCGCTGCGGCGATCGATAGCGCGGCTTCGGCGTCGTTTCTGAGCACGTTGACGCCAACGGGAACGTCGACTGTGGCCGTCACCGCGGCCGTCTGAGCGGTCATCTCCGCGATCACGTGGTCGGGAACGTCCTCGGGGTAGAACGGCGTGTCGCCGAAGTTCTCGAGGACGATTCCGTCGACGCCGCCCGCCTCGAGCGCCGTCGCGTCTGCGAGCGCTCGAGACCGAATCGCGCCCCGATCGCCGTCGAATCCCGGCGAGCCGGGGAGCGCCGGAAGGTGAACCATTCCGAGTACCGGTCGATCGGCGTCGAACCGCTCGAGAAAATCCATGGTGGCTCTGGTGGGTCCGTGAGTAAAAAGCTCACTCACCGCCAGCAAGGACATCCTCCTCCGGGACGGTTTTTCATCGGCGGTCCGTAGCCGGGATCGATGACCGATCTCTTTAGCTCGCTCTCGCTGGATGGGTATCAGCTGCCGAACCGAATCGCCGTCTCGCCGATGTGTCAATACTCCTGTGATCCAGACGGGCTGGCGACCGAGTGGCACCGCGTTCACCTCGGGAGCCGCGCCGTCGGCGGGGCCGGAATCGTCATGACCGAAGCCACGGCCGTCGAACCGCGGGGCCGAATTACCCCGCACGATCTGGGTATCTGGAGCGACGAGCACGCCGACGCGCTCGCTCCGACGACCGAATTTATCCGCGAACAGGGGGCTATTCCGGGGATCCAGCTCGCGCACGCTGGCCACAAGGCCAGCAAGTCCCGTCCGTGGGAGGGCAACCGTCCGATCCGCCCCGAAGACGGCGGATGGGAAACGCTGTCGCCCTCCCCCGACGCCTATCCCGACTTCGGCGGTGAACCGCCAGCGATGCGAAAAGCCGACACGGCGGCGATAGAAGGCGTGATCGATGCCTACCGCGAGGCCGCAGCGCGCTCGCTCGAGGCTGGGTTCGAAATCGCGGAGATCCACGCGGCCCACGGCTATCTACTCCACGAGTTCCTCTCGCCGGTGACGAACCGCCGCGACGACGAGTACGGCGGGAGCTTCGAGAACCGGACTCGACTTCTTCGCGAGGTCGTTCGGGCGGTCGATACCGTCTGGCCGGACGAGAAACCGCTGTTCGTTCGGATTTCCGGCACCGATTGGCTCGAGGGCCGGCCGTCGTGGGACCTCGAGGACTCGGTTCGACTCGCGGGCGACCTCGCCGCGCTCGGCGTCGATCTGATCGACGTGAGTTCGGGCGGTATCCACCCCGATCAGGAGGCTCCCGCCGGACCGAACTTCCAGGTCCCGCTCGCCGAGCGGATCCAATCCGAGCGGGGCGATGAGATCGCCGTCGGCGCGGTCGGCGGCATCACCGAACCCGAGCAGGCCGACGCGCTGGTTCGAAACGAACGTGCTGATCTCGTCCTGGTGGGTCGGGAGTTCCTGCGCGACCCGTACTTTGGCGTGCACGCGGCGGCGGAACTCGGAGCCGAAGACGCCGATTCGAAGTGGCCGGTGCAGTACCGACGCGCCGTTTCTGGGCCGAGCGAATAGCGGCCTTCGAACCGCAAGTTGCCGGATTTTGCCTACTCGAGGGCGGCTCCGACCGCATCCATCGCTCGATCGACTTTGTCGACCTCGGCGTTGTAGCCCATGTGGCCGAGACGAAGGATGTCGTCGGCGAGGTCGCCGAGCCCGGTCGACAGAACAACGTCAGATTCGTCCGCAACCCGCTGTTGAATCCGTTTCGCTTGCCCCGGCAGGTGAAACGCCGTCACGGTCGGCGACTGTCGGTCGGGATCGCCGTAGCACGACAGCCCCAGTTCGGCCCCTCGCTTGCGACACCGTTCGGCGGCTCTCTCGTGGCGCTCGTAGACGCGTTCGAGGCCCTCCTCGAGGATCCGATCGAGCGCGGTCTCGAGCGCGGCCACGTTCGCGCTCAGGTGCGTGTACGGAAAGCCGTCGGAGACGTCCCGCCAGGGGAGGAAGTTCGTGTACAGCGACGAGGGATCACGCGATTCCATCCGGTCCCAGGCGCGGTCGCTGATCGCCGCCGTCGTCAGCCCCGGCGGCGCGCTGAAACACTTCTGGGAGGCCCCGAGACAGACGTCGATGCGATCGCTCGGAACCGGCGTGCCCCCGAGCGACGAGACGGCGTCGACGACGCTCAGTACGCCGTGCTTCGAGAGTAGGTCGAGAACCGGCTCGAGGTCGTTGAGCGTTCCAGTCGGCGTCTCGCAGTGAACCATCGTCGCGACCTCGAAGGGCTCTCCGGCTTCAGCGGCGTCCTCGAGCGCTTCTTCGACGGCGGCTACGTCGTAGGCCTCGTCGTACGGCGCGGAAACGAGCGTCGCGTCGCCGTCGGCTGCATCGACGAACTCCGCGAAGCCGTCGCCGTAGAGCCCGTTCGAAACGCAGAGCACCCGGTCCCCGGGAGCGACCAGGGAGGTGATCGCCGCCTCGAGGCCGAGGATCCCTTCCCCGCCGAGAACGACGACGTCGTTCGCGGTTCCGTAGATTTCTGCGAGCTTGCGACAGGTCGCGTCGTACCGATCGGCGAACGCGGATTCGATATCTGGGTTCGGTTGTTCGCTCGCCATCGCGTCCCTGACCGACGGCGGGACTGTCGTCGGGCCCGGCGTGAATCTCATAGGGAAGCATGCGAAGCGCTCCCTTTAGCACGTTGCGGTCCCGCTGGGTCGGTCGTGTTCCGGCTCGGGGCGCGACGGAGCAAGGGCGACCAGTGACGGATGGGCGAATCGAGTGTATCAAGTGGCGGATGCGGCGGGTCGAGTGCGTCCCGTGGCGGACGTGACCGCCGCCGCAAGGAGATCAAATGACACACCAAGCGAATAAATGCCTCGGTAAAGCTTATCAATGGCGATTCAGTCTTATGAATCGTGATTACCAGTGAGCAACACCGATGACGATTCGCCAGCCGAGAGCCCGGAAGACTCGTTCGTACAGGGGGTCGACGAGGACGAACCGCGAATCTCGTTCTACGGCGGCCGCGGAATGAGCGCGTTTCCGATCGCGTTTTTCATCGTCTGGGCGATCTTCCAGACCGCGCTCTGGCGGGTCTCGAGCGAGGGGGGACTGATCGTCGGCATCCTGATCGGGCTCATCGCCGGGATGTTCTTCGTTCGCGGGGACTGGGCGTCCTACGCGAACACCATCTTCGAGGGGATGACCCAGCCGGTCGCCGTGACCGCCATCGTCGCGTGGATCTGGGCCGGGATGTTCGCGCAGTTGTTACAGGACGGAGGCTTCGTCGGCGGACTGGTCTGGCTCGCCGAGATCACCGGGATCAGTGGCGCGTTGTTCCCCGCCGTGACGTTCGTCCTGGCAGCCCTGTTCACCACGGGGATCGGAACGGGCTACGGGGCGACAGTCGCGTTCGTGACGCTGTTTTTCCCCGCCGGCCTGCTGCTCGGTGCGAATCCCGTCCTCACGTTCGGCGCGATCCTCTCCGGTGCGATCTTCGGCGACAACCTCGCGCCCGTCAGCGACACGACGATCGTGAGCGCGGTCACCCAGGATTCTGACATCGGGGGCGTCGTCGCCTCCCGGTTCAAGTACGTCCTCATCGCTGCCGTCGTCGCGTTCGTCGGCTATCTCGTGGCCGGATCGTCGATGGCTGGCCTCGATATCGGCATGAACGCGACGGCGATACTCGCCGAAGAGAGCGAGACCATCGGTCTGGTTCACGTGATCTCGATGGCCGTCGTCATCGGGACCGCCGTCGCGGGTCGCCACATCGTCGAGGCGATCTCCTGGGGGATCGTCACCGCCATCGTCGCCAACCTCGCGCTCGGCCTGATGTCGGTCGGCGAAATCGTGACGTTCAACGCGCCGCCGGACGCACCCGCCGCCGAACCCCTCTCGGCGCTGCCCGTCCTGACGATCGTCGACGATCCGGATTCGGTCGGCGTCACCGGCAGTTTGCTCGCCGGCGCGTCGGGGTTCTTCGAACTCGCGATCCTCGTGTTGTTGATCATCGCGGCGGCCCAGATCATGATCCGCGGCGGCGCGTTCGACGCCATACTCGAGTGGTCGATCGACAACCTGGCGACGAACGTCCGCAACGCCGAACTGACGATGGTCGGCTCCGCGGCGCTCATAAACGCCATCATCACGATCAATACGGCCGCCGAGATCGCGATCGGACCGTACATCGCGAAAATCGGCGAGCGGTTCAACCTCAACGGCTACCGGCGGGCGAACATCCTGGACGGCCAGACCGCCGCGCTCGGGTACATCTTCCCCTGGTCAGGCGGCGTACTGGCCGGCTACTCGGAGATGCAGGGGCTCCCGGCTACTTACGATTGGCTCGAACAGGGGATGCTCGTCACGCCGATCGACGTCGTTCCGTTCGTCTTTCAGGGTTGGGTGCTCGTGGCGGTGTTCGTCGTCGCGGCGATAACAGGCTTCGGACGCGAGTACGTCACCGACCGCGAGAGTTCGGGGGTGGCTCGAGTATGAGTCTCCTCAGCAAGTACCTCGCGGGGTGGCAGTTCCGGAGCACGACCCCGACGTTCGACGTCGGCGACGAGATCTCCGTGTTCATCGCCGAGACGAACGGCGACGGGGACGGACACGCCTACGTCGGCGACACCCACCTCGTCGTCGAGGACGCGGGCCCCGAAACCGTCGAGAAACGCGTTCGCGCACGCGTCACCGAGTTCGACGAGTCGACCGCGACCGGTCGCGGCGAGTTCCTCGAGGTCGCCGGCGAGAGTTCCTACAGTCAGTAGCGAACGCCGACATCGCATCCTCGGTGACACGAAACCTCGATCGCCGAAGCGCTGGTTCGCTTGGTCGCCCGGACGACAGACTTAAATGGAGATTTGAGTTACATATATTTTATCTGTAATAATATTACTCTATCGTGTAACGATAGAACCAGTGATTCAGGCCGCGGAGAACGGATCGACGCTCTTCCATAGGAGGTTGTTGATACAAATTCGACTACCAGAAGTGAAGACAAAATCAATCTCGTGAGTGGCTTTGTCTCATGTTTTGTTCCTGTCGGATGACCTGAGAATCGCAAGACGGGTCTTCATCAACAATCATCTTCATAAGAGCGGAGAATCGAATTAAGCCTCTCGAGCGCGCAGTTCCCCGAAAATTACACGTTCATCTCTGAGTCAGGACACCGTTACGAGTGAAGGCAAGTTTCAGAACCGAACCGCAAAGGTTCGACTCGGCACTGTCTCGTTTAGCACCTCGGCTGGCGTTTGTCTGTTGAATGATTAATACGGTCATTGTGTGGTATAATAGTGTACAAGCTGTTCAAGCTATTCGCTGACGCTCGCCCGACTGCCCACCCACGAGTTATGGAAGCGGGCAACTCGCGTCTTGAACGTCTGAAAACCATTTTTCGATCAGGTTTCGATCACCGTAGTCGAGCTGACCGCTCAATCCGAATCGAGCGAGGGCAGTCAGATAGCCGTAGCCATCGGCGAGAAACACCGCCTCGGAGAGATTGTGTTTCTCGGTTATTCGATGCAAGAACGCAGCGGCAGGATCGGTGGCTCGTCGTCCATACACTGCGACATCGAGAATAAGCCGTGAGACTACGTTTATTGTATTATATTCCCAATACCAGTCGCCGTTGATCTTGACAGGTATTTCACCAATGGCGACCCGCGACGGCTTCGCCGTCCTCAGAACGCATCGCGTTCTGATGGGCCCCACGAGACCGTTGCTCTCGTGGACGTCGGCGGGTCTGGAACGCTTCAGCCATCCGATGTGTCAAGTGTCAGATCTCTTGGTGAGACCGTTCAACGCCGACCAAGCGAAGAATCGCTTGTGTCTCTCGAAGCGAAGACCGTCGACGAAATCATGGACCGTCTCGGTCTCCCGGAAGTGACCGACAAGACGATTACAGACCGCAGTGCGCTCAAAGACCAACTCGAGGAGATTCGCGAGCGCGGATACGCGATCGACGACGAGGAGCGCGTGATCGGCATGCGCTGTGTTGCCGCACCCATCTGTGACGAGAACGACCGCCCCATCGGCGCAATCAGCGTTTCGGGTCCGACGAACAGATTCGACGACGACATCTTCAAAGCGGAAATCCCGAAGAACGTCCTCAGCACCGCGAACGTCATCGAAGTGAACATGACGTACTCGTAGTCGTTCCGCTCACACCGGACGGCTATCGGCGCGCGATCGGGTTCGCACTCGAGTTTCGGTCTCGTGAACGGTCTGGAACAGATTGACGAGGTTTCAGTCTAGCGAAACCGCTATTCCACCTATCCACTTCTCCAACTACCGACTAATCCAGCCGAACCACTATCTCAAAAACGGTATCTGGTGGCTGATCCGGAGACCGAGACGACTGTATCGAGACGAGCGAAAATCGAAACTCCGGAGCAACAAAACCGGTTGCAAACTACGGAATTGATCGATCCGAGACTCGTTTCCGTTCACTACCTCGAGTCGGGAGGAGCGGCCCCCTAGATTTCGGAGATCCGTTCGTGCTCGGTTTCGACGGCCTGTGCGTCCTCCTCGAGCAGCGCGACGATGAGGTAGGGCACGTAGGACTCGAAGTACTCGAGGACCGAGGCGATCCGATCTGAGTCGATCGCCTCGAGCGAATCGAGCAGCATGAACGGCACCGTCTCGTAGACGTCGTGGACGAGATAGCCCGCGAGCGCGAAGACGAGTCCGGTCACCTCGCGTTCGCTCTCGCTCAGGTGTTCGATCGAGTCCTCGTAGGCCGCCCCGCTGTCGGTGCTGCGCACGATTTTGAGATCGAACGACGACTTCGTGACCTTCCGGCGGCCCTCGCGTGCCTCCCGGGTCGTCCGAGCGATCCAGATTCGGTCGAGGTTACCGTACTCGAGGGTGTCGAGCAGGTTCTCCATGTGTTCGTTGAACGCGCCGACCGCGTTCTCCTCGATCTGTTCGATCCGCGTCCGCAGATCCGTCAGTTCGTCGGTGACGTCCTCGCGGCGCTCCTCGAGGTCCTCGCGGTTCTCGAGGCGATCTTCGATCGAGCTGATCTCGTCGTCGATCTCGTCGCGCTCGCGCTCTTTGCGCTCGAGTTTGAACTCGAGCTGGTTTACCTCCTTGTGCTGGTCGAGCACGCCGCTGTAGTCTTCGGTCTCGAGCTCGTCGATTTCGGTCTCGAGTTCGTCGATCTCGTCGGTGAGTGTCTCCCGTTCGTCGGTCAGATCGTCGATCGTCTCGCTGCGGGAGTCGATCTCGTCGTCGATCGAGTCGAGGCGACGCTGGGTCCGCTGGTACTCGCTTCGGCTCTCGTTGATGGTCGAGACCGTTTCCCGGCGCTCTTCGAGGTCATTGTTGATCTCGGTGCGCTCCTGGATTCGGTCTTCCCGCGCGTCCCGGAGCTGTTCGATCGTCGTCTCGATCTGCTCGCGGGCCACCGAGGAGCCACAGGTCCAGCAGGTGACCGTCTCCGAGTCCTCGAGCAACTGATCGGTGATCGCCCCGTCGTCTGCGTCGTCAGCCGGCTCGTTCGCGTCGACGAGCACGGAGTCGGGCTCCTCGAGCAGTTGTTCGTTGAACTGGATGGTGCTCTGGAGCTGGGAAATCTCCTTCGAAAGCTCCGCTTTTTCTTCCTGCAGCGTTTCGATTTCGGCTTCCAGGCGGCTCACGTCGGCGTCGTCGCCGGCCGACAGCGACTCGAGTTTCTGCTGGACCTCCTCGCGTTCGTCTTCGAGGGCGTCGATGCTCTCGCGTTCGGTCTCGATCCGGTCCCGTGTGCGCTCGAGTTCCGAGCGGGTGTCGCGGAGTTCGTCGAGTTTGGTCTCGAGTTCGGACTGTTCTTCCCGGCGCTCCTCGACGTCGACGTTGGCCTCGTCGAGTTCCGCCTGTGCTTCGGCGAGTTCGTCCTCGAGGTCCTCGATCTCGTCGGTGACGCGTTTGCGCTTGGCTTCGAGGTCGGGCAGGCGCTGTTCGAGGTCGTCTAACTCCTCGAGTTGCTCGTCGATCGATCGTTTGCGCTGCTCGCACTGTTCGATCTCGGCCTGGATGGCGGCCGTATCGACCGGCCGCATGATGAGTTCGCGCAGATCGTCGCCGCGCGCGACGGCGCGACGCGCCTCGTTCGATTCGAGTAAGAATGCGAATAGGTCTGCGATATCCGGATCTTCGAGATACGGATCGCCGTCGGTGATGATGGTCCCGTTCTGGCGCGTGAGCTTTCGGCGGTAGCGTTCGTCGCCGAACTCGAGTTCGGCGTGTCCCTCCTCGGCGTCGGCTTTGAGACTTACCTGATCGCTGCCAAGTGCGGCCATGACCGCCTGGAGAAGCGACGTTCGGTTCGTGGCGTTGCGCCCCGAGAGGACGGTCACGCCCTCCTGGAAGGTAACTTCCGCAGTGTCGATACCGCCGATATTGTCGACAGTCAACGTCGCAGTCGTCGGAACTGTCTCTTTTTTCGCCTCTAGTTCACTTTCCATACCCCATCATTCTCTCTCCTTACACATAGGTATTACCACTTCAGTCGCCTGTCTCACTGTTTCGAACCGTCGAAAGGGGGGTGCTGGCCACCGGCGTCCCCCCTACGTGTCTATCCCCCCACAACTACAGGATCTATTTTCGAGGAGCTCTCTGACGGTGAACTCTTCGAAGCAATCCTCACACGTCACGGTGATGCCAACGGAAACGTTGTACTCGCCGATATCGACGATATCGTTTCGCTCGAGGTGAGCGACTGTATCTGCAGTGACCGCGGCCGTTCGGTTCTGGAGCGAGCCGAGTTTTTCGCGGCTCCGTTCGAGACGCTCTTCGTCGCTCGGCGTCTCGAGGGACGCCTCGAGGCACTTGGTGAGGTGGTTGTAGACGGTCTGGTGGGAGATGAAGTCTGACTCGACCTGCTCGACGGGGACGCCGTCGCGCTCGAGTTCGTTGCGCGTCTGGACTTGCGTCCCGCTGGTCACGTCGTCGTCGGTGAGCAGCCGATACGTATTCTCGACTTCGCCTTCCTTGGCGGTGACGCCGGCCTCCTCGAAGGCCGCCTCGAGGACGAGTTCGTTCACGTACGTCGCTAACTTTCGCGTGCTGTACTGTTCGTCCGCTTCACCCGTCCAGAGCGCGACGAGTTCGTCGTCGAGTCCCGAAAGTCCGTACTCGTTACTGATTCGGCCGAGTTTACAGCCACAGGAGCGATTCGAGTCCGTCGCTGAGTTTGATTCAGTCACTATTCGAACAGTCGGGCGTCACCGGCAAAAATGTTTTGCCTCGGCGGTTACAAGGGAGGCGGTGCGTTCTGGCGCGATTCGCCGGAGAATTCCACGTAGCGGGCGGCGTGCAAAAGATAATTTACATATTGTCTACATGACGGACCCGTTCGAACGAGCGCGAGCGCGGATAGCGTCGTCTCTGAGTGGGGCCCGCCGCCAGTCGTTTCTGGTCGCGGCCAGTCGCCGATCGTTCTGACCGGCCACCCATTAGCAGAACTCCAAGGGTGAGCGCGCAGTCGCGAACGAACACGATACTGACCGTGAGAGGTAGTTTACACGCATATTTGTGTAAACAAATAGCTCGAGTTCGTCGGGACGATCCGGGACCAATACGAGCCGAAACGACGTTCTCGAGAGTAGTGGCGAGACGAACCACGGCGTTTCGTGCCCGTCTCGAGTCGTCGTCCGCTGACGAACGGAACTCCGTTCTTCAGGGCCGAACGCTAGTGGCTATAGACACAGGCCAATCGATTCGTAGATCGGATATGACAGTAAAAGTGGTTTCACAATATAAACTATCGATATGAGAACCGACCGTCCTGACGAGCCGCCCATCCGTCCGATGCATGCGTGGTGACCTGAACGCCGACACGGCCGGACGAGGGGCGTATCGCGAGGCGAGCGAGTACGGCATCCTCGAGTATTCATCGATCACCGGAAGCCTCACTGTAGCGAACGGGAGTCCGAATCGCGATTCGACCGAGGCAAGTTCGAACCGACGACCCGGTTCGGTCGCGTTTTCCCCGCTGGTACCGAGTCCGTTCGGCGCATCTCACCGAACGGTACGCGTCGCCAGCTCGATTACAACAAAGCGAGTAAGAATATATGATTGTATCTGTAAACACAGCGTTCCGAAATCCGACACGCTACATTCGAAGCGGTCGAACGGGGAAGAAACTGACAGGCGGTACAGACGAGAGAGGGGACTGAACCGGAGAGGTCCGAAATCGAGTACGGCGCTGCCAGCACTTCACGCGAGCGAGGAACCGCGTTCCGGGTTCTCGTCACCTCGACGCCGGCGCGTCTCGAGAACCGACACGGCGCATCTGGGACAGCGGCAAGCGATCGACCGATCGTCCGTCGGTATCCTACGACGGGCCGCGCTCAAGGTGGAAGCCGAGTACCACTGGGCGATTCGGGTGTGGGACGAATCCGGCGAGCCGAGCGCGTGGAGCGAGCCGGCCCGGTGGGAGATGGGATTGCTCGAGCCCGCGGACTGGGAGGCCATCTGGATTCGTCATCCGTCGGATGAAGCCGGCGAGCAGCCGCATTTTACCTATCTCCGGCGAGAATTCTCCCTCAATGGTTCGATAGAACGGGCTCGAGCGTCCGTCTCCGCCAGCCATCAGTACGGACTCTCGGTTAACGGGGAACCCATCGATCGCGGCCAGGCGTTTTCGTATCCGGATTTTCAGTACTACAAGACGGTCGATCTCACCGAGGCCCCCACGACCGGATCGAACGCGGTCGGCGCGCTGACCCACTGGAGCGGTGCCGGACAGGGGCGGCCGGCCGCCCAACCGAGGTTCGTCTGCCAACTCGTCGTTGAGTTTACCGACGGCACCGAGCGGACGATCCGCACCGACGAATCCTGGCGCGTACGCGAGGCCGAGTGGCTCGAAGACGCGCCGCAGCGCAACGACGAAATTGCCGAACCAGTCGAGCGAACCGACGGACGACGGACTCCGATCGGATGGACACAGCCGGGGTTCGATACGAGTGGATGGGATCGAGCGGCGGTCGTCGGGACCCACCCGACGGAGCCGTGGACGCGACTCGTCGCCCAGTCCACCGACGTCGTTCGATCGTCGGTCGAACCAGCGTCGATGAATCAGCTCGAGGACGGCACCGTCGTCGTCGACTTCGGACGCGTCTACCCCGGGCTTCTCGAAGTCGACTTCACCGAGGGGGTCGACGGCCACCGCGTCGAGTTTCGGGCGGGCTATCTGCTCGAGGATGACGGAACCGTCTCGGCGGACGAGGGCACCCAGTGGACGGACATGCGCTACGAGTACGTCCAGCGCGACGGCGAGTGCCGGTTCCGACCGTTCAACGTCCTCGGATTTCGATACCTCCAGATCGACGATCCGGGCGAGCGTCTCGAGCCGGAGCAAGTTCGGCTGCTGGCGACGCGATTTAGCGTCCCGACGAGCGGGCCGCGGCGTTCGAATCGTCGAACGACACCGTCGACGCCGTCTTCGAGCTCGCGCGCCACTCCACGCTGTACGGCAGCCAGGAACAGTTTATCGATACGCCGACCCGCGAGAAGGGTCAGTTCCTGCTCGACGCGTACAATATGTCCCAGACGACGACGCGGGCGTTTCGCGAGCGAACGCTGAGTCGTCGCGCGATCGAAGAGTTCGCCCGCTCGCACTACCGCTACTGGGCGGGCGAGGGGCGACTCAACGCCATCTATCCGAACGGCGACGGCAAGCGCGACATTCCAGACTTTACGATCTCGTTTCCCGAGTGGGTCTGGCGGTACTATCGGGTTACGGGCGACCGGCAGACGCTCGAGACCGCCGCCCCCATCGTGTGGGCGATCGCCACCTACGGGCAGCGCCACGTCGACGACGAGACCGGTCTCGTTACGAACCAGTCGCCGATCGTCTCCGGTCGATCGACGAGTCCATTCGCGAGTTCGGCGTTCTGCTGGGTGGCATCGTAGTCGACGTCGTAAAGCGCCACCGACCCGACGAGGTCGTCACACTGCAGGAGGTCGTTGATGAGCGTGTGCGCCCAGCCGAGGCTGCCGTCGCCGATATACCCGACTTTCACCGACTGTTGGGACTGCGATGAGGACCGCTCCTCGAGTTGATGCATACGTTCTGTACCGAGAATGGAGCATAAAATAGTTACCGTTGGAGCACCAGTAGCGCCGTCTCGGCAACCGGCCACGTCGTGAGCAATGTTTAATTGGCCGGCGTTAGTAGCTACGACGAACGAACTCGATGACACCAATACAACACCTCCTCGTCGCAGGAATCTCGGTCAACCAGGATATGTTGACCCTTATTGGCAGCGTCGCCCTCCTCGTGTTGCTCGGTCTCTCGGCGTTTTTCTCCTCGTCGGAACTCGCCATGTTCTCGCTCGCCAGACACCGAATCGACGCGTTGCAAGAAGAAGGCGCGCAGGGAGCACAAACGCTCGCGGAGTTGAAAGCCGATCCACACCGCCTGCTCGTGACGATCCTCGTGGGGAACAATCTGGTCAACATCGCGATGTCGTCGATAGCGACTGCGCTGGTCGGGTTCTACTTCGATCCCGGTCCGGCCGTTCTCGTCTCCACGTTCGGCGTGACTGCGGTCGTGTTGCTGTTCGGAGAATCGGGGCCGAAGTCATACGCCGTCGAGAACACGGAATCCTGGGCGCTTAAAACTGCGAGCCCGTTGAAGGTATCGCAGGCGGTGCTCTTTCCGCTGGTCGTCGTCTTCGATTATCTCACACGACTGGTAAACCGCGTGACCGGCGGCCAGTCGTCCATCGAGGACTCCTACGTCAGCCGCGACGAGATTCAAGACATCATCGAGACCGGCGAACGGGAAGGCGTCCTCGAGGAGGGCGAAAAGGAGATGCTCCAGCGCATCCTGCGGTTCAACAACACGATCGCCAAGGAGGTGATGACGCCGCGACTCGACGTCGAAGCAATCGCGAAGAGCGTGTCGATCGAAGAGGCGATCCAGGCCTGCGTGCAGTCGGGCCACGAGCGCCTGCCCGTCTACGAGGCGAGCCTGGACAACGTCATCGGCGTCGTCTCCATCCGCGATCTGGTCCGCGAACACCTCTACGGCGAAGGAAGTGACGTCGAACTCACGGATCTCGTCCAACCGACCCTCCACGTCCCCGAATCCAAGAACGTCGACGAACTTCTCGGGGAAATGCAAAGCGAACGTGTCCACCTCGCCGTCGTACTCGACGAGTTCGGGACGACCGAAGGAATCCTCACGACGGAGGACATCACCGAGGCGGTCGTCGGCGAACTGCTCGAGGAAGAAGAAGAACACCCGGTCGAGTTCGTCGACGACGACACCGTCATCGTTCGCGGCGAGGTCAACATCGACGAGGTAAACGAGGCGCTCGACATCGAACTCCCCGAGGGCGAGGAGTTCGAAACGATCGCCGGCTTCATCTTCAACCGCTCGGGTCGACTGGTCGAAGACGGCGAGGTGTTCGTCCACGACGATATCGAGATCCGGATCGAACAGGTCGAAAACACGCGAATCACGAGATCGCGGATACGGAAGATCGAAGACGACGAGACCGGAGACGGCTCCGAAGCGGCCGGAGACGCGGAACAGGAGGCGGTCAGCGGCGAAGCCGAGAGCTAATCTCGACTGGTTTCTGCAGGGGCGAACGTCCAGTGTCGAAGGTGTGGATTCGATACCCTCGTCCCGATTCCGGTGGCCTGACGGTTCGGTCTCTGTGCGTTCGAACGGCGACTACTCGAGCGGATCGAAAACGTCGATATTCGGCAGGCATGACTGTTAGCTGATATATAGCACGAACCGATCGCCAACATTTCGAACCAGGCGACTGGCTCCAAGAGCGCCGGAGAATACTGGTTGCGAACCCGCGTCCCCGCCCTCGGAACAGGTGCCGAGCAGCGCTGTTCGAGTCGGTACGGCACAGTATGTACTCCACTCGGTCATGCCGTGGTAAACTAACGCACAATCAATCCGGTGGTACCGGACAGGCTCGAGAAGTGCCGACAGAATATCGCTATTCACTGAATTTGACAGTGAGAGTAGATACTATACGACGTTCAGTATTGTTTTACATACATATTTATGTAATACAGCGCCTCATCCGGTACGGAGTGGGACTAATCTGTCCAGCATCAGCGAACGGATCTCTTCGAGAATTGTCGGTATGCGTCAGAAAAAGCGGGTGTTCCCCGGCATACACCGCCCTCGTTGCTCGAAGTTTTCCTTCCGGTGATAGCGGACAGATCAGCGAGTATCGGGAGAGTATCTCGATCGAATCGGCACAATCATCCGGTTTTGGCAGCACAATCGTTCCGAGTTTCGTCGTCCGTTTCCACCGTCAACGTCCACGTCGTATTCGAAGACGGATGGATCGGCTAGGTAGTCGAGGACGTCGCTGGTCTCGTTGTAGTGGGTATTGAGACTCTGCTCCTGTATTAACGCGTTGTGCGAGCAGGCGTCGACCTGCAGACACGACGCGAACGTGATCGGCCCGAGCGGGCAGTGGGAGCCATCGCAACGTCGTAGGCTTCGGCCATCGCCACGATCTTTTTGCCCTCCGTAATCCCGCCGGCGTGGCTGAGATCCGACTGGATCACGTCGACCGAGCCGTTCTCGAAGACCTCTTTGAAATCCCAGCAGGAATACATCCGCTCGCTGGTCGCAGACCCTTGCTATCGACCATTCGACGGGGAACGCGCATACAAACGACGGTTTATGATGGGAGTCCAATAGAGTTGTTAGTGGCAATATTAATTCAATTAATGAGTTGGGTTGTTGAGAAGAGAGTTGCAATCGTTTCCCGTTTCCATCCGTCCGGTCCGATCATCTGATCTCATATCGAGCACCTGAGGTACCCAGAGCGTATAATTTCCCGAGCGACCCGATCAATTGTGTGCTGATCGGTTCCGAATGATTGGTACACACGTGTTACGTTTGCTTACACCAACGATACCGACGATATCTGCGTACGGCACGGACGAATTCGATCGCTCGACGAACTTCGCGTCGAGTGCGAACGATTCCCGCGAATTTCGAGCAGACGCGACCGTCGTGGTACTCTCGGGGCGTCGACACGGATCGGGGAGGTGCTCGCCATCCGATATCCTGACTCGTCGGCGAACCGAGACGATGTCGCACGAAAAACGCCGCCTTAAATGGCATGTTTTGTACTTTTTTCGCCTCGTACTAGTTTTCTGAAACTAGTTTCGGCGTCAGCTATCTGCGTTCGGAAGCGTCGATCGTTCAGATCCGGACGAGAATGTCGTCCTCCTCGACGCGGCAATCGAACGTGCCGATGCGCTGGCCCGAAGCCTCGTGTTCGCCCGTCTCGAGGTCCCACTCCCAGAGGTGCCACGGACAGGAGACGGTACAGGCCTCCGTATCGACGCCACCGCGTTCACCCGTCCAGGTGTCTTCTGCATTGATCTTCTCGTCGCCCGCGTTACACAGCGGGGCGTGCTGGTGGGAGCACCGGTTGCTGATCGCGTAGTACTCGTCGCCGGTGTTGAAGACCGCGATCTCGATGCCGCCAATATCGAACCCTTCGCCCTCGCCGACCGGGATGTCGCCGACTTCCGCTATTTTCGTGAAATTATCTGTATCAGTCATATTTCTAGATATCGAGTATTTTGTTGGCGTTTCCGCTGAGGATCTGCTCTCGCGTGTAGTCGTCGAACGCCCGCGACGTGTAGAACCACGTCGGCGGGTCGAGCGTCTGGTGGGGCCAGTCGCTCGAGTAGATGAACATGTCGTCGGCCATCGAAAGGTCGAGGAGATTCTCGGCGGCCCCCGCGTTTCGCGGCAGCGCGAACGGTTGGGTGCAGAGGTAGATGTTGTCCCGGAGGTACTCGCTGGGCGTTCGCTCGAGGTACGTGCCGCCCGACTCCATCTTGCGAGGCGTGATCTGGATGTCTTCGGGGTGCATTTCGTAGAACTCGTCCATCCGGTAGCGGAGGAACGGCACCCACCAGTGTCCGCCTTCCTGAATCACGACGTCGAGGTCCGGATACTTGTCGAAGACGCCGCGCATGATCATATTGACCACGTTTACCATGGCGTGGATCGGCCAGTCGAAGCCGAGGACCTCGGTCCACGTCAGCATGTCGTCGCCGATGTAGGAGTGCTGGGGCCAGTACGCGAGCGAGCCGTGGAGCAACAGCGGGAGGTCGTGTTCGACGAGGGCTTCGAAGACGGGGTCGAACTGCTCGTTGCCCCACGGTATTTTCGGATCGAACCACGAGTAGGCCGCCACGATGTTATCCTCGTCTGCGACGCGTTCGATCTCGTCGACGGCGTACTCGGTGTCCCACTTCGGAATCATCATCGAGGTGGAGACGCCCTCGTCCGCGAAGTGATCGAGCATGTAATCGTTCGCAGCCTGGGCGATGGCGTTCTTCAGAACGGGATGGTGCTGATGGTTCAGATTGTTAATCCCCGGATTGACGATGGGTTCGTCGACGGCGAGTCCCTCACAGGCCTCGTGGACATCTTCGGCGTACTTCGCGCGGCCCTGCGTGAACAGCCCCTCCTGTCCTTCTTTGATGCCGTAGGCGGCGTCCCACTTGCCCATCAGCGGAGTCGGACCGAACTCTGTCGTCAACTTATCGAGTGCCCGGTCGTCCTCGACGTAGGACAGCAGTTCGTCCTCGAGCGGATTGACGTGGAAGTCGACGTCGACGATCTCGTCGTCGAACGCCTCCGCCGGGACCTCTCGGTCGGCGTCTAAGCGCTTGACTGATGTTTCCATACACATCGCTATATCTAACCGTCGATAATGAAGCTTGTGGTTGGTTACGATCGCTAAAAGCAGAGATATTGGTTGCTTTGAGCGCTCTCGGTCGGAATTACCGAATCCCAGCAGAGAAATAAAACAGTCTCTGGTCCAGAACGAGACGCCAGTCGAGCGGGTCCGCTGTCCGTTACAGACGTATACATGTAATAGTGTGGTCGCTGCGTTCGGAGTTACCGAATGAAGCTCGGATCGATGGGGAGCGTTCGCACTCGAGTGAGACGTATCGACGATGGCGACTCAGTTCGGCGGATACTGAAGCGTGAGTTCGAGTTCGTTCGTGGCCTCGAGCAGTTTCGGTTTGATCTCGTCGTGACAGCGCCCGACCGTGAGCCGGTTCGCGGGGCCAGACACGCAGAGTGCACCTGCGATCGATCCGTCGTTCAGTACGGGCGCACCGATCGCTCGCACCCCATCGATCGTTTCCTTGTTGTTGAGTGCGATGCCGTCCGCGCGGATTTGCTCGAGTTCTTCCCGGAGCTCCGCCGGATCCGTGATCGTGTGTGGCGTCAGTTCGGGAAGGCCGTGCCGGTCGATAATCTCCCGGACGCGCTCGTCGGGGAGGTACGCGAGAATCAGCTTGCCGGTCGCGAGGTGGTGCAAGCGCGCCCGACCACCGACCCGCGCGTGGGTCTGCACCGCGTTGTCGCCCATCGCCTTATCGAGGTAGACCGCCTTTCCGTGCTCTTCGACGATGGTCCAGGCCACTTCACCGGTCGCCTCGGCGAGATCCTCGAGAATCGGGGCGCCGATCCGCGAGATCTGGTACGTGTCTTTGACGAACATCCCGTGTTCGAGAAATTTGAGACCGAGTTCGTACTCGTCCTCGCGTTGGACCACGTATTCGTTGCTCTCAAGGGTCGCGAGGTGGCTGTGTATGGTGCTCTTCGCGTAGGGCAGTTCGGCGGCCAGTTCGGCCAGCGTCGCACTGTTCATCGACTGGAGCGTGCCGACGATTTCGACGACTGTATCGGTCGTTTTAACCCGTCGATTTGGACCGTCGCCCGGTGTCATACGCTCGAAACGCAGACGACCAGCTAAATTCTTTTGGAGACGATCGGATTCCGTTCACCTGACCCGATCGAGCGAAAGGAACCGACGGCATTCGCTCGAAAATAGATGATCGAGGAAATGTTTCTACGGGCGCAATATGCAATATTAATCTGATGGGTTCTATATATGGTCTGATAGCCAATTATTCGGTTACAATTAGATCACCACACACATCGCGCGCTGATTGTCTGTTTCGGAGATACGAAGCGAGCGCGTTCAGATCGCACCCAATATCATCTCGGGTGTCGTTTGTCCGGCGGTATATAGTCCATGCGGCGTATTTCTCCTCTATCACTCGAACGAACCACAGTAGTCGGCTGACGGTTCACATCGTCTTCTAGATCGACGTTTCGTCGCGGAAAAAGCACGAACAGCACGTTTCAAGCGAAATAGGAACGACTACCGGCGACTCGCTGACCGAATAGTTCGGATTTGTCTCGAGCGTGAGTTTCGTGGTCACTTCATCCAGAACGATAAGAAATGTTATTTATATTTGGGTTTGTCAATTTGAGAGGGTATAGATAATTGTGATTCCGCTGGGGCCGAGTGGCCGATGAATCATCGACCATTCGTCTGTCTTCGAAACGAAATTCAAAACGGATTCCATACAGATAGTGGAGCGAAAACATTATACAGCTTTCTAAAAATACAGATACTGAAAGATGGCAAAGAGATTCACGTCCGTGTGGCGACGATATCGGTCAGTACCGATCGTCTACCGGATCGGCGCGGCGTTCGTTCTCGGTGCGATCGTCGGGTTGGCCGTCGGTCCGGCGGCGACGGAGCTACAGCCTCTCGGCGACCTGTTTATCCGATTGCTCGAGATGGTCATCGTCCCGATCATCGTGTTCACGCTGTTGATGGCGACGAGAGAGCTGTCTCCGAAGAATCTCGGGAAGATCGGCGGGCAGGTCACGGTTCTGTACCTGATAACGACCGCTATCGCGATCGGAATCGGACTCGCCGTGAGCAACCTGATAAATCCCGGCGCCGGGATGGTGATCGAAGAGACTTCGGTCGAAACCGAACAGACGCCGTCGATCGTCGATCAGTTGTTCGCGATCGTTCCCGCGAACCCGATGACTGCGCTCGCGGAGGGGAACATCCTCTCGATCATCTTTTTCACGCTGATCTTCGGTCTCGGGATGACGATCGTTCGAGAAGAAGTCGAGCCCGATTCGGCCGTTCGAAACGGGATCGAGACTATCTTCGACGTGGTCGACGCCGGCGCGGAGGTGATGTTCAAAATCGTCTGGGGCGTGATGGAGTTCGGCGTTCTCGGCGTGTTCGCGCTGATGGCGGCCCTGTTCGGCGAAATCGGCCTCGCGGTTATCGAAGCGTACCTCATGCTCTCGCTGACGCTCGTCCTCGCGGTCGGGATCCAGATCACGCTCGTCTACCTCCTCGTAATCGTTCGCGGGGCCGTTGGCGAGTCCCCGCTGGATTTTATCCGAGGCACCAAAGAGGCGCTCATCACCGCCCTCAGCATCCGTTCGTCGACGGCGACGCTGCCGGTCACCATGTCGAACGCGGACGAAAACCTCCGCATCAAAGAGCGGGTGTACGGCTTTTCGCTGCCGCTCGGTGCGACCGTCAACATGGACGGAACGTCGATGTACCTCGGTATCGTCGCCATCTTCGCTGCGAACATCGCAGGCGTCTCCCTGACGCTTGTCGAACAGGTGACGATCCTGCTTACGGCGCTGCTCGCAAGTATCGGCACCGCTGGCGTCCCAAGCGCGAGTCTGGTCATGATGTCCGCGGTGTTGACCCAGGCCGGACTGCCGCTCGAGGTGATCGGAATGATCGCGGGTATCGATCCGCTGCTCGATCGACTCCGAACGATGAACAATATCGCGGGCGACCTCGCAGTGACCACGGTGGTCGCGAAGTGGAACGATGCGATCGACCTCACTGCCGGCGTCTGGGCTGACGGAGCCAGCGGATTGCGCGAGGAGCCGGTCAGTACCACGAACGACGATTGACCGAACCCGCGTGCGATCCGTATTCGCAGTCGATTCGTACGTCGATCCAAGTTTGTAGTCAATTCGCATTCGTTAATCGAACGTATTCACGCGGCGCGGATCGCAAAGTGCCCGAATCGAGTTGGCTGTTCAATGCTTTCTTACGTCCTGACCGAGTAGTTAATCGTAATTTCCCGCCCATGGCTGCGATACAAGTCGACGAGTTGACCCGAACGTTCGGAGACGTGACAGCTGTCGACGACCTCTCGTTTACGGTCGACGACGGGGAGCTGTTCGGTCTCCTCGGGCCGAACGGCGCGGGCAAGTCGACTCTCATTAACGTGCTCGTTACCCTCCTGGGCCCGACTACGGGAACTGCAAGGGTAAACGGCTACGACGTCAGTTCGGAGATGGGGGCCGTTCGCAACAGCATCGGGGTCGTCTTCCAGGAACAGACCCTCGACGAGGAACTCACCGGCGAAGAGAACCTCGCCTTCCACGCCCGGCTCTACGGAATGGGGCGACGCGAACGGACGGCACGGATCGACGAGGTGCTCGAGCTCGTCGGACTCACGGACGTCCGAGACGATCGCGTCGGGACGTACTCCGGCGGCATGAAACGGCGACTCGAGATCGGCCGCGGGTTGTTACACAAACCTGCGGTGCTCTTTCTCGACGAGCCGACCGCCGGTCTCGACGCTCGCACCCGACGGGACACCTGGGAATACATCCAGCGGATGAACGCGGACGACGGCGTCTCGATCGTTCTGACCACCCACTATATTGAAGAGGCAGAACACCTCTGTGACCGCGTCGCGATCGTCGACGACGGCGAAATCGCCGCGATCGATTCGCCCGAAGCGCTCAAGGCGGATCTCGGCGGAAGCGTCGTCTCGCTTGCCGTCGATGGATCGGTGTCGGCGTTCCGCGACCGCCTCGAGGACCGGCCGTGGGCCGTCGAGTACACGAGAACTGAAAGTGGCGTCAACGTCACGGTCGAACGCGGCGAAGACCGGATCGCGGATCTCGTTCACCTGGCCGACGAGGTCGACGCACAGATCACGTCCGTCGACATTCACCGGCCGAATCTGGAAACGGTGTTCCTCTCGTTGACGGGCGATACGATCGCCTCCCGTGAAGCGTCCCACGAACGTTCTGGAGAGGAGATTATCGAACCGACCGGTGACGGAACTCCACACCAGCGTGCCGTAGACGGCCGGTCCGAATCGGTCCACGGAGGGAACGACGAATGAACGTCGTCGATCCCCTTGGAATCTACGCGCTCTGGCTGCGCGATCTCAAACGATTCGTTCGCACGCCGTCTCGGATCATTGGCTCGATCGCGATGCCGTTTCTCTTTCTCGTCTTCCTGGCGTTCGGATTCGACGGAGCAGCTATTCCGGGCCTCCCCGACGACGTCGAGTACCTCCAGTTTCTCGTCCCCGGAATGGTCGGGTTCACGATGTTGTTCGGTGCGTCGTTCGCCGGTCTGTCGATCCTTTCGGACCAGGACGTCGGCTTTCTCAAGGAGATCCTGGTCGCACCGATAAGCCGCACCTCTATCGTCCTCGGTCGAATCGCCGGCGGGTCGACGACAGCGCTCGTGCAGGCGACCCTCATCCTCCTGCTCTCGATACCGCTCGGCTTCGAGATCGCGAACCCGCTCTCGTTGCCGGTCGCCGTCGTCTTTCTCGTGTTGATCGCGATCACCTTCGTCGGATTCGGCGTGGCGCTCGCGTCTCAGTTCAGCGACAGCGAGGGATTCGGCCTCGTCGTTCAATTCATCATCTTCCCGCTCTTTTTCCTCTCGGGCGCGATATACCCCATCTCGAGTTTCCCCGAGCCGGTTCAGGTGCTCGCGCTGGCCAATCCGCTGACCTACGGCGTCGACGGCTTGCGCGCGGTGCTGGTCGGTAGCTCGACGTATCCGGTCGCCCTCGACTTCGGGGCGCTCGTGCTCTCTTCGGGTATCATGGTCGCCGTCGGGACGTATCTCTTCGAGCGCGTCGAAGCCGTGTGAAGGAGTCGAGATCCGGTTCGAGACTCGAGGGTCGGCCGAAACTCGACTCGAGGGGTTCACTTGAAACGGAAAGAGATACTTCCGATGGGACGAAGGTCACAGTACGATGGCCTCAAACAGGGCACCGCCGATGGGTGAGTAACGATGGGCGCTGACAACGTCGACATCTTCAAGCACATCGTCTTCAGTCTCCCACCGCTTCCCGTTCAGATCGCGGCGATGGTCGTTTTGAGTCCCGTGTACGCGGCGGTGACGTACCTGTCGTTCAACACGTTCGCGCCGGTCGAATTGCTCCCCGGAATCATCCCGCTCATCGCGCTCTCGGTCTATTTCGTCCCCTCGTTCGTCCCCGCCGAACTCTTCTATCACGTGCTCCCGGACTACCCCCGTCACTGGAGTTATTTCCTCGCCCTGACGAATCAGCTGTTCGTCTTCGTCTATGCGCTGATCCTCTCCGGTGCCGACACCGGCTCGAACGCCTGGCGGATCATCTGGCTGGCGCTGATTACGGTGAGTCTCACGAACGTACTCGTACTGACCGTCTCGGTCGGTCACGAGCGATTGAAACGGATAATTCCAGTTTCGATTCTCCAGCCGCTTCTGTTGATCGGCGTATTTCAGGTCTTCATCGGACGAGCCGTCGGTATCGAAGATTCCGTGATCCTCCTCCACTTCGGTGTCTTGCTCGGCGTCGTCGCGTTTCTCGTTCTCGTCCTGAAAGTGTTCGACTACCTGATCGGAAGCAACGCGAACGTTTCGGCGTTCGAACTCACCTCGAGCCTCCTGAAAGGCGAACGATCGGCGTTGGATCTGGGTTACATCTCGAAACCCGACGTTCAGACGTTGGAAGTCGACAACGGCCGTTCGCTCACGCTCGCCGCCCCCTGGGTTCACCCCGGTCCGCTCGGCGGGTTCGGCGGCGGCGAGCTCAGTCAGGAAGTGATCGAGAGCCTGAACGAAACCGGAGCCGGATTCTTCCTCCACGTCCCCTGTACGCACAAAGAGGACCTCGCCGACCCAGCCGACGCTACGAAGATACTAGAAGCCGTCGGAGAACCCGAGAAAACGGCCCGCGCCTCGAGGCTGTATTCGAAAGACTACGACGACGTCCGTTTTTACGGGCGCACCGTCGACGACTCGAAGATCGTCTTCTTCGAAGCCGAGGGAATAGACGACTATCACCCGGGCATCTTCATGGGAGACGTCTCGAGAGATGACGTGTTGCTGGTGGACATGCACAACCACCACATTCACGCGGAGATGGATACGGAGATCCAGTACGGAACCGAAGAAGCCGCGCGACTCAAGCGATACTTCGACGATTTCCTCGAAACGCTCGACGGTCTCGACACGTACGAGTACGAGGCCGGTTTCGACGTCGACTGCGACGGGGATCCGGTCGTCGCGCTGGTCGAAGAAGTAGACTCCCAGACGACCCTCGTCTTCGGAACCGACACGAACGGCGTCACCGACGACCTGCGAGCGCTGCGCGAGCGACTCGAGAACGAGTTCGACGAAGTGATTTTGTTCTCGACGGATACCCACGCGTCGGTGTACGAACTCGCGAACATGGACGAAGTCGAAACGGACGTGGTCGAGGGGGTTATTCAAAACGCCTCCGAGAACGTCTCGAATGCGCGTATCGGCCTCACGAACCGGCAATCCGACCCGGTGCGGTTGCTCAAGCTCGATTACAGCGGTCTCGTTTTCAGCGTGAACATCATCATCAGGCTCATCCTCATCTCGCTCGCGGCGTTCTATCTGTTACTGATAGTACTGGTGTTCTGAGAACGGCCTGCAATCTATCATGGTATCGGTCGTACTCCGTCGTCTGTTCTCACCGTCTGGAAACGGGCTCGAGGGCGTCACTGCCGGCGTTCGAACACCACCGCGTCCGCTGTTAGCGGGTTGGCTGGTTCGAATTCGTTGGGAAACGCGTTCGGTCGAGAAGCGTCGGTTGATGGAGGGGCCGTGACTACACCACGTCGAGTATCCACCGGCCCAAGTTGATCGCCATGAGCGTCGCTCCCTCGAGTCGCCCTAACTTCCTGTCCGTTCCGAGCAGCAAAGCGGTGAGCACGGAGAGACCAAGCAGCCAGACCGTGGTTCCGATGGCGGTCGCTGCGATTGCGATAGGCGTGAGCGTCGACGTGACGCCCAGAACGAACAGCGCATTGAAGACGTTACTCCCGATGAGGTTGCCGGCGGAGATATCGCCCATTCCCTTCCGGGCGGCGGCAACGGAAGCGACGATCTCCGGGGTGGAAGTACCGACTGCGACGATGGTTTCCCCGATGACCCACTCGGAGAGGCCTGCCGACTCGGCGACGGCCACTGCCGATTCCACGAGGAAGTGTGCACCGACGACGATGGTGCCGAGCCCGCCGACGAGAAGGAGAGCCGTCCGCCACGTTGCCCCGCGTTCGTCCATTGGATCTTCCACGGGTTCGTCCGTCGAATCTTCTACCGGTTCGTCCATCAAACCCTCCCCCCGTTCGTTTATTGGATCTTCCTCCAATTCGTCCGGTCGGACGAACAGAATTGCGATATAGCCGACGAACGCAACGAGCAGGGCGACCCCTTCGAGACGGGTAACCCGGAGGTCCCACAGGACCGCCAACAGCAGCAGCGTCGAAAGTACCATCGCCGTTCCGTCTCGGCGGACCATCCGAGCTGAGCTTCGAACGCCGACGATGGCCGCGATCCCGCCGAGCACGATTCCGATGTTAAAGAGGTTCGAGCCGACGACGTTCGCTACCGCGATGTCACCGTTTCCGGCGAGCGCGGCGTCGACACTGACGGCAGCCTCCGGTGCCGAGGTTCCCATCGCGACCACTGTGAGGCCGACGACCAGCTCCGAGAGGCCGAAGCGCCGCGCCACTCTGGCCGCGTGGGACACGAACACCTCCGCACCGATCCATAGGACCACGATGCTCAGAGCCAACGTGACGAGTGCAACGAGTCCGCCGTCTATCATCCGGTCTCGTACTCAGCAAGGGTAGTTCTCGACATATTTGTGCAATGGTCAGTGAATTCGCATTATGTTTGTGCAGTGGCCAGTGAAGTACAGTAGTAGAGTTTTCAGCATCTAATTGGATAAAATCTCGCCCACCTTGGCTACTGGAGCGGTGCCTCTACAGGCGGAGCAAGCCGAGTGCCTCGGAGTCGTCCGAAAGACGAAGTCTTTCGGGATCAAGCGAACCCTTCGGGTTCGCGGACCTCGCGGGATCTCCGATCTCGCTTAGTGACGAGACGCCTTTGGCGTCTCGAACCACTTGACCCCGAGGCGGTTCACGCCATGTGTTTCGAGGCGAGTGGGTTCACGAATCCTCAGCGACTGCGTCGTCTTCCCACCCCTCGCTGTGGATCCGTTCCTCCGGCGTACCGAGGTCGCGGAGCTCGTCTTCCGTCTCGACGACCATACCGGGGACGCCACAGACGTAGAAGTCCCGGGACTCGAAATCGTCGAAGAGGTCCTCGAGGTGCTCCTGTACGTAGCCGGTCCGGTCGAGCCAGTCCCACTCCGGATCCGAGAGCGTGTAGGTCGTCTCGACGGAGGCGTACGTCGCCGCGAGCTCCTCTAACGTGCTCCGATGGAAGATCGAGTCACTTGTCCGCTCGCCGAAGACGAGGTGTGCGTCGCCGCTCCCGACACGCGCGTACTGTCTGAGGATCGAAAGCAGCGGCGTGAGACCGGTTCCGCTCGCGAGCAGGGCGATATCGCGGTCCGGATCCTCGAGAGAAAGGTTTCCCTCGAACTCCCCGATTTCGATTTCGTCACCCGGAGATCGGCTATGCATGTACGAAGATGCGAGGCCGTCGTCGTAGCGCTTGATCGCGAGTGCGAACTCGTCGGTGCCGGGAAGGGTCGTGGGACTGTAGGGCCGCACGACCTCCTTGCCGTCGGCCTCGAACTGGACCGTCGTGTGTTGTCCGGGATCGAACTCGAGGGATTCACCGGAAATACGGAGTCGAAACCCTTTCACTTGCGGCGCGAGGCGGTACGTGTCGACGAGAGTGGCGGTTCGCGTCATCGGACCACACCGATATACACAGATCAGACGGAAAAATAGCCCGTATGAGACTGAGTAACAACCATAGTTTGGAGATGTCGGTAGACGGACAAAATTAGAGTCGGAGGAACAGAACGAGAGTCAGATGAACAGATTTAGGGTTAACGATCTGGTAAGTTCGTATTGAATGTGTTTCAAGAGGAAGAATAGTGCAATCTACATGGAGTTCCTTTCGTCCTATCCGAACTGAATTATCTGTTCACTATACCTGCGAACTCTTCACTCGCAATCCTGAAGTGAAAAACAATTTTATTTTTAAACCAATATGATAGGAGTACTCTGAGTATTCAACCGGCGACCTGTAGAACGACGCTGAGAAGGGCCATGAGGGCGCAAAGACCCATTACAAGAATAGCGTAGAACGGCACTTGGAACTCTGATGGGTCAGTTGAGAATGTCTTGTACAGTGATGTGATGACAAGCAGGGCTCCACCACCGCACACCAACATGACAAAAATACCAAAACCATCCGTTGTTCCCGAAATAAAGCCGTCCACACCAATTGCTATTCCCAGAATTGCTGAAAACCCATAAAAGACAGATGGTCGGTTCATAATGGATTGAAATAGAAGGAGCGTGAAAAATTGTCCGCTCTGTATGACTTTCAACGGCCAGTGAGTAGTTCATCTCTACTTACCGTTCCTCGAGTAGTCACAGAGAGGGCATGCGAACTGTTCTATGACACCCTGTCTGTTTCACAGTATATCTCCACCACAGGAGTTACTGCAGTCCGTGGGAGTACCGCAGTCCGTGGAATTACTGCGGACATACTGGTGTTGATCGGAGACGGTCTCGCGTGTGAAGCTTTCGGACGAAAAAGCCTCGTTGCTGAAATCGAAGGAGTCCCGTTACTGAAATTCCGACAACGACGTGTCGCCATCGGGTGACTCGCTATCGGTCAAATATCGTTGAACTGAGTCGTGTATCCCGACGTCATCGAGCACGTCGTCGAGGGCAGAGAGGATCAGTTCGATGTCCATATCGAGGGTATACTCGCGGTACGTCCCACCGCGGCGACCCTCGTTGCGCTCCGTAACGGACACGAGTCCGAGCATCGCGAGCTCCGAGAGGTGATCGCGCATGCGACGAGGGACCAGCGGGTCGCGTCCCGCCCGCTGGGCGAAATTGGTGTATCGAGGTCGGACGTCGCGCGATCGTATCGGGGTCTCGTTCTGGAGATGTAACGTCAACAGCGAATAGAGGACGAGGTGGCCGTGCTGGGTCAATCCGTTGATCCCTTCCTCGATGCGACCACGCTCGAGGTCGTGTCGACCCGCCTCGACGTGTTCTTCGGTGATGACGATCTCGTCTTGTTGCTCCTGGGCGACCTCTTCCTCTCGAGCCAGATCGCCCGCTTTCATCAGCAGATCGATCGACTGGCGGGCGTCACCCGCATCTTTCGCCCCGTAGGCAGCACACAGCGGAATCACCGCATCGTCGATGACCCCATCGTGGAACGCGACCTCCGCCCGCTGTTCGAGGATTTTCTGAAGATCGCCGGCGTCGTAGGCCGGAAAGTGGATCTCCTGCTCACAGAGTGAGCTTTTGACCTTCGGCGAGAGGTCGTCCCGGAACGAAAAGTCGTTCGAGATGCCGATGATTCCGATCTTTGCTTCGGTGAGATTGTTGTTTGCACGCGCTCGCGGGAGTTGGTACAGAATTGAATCGTCTTCGACGTGGTCGACCTCGTCTAAGACGATCAAATTCGTTCCACCGATCGAGTCGAGATCGTCCCACAGCATTTCGTAGACCGTCGCCCGCGGATACCCGGTCGTACTGATCTGGTTCGTCTCCTCGCGGAGTTCGTTGACCAGCCGCGTCGCGATCTGATACGAAGACGTCAGACCGTCGCAGTTGAGAAAGGTCAGGTGGAGATCGATGTCGTCGTACTGGTTCGCGTCTTCCTCGAGATGCGAGAGGAGATACCGGGTTGCAGCCGTTTTACCGACACCAGTCTTTCCGTAGAGAAAGACGTTATTCGGTTGCTCCCCGTTGATAACAGGTTGGAGTGACGCCTGGTACATCTGAATCTCTTCGTCCCGTCCGACGAGTTCTTCGGGCTGATAGTCCTCGCGCAGTGCATCCCGGTTTTTGTAGATTTCCGTGTCGCGTTCGAACAGACCCATTCGCTTTCTTAGATGATATATTCTCACGATGGTTTATAAAACCACCGTGTCCGGAGTGTCCGCTGTTCTATCTTTTATATATTAATCGGTGGGACACACACCCCCCATGATGTCCGCTGTAACGGTGAAGATGAGTGGGTGTGGAGTTTCGGAGTAGTATTAAGAGGAGAAGATTTATAACCTAATGTAACTAGCTAGTCCGTACTAGGACTATATCAGTTGGTAGTAGATGTGTATTAGCAAAATGAATCCTCTTGTGATGGGAAAGAATCTGTTGGCGTACTATCTCATATCCCACCCCTCCATTTCGAGAGAACAGCGGACAAAGTGGGGTGGGTGTGTTCCGAACAATCTAAGAATAATCCGAATCGGTCTCAGTCCTTTCATCAGTGAACGTTTCTCCGTTCTCCGGTTCGTATGAGCCGTATCTCTACTTCGCCACCGTCGTGGGAGTTTCGGATCTCGCTATCGGAGGATAGGTACTTTCTCACCACACCACGATGTCCGCTGTTCTGAAAGTCGAGTAGCACACTACAGCGGACACAGTGGTGTGTTTCGAAGCTCCCATCCGAATACCCTCGACTTCGAAACCACAATCCGAATATCTCTAGGTACGCAACCCGCTTCGTCTGTCGACAGTCCGCAGCTCGAGATCAATGTCCAGAATCGCGTCGACATCGAGACGATCGATTCACGTTCGAATCCGGCTTCGCTTTCACCTTAGCTTTCGTAACTCTTTTCGATTACAGGGGCTGTGTCGTACGCTCTGAGTTCAACGGTCCGTTCCGAGTCTAGAATTAACAGCGTATCGTCATCGCATTCGTGGTTCTCTCTCGTGGTTCTATCGAGTTCACGAGGTACGACAAACGTGTTTCGACCCCCGTTCGAACACCACTGTGTCCGCTGTTGTCTTCGTCGGATTGACACCACTGTGTCCGCTGTTGTCGTTCCGTCAGGTTTTGCTCGCAAATCTTCCGGTTCGCCCGAAATTTCGCTTCCGACTTCGGTAATAACAGCGGACATTGTGGTGTCTGACGACGGCGAGCGGTGGGCCCGGTTCGTTCTGAGAGCAACAGTTCCAAAGAAGCACACCGGTCGAGTGACAAAGCCCGAACTACTCTCCTAAAAAATCTCGAACTTCCTCCGAAAATGCCTCGAACTTCCTTCAAAAATGCCCTGAACTACACTCTCCCTAAAGATCCTGAATCCTTCTTCCGAAAACTAGTCCGTCTGAGAAAATCCGTGTGATGCTGGTGTTTTTCCGTCGACGCCGTCGATGATCTGCGTCGCTGCTTCGCCCTGCTTTATCGCTTCAATGAGCGACCGCAATCGCTGGAGCGAAATCTGTCCAGGTGCGTATTCGCTCGTGTCGGTTTCCAGCGGCGCGTATCCAAGTTTCGAACCGTACAGCGGGCCGAGGACGCGAACGTGACTGCCGATCTCCCCCATCGAGATCCCGGCAATCTGAATCCCGTTTTCCGTCGCGGAATTGATCGCAGTGAGCATTCGAAGCGTGTCCGTCTGATCGTTCGCGAACGTCGCGACTTTCGCGATATCGCCATATCGGGCGCACTCTTCGATGATCGCATCGAGCGTCGACTGATCCGGCGTTTCCTCGAACTCGTGAAACGAGATGATCAGGTCGATATCCGTTTCGCGAAACTCCTCGAGAACCCACTCTTTGCCACGTGCGGTTTCCAGTTCGATATCGACCATTTCGACGGCATCAGACCGTGCCGCCTCCATCAATCGATCCAGTCGCCCGTGGTCGATCGCGTTGCCGCCGAACCACTGCGACCGATTTGTCGCGATGATCGGTAACTCACCGTCGTAGTCCTCGAGTTGCGCGAGCGGTTCGTCGGCCTTGTCCATTCGAAATTCGATAACGTCTGCCGTCCCTCGAGCCTCTGTCTCCCGTGTAAGATCATTCGTAGTCGCTGCAAGAGCGAACTCCTCACGGTCCATGGTACGGTTTCTCACTCGACGGTATAAAATGTTCCTATTCGATTTAAATTACCCTCGCCCAATTTCGGGTGTTCGGTCTGACTTATTCTAGTAATCATCTCCGGTGATCGCCTCGGAACCATCTCGGGAATGCTTTTCTCATCCCATAAAGACCCGACACGTTCTGGGAATGGCGAAACCGTCAGGGGATGTAGGTGATTAGAATCACTGCAGTTGAGTAGATAAATATCAATATTCTGCAATAGGTATATTGTGAAGGACAATCAATAGTATGTAGGGCAATGGTAGTACTTGATACGCACGTGCTCGGACGGTGGGTTGCCATTTCACCGATTCTATTTCTTCACAGATGTCGAATGAATATAATATATCATCGGTATACTCCGGAACTAATTTGGTATTGATCTATTTTACACACGAGAGGGATTGAGATATGGGAAAATGAGATGGTTCACTCTCTCCAATAAGCTATGCCTCAGCACCGAAGGGGTCACATAGCTCCAGAGTCCTGGGATGTAAACTCGTGATCTGCTTCTAATATATTGTGGATAATCCACATTAATGTTGTGCCAGAGACCAAATCAAACTGCAGTTCGAACACGCTATCTTGAGGTATACCACTGAACAGTTCTCATCAACTACGATTATTTTCCGAAACTAGAGCAAATAAAACCATAATTCTGTGGATTGTTATTCCAAACCGATACTATTGATTTGTGGTATGTGCCGACTCGAGAGATTTCCGAAACGTTTACTCATTGCTCACGAAATCGCACGTAAGTGATGCGATGGAAATACCGTGAGACAGTTCTCGCCGTCTGTACGTTGGCACTGTTCGTAACGGTGTTCGGCCGACTGGCGATAAGTCCAGTCGTTACCGACATTGCGGCTGAATTCGACGTCTCTCGCACACTAATCGGTGCTGCATTGACGTGTATGTGGCTCACGTACGCGCTAACGCAGTTTCCTAGTGGCATACTCGCAGACCGATACGGCGAACGGCTCGTTATTCTACTCTCGGTCGCGGGAACGGGTGTCACGACGCTCGTCATCGTAATCGCACCGGGATTCGGCGTCTTCGTTCTCGGGGTCCTGCTCCTCGGCGGCGTCGCCGGACTTCACTACAGCGTGGCGACAACGCTTTTGACCCGAATTTACGACGATACCGGTACTGCAATCGGGATTCACAACTCCGGTGCGCCGCTCGCGGGACTGGCGACGCCGATTCTCATCTCGTGGGTCGCCGTTCGGTATGGGTGGCGCTCCGCCGTCTTTCTCACAGCGATCGTCGCGTTTCTCGTTTTCGCCCTCGCGTTCTGGCGTCTTCGTTCCACCGACCCACCGAATCCCGATAGATCGATGCGCGAACAGTTTCGACTCGAGCCGATACGGACGCTGCTCTCACGGCCACCGATTGTCTTTACGGGGACGATCGCGATAATCACGGAGTTCACCTGGCAGGCTATCGCCTCGTTCTTGCCAGCGTTTTTGGGCCAGTATCACGACTTGTCGAAGACCGTCGCGGGGATCTTGTTCGGCCTGTACTTCCTTTCACAGGGCGTGTTACAGGTCGGCGTCGGTGCCGTTTCGGATCGGTTCGGACGCGACCCCGCGATCGGCATCTGTATGGTTTCGGGTATCGCTGGCTTCGGACTCCTCGTTCTGGGATCTAGACTGTCACTGCTCGTCGTCGGCTCGTTACTGCTCGGAATCGGGATGGGATGGGGAGCAGCAGTCTTCTCTCGGTTGATGGATCGGCTCTCCGAAACCGAGCGAAGCTTCGGATTCGGGCTCTTCAGAACGGTATACATGACGATCGCCGCCTCGGGTTCCGTCGTCGTCGGATTGCTTGCGGATCTATTCGGGTGGGGCGTTTCAATCGGTTTTCTGGCAGTTTTGCTCGCCGTGGTCTGTCTCCTACTCGTTGCTAATTCCGTACTCGATCTCGGATACTGATCCGGTAGCCCACACGTTGGTCGACCAATCCGTTTTCCGCTGTCGATCTCGGCGTCTTTCGCGTCGTATTGGTCTTCAGACCGTTTCGATTTGGTCAACAGTTAATGGGTCGACACTGGTCCTGTCACATTGGCATCTCTCGAGGGTATTCTTGTTCGCTTCCGTTCTTGCCCTCGAGTGAGCTCCCGAACCGGGTCCGTTTGCGTTCTTCTCGCTGGAAGCAGCGTAGTTCTATTCGAAAGGTTTAAAATAACAGACTATTATTCACTAGTATAATGGTAGACGCCCACGGTATCAATATAAGTGGGAACGGTGTACTGACCCGTCGGAACGCGATCAAAGCTCTCGGCGGATCCGGGCTCGCACTGACTGCTGGTTGTCTTAATCGACTTCGGTCAGCCAGTGCGTGGCCGTCGCGAGAGATCGAGATAATCGTCCCGTGGGCGCAAGACGGTGGTGCCGACCGGACGAGTCGAGCAGTCGCGGAGGCTGCCGAATCATACACCAACGTGTCGTGGAACGTCGCAAACCAGACGGGCGAATCCGGCTCGATCGGTATGAACGAGGCAGCAAATTCTGGCAATAGCGGACACACGATTGGCGTCGCGGCGCCCGAAATTACGCTATATGAGCACCTCGATCTGGCTGATCTGAGCCCGGATGACATCACGCCGATCATGCAGTACACGGAGATGCCTGCGGCACTCGTCGTCCACGAAAACTCCGACTTTTCTTCGCTCGGGGAGTTCGTCGATTACGCCGCTGATAACCCAGGTGAGGTTTCGATGGCCCAGTCTGGAAACGGCTCGTCCTGGCACCTCGCCGGCGCTGCTTTCGCTGCTGAAGCGAACATCGAACTTGATTACATTCCACACGACGGTGCCGATCCGGCGATTACGGCGGTTGCCGACGAGGAAGTCGACTGTACCATCGTCGGTGCGCCGGAGGTCCGAACGCGGGTCACGGAGGGCGAACTCGACGCGCTGGGTGTGATGCACGACGAGCAACTCGACGCGTTCCCGGATACGCCGGCGATGGTCGACGAGGGGATCGACATCCAGATCGGTTCCTGGCTCGGCCACTTCGGATCCGGCGGGATGTCCACAGCTCGCCAGGAAGAAATCGCCGGCGTCTACGAATCCGTCTATGACGACGAGGAGTTCTCGACGTTTCTCGACGACAATCACTTTACCAAAATCGAACGCGGTCCCTCGGAGTTCCGAGAGTACCTCGACGAACAGTACGAATATTACGGGTCTCTTGTTGAGAGACTGGATATTCAGGTTTAACGCTCGCGGTCGAACCGTTCGACGATTTCTTTCGCTCGACTTGTCGCCGGGTACCGATCCATCACGGTAGGCACGATATTCTCCGTTTTGTGATCGACGCTGGTCTATTCGGCTCTTACAGGCAACTTCGTTTTCGGATACAGAAGCGAAACAAGAATTTATATCACAGTGTCACCTACGACGAAGCGTGATCGACCGTCATCGTGTCCGGGCCGAAACGCCGACCGCCGAACGAGCACTCGAGGCCGTCGAGGCCGGGATCACCGCCGCCCATCCCCAGACGGTGATCTCCGAGACGGTCTCGGTCGACGACGATACACTTCGGATCGCTTCGGACCGGTTCGATCTCAAGAACTACGACGAGGTTCGCGTTCTCGGCGGCGGAAACGCAGCGGGCCGTGTCGCCAGTGCGCTGGCGGTGGAACTCGGCGAGCACCTCGCTGGTGGACTCGTCGTCACTGACGATCCGGCCGTGGCCGGCCCGATCGAGATGGTCGAGGGCGACCACCCGACGCCGACCGAATCGAACATCGACGGGACGGGTCGACTCATCGAACAGGCTCGAGACTGCGGCGAGGACACCCTCGTCCTCGCGCCGATAACCGGCGGTGGCAGCGCCCTCCTTGCCGCCCCCGTCGATGGGATCACGCTGTCGGACCTTCGCAAGCTCACGGACGCGCTCTTGCGAAGTGGGGCTCCCATCGCGACGATCAACACGGTCAGAAAGCACGTCTCCGCGTTGAAAGGCGGTCAACTCGCACGGGAACTCGCGCCCGCGACGGCCGTCGGACTCGTCTTCAGCGACGTGACCTCCGGCGATCCCTCTGTGGTCGCAAGTGGCCCCCTTTCACCGGATCAGACAACCTACGAGGACGCCCGGAGCGGCCTCCAGACGTACGATGTCGACGTGCCAGACTCGGTCGACGAACACTTGCGCGCCGGCGCGAACGGCGAGATAGACGAGACGCCGATCGTCGGCGACCCGGCATTCGAGTCGGTCTCGGTGTCGGTTCTCGCGGACAATTTCACCGCAGCGTCGGCCGCAGCGGACGTCTGCGACGAGGCCGGCTTCGAGACCGTTATTCTCTCGACGTCCGTGCGCGGGGAGACCCAGTCGGCCGCCAAGACCCACGTCGCGATCGCCGAGGAGATTCGACGCACCGGAAACCCGGTGTCTCCTCCCGCGGCCATCATCTCTGGTGGCGAAACGACGGTGACGATCACGGGCGACGGCATCGGCGGCCCGAATCAAGAGTTCGCGTTGAGCGCGGCCCTCGAGTTACCGTCGGACGTCGTCCTGGCAGCGACCGATACGGACGGTATCGACGGGCCGACCGACTCCGCGGGCAGTCTCGTTACGAGCGAGACGGTTTCGGACCGGATCGAGGCCCACGCGGCGCTGGCCGACAACGACGCGTACACGTACCTCGAGGACCGAAACGCGCTGCTTTTCACGGGACAGACGGGGACGAACGTCAACGATCTTCGCGTCATGCTCGTCACCGAATAGCCGTTCTCTCCTCGCCGGCAGTACGATCATTTAAGTAGATTGGTTACATTCGGTACTGGTATGGGAATACTCCATACCGCGATGGCAGTGTCGGACCTTGAGGCGACGAAAGCCTTCTACGAATCGCTCGGATTCGAACACACGAAGGATTTCAAGCGGCCAGGCGACGATGTCAGAAACTACTTCGTCGGAACCGGATCGGGCGGTGAACTCCAGTTTCGCTACGACGAGAACCGCGAGGAGCCGATCGATCCCTCCGGAATCGATCACCTCGCAATCGGCGTCGAGAACGTCGACGAGGAGGTAGACAGGATCGTGGACGAAACCGACTGTCCAGTGGTGACTGAACCGACGACCATCGATGCAGTCGACACGCGCGTTGCGTTCATCGAAGATCCGGACGGCTACGTTATCGAACTGGTCGAACAATCGTAGTCGAGCGGACGGCTTGCTTACCGGTTTCGAAGTTTCCCACGAATCCAGTTCGTTATTCCCGTTCACCGCTCGGCCGTCGAATCTCAGGTGTATTCCGTATGGCCACTCGCACTGTTCCGTTATGGCTTTCTCCGACACTATTCGACGTTTCTCGCCTGTTTGGTACGGTCGTGTGATGCTCGAACGGTAACTCTGCTGAGTCGCCCGTAGACTGCCGATCTACTTTGCCTTCCCGTGATTTTCCCAATCAGTCTGCTATCCGGACGATCAGTGCGACGCCCGACAGTTAGAATTACATCCCTACGATTGTAACTAAAACCCGGTTCAAGTGCTATCACTACTAGTGAGACCGTGGATACGGCAGGACAATTGTTCGTCGAAGTTCTTCTCGATTCGTCTCTTGAGCGTTCGTCTCGACCCATCCGGCGAGTGTGATCGTCCGAGCGACCCGTTTTCAGTGGGTCCGTGCTCGGATTTACGTAACTGAACTCGTTGTCCTATGGAGAACTCTCTGCTCTGAAATAGTGACAGTAAATTTTTTATAAAACAATACCGTTCTCAAAAACGATTAGCTATATGCTGGGAGATACGCTGCATTCGCCTCGAGTAACTCGTCTACCAGGTCGTCTATCTCCTCGAGCGAACAGACCGCACTCGTCAGCGGATCGAGTTTCACCGCCTATCGCAGCCGTTTTTCGTCTCGCTCGAGTACCGCTTCGACGGCGAGCGATTGGCCGTTGACGTTCGATCGGTTGAGAGCTGCCAGCTGCGACAGGAGGTATCCGATTGTGTATGGGCGAACGCCCGTTCTGTTTGCGGGATAGGGGACTTCGACGAGCGCGTCGTCGGGGACGTTGTGATACGTCTGCCGTCGTTCGGGACGTTCAGATTCATTCGGCGACGCTCGCCGTGTTCGCTCGTGCCGATCCCGCCCGTCACGTACATTCGCCTGCTGGTTATGTTCTCCCAGAGCGTCTCGAGTCGCCCGAGCAACTCTCTGTCGCCGGTTTCGGCGGCGACGTCCGCGACCCAGGAGAAGTAGTACATCGTCCGAACCGCGTGCCCCTCGACCGTCTCTTGTTCGCGAAACGGCTCGTGGGCCTGAGCGTACGAGCCGTCGTATTCGTCTTCTTCGTAGAACGCGCCGCGGGCGTCCGTCGCGATGTCGCCGTCTTCGGGAGCGTACCTTGCGATCGACTCGACGCGTTCAAACTCCCGTTCGAACCGATCGTTCCGCCCGCGCCGGTCGACGAACGTTTTTGTGAGAGTCAGGTAGCGTTGCTCGTCGGTAACGCGTGCGAGTTTCACCAGCGCCAGTTCGATCTCTTGGTGGCCCGGCGCACCGTCGATTCGTCGTCGACCCGCGCGTCGATGTGGTCGGCAAACCGCGACGCCACGTCGAGTAACCTCGAGTCGCTCGTCGCACGAAAGTGGGCGACGGCCGCCTCGATAAGGTGGCCCGCACAGTAGAGTTCGTGCATCATGTTGAGGTTCGTCCAGCGCTCGTCGGGTTCCTCGAGAGTGAAATAGGTATTGATGTACCCGTCACCTTCCTGAGCACCGCGCCGAGGTCGATGACGCCGTCGACTCGTTCTCGGAGTTCGTTCCGACGGCTTTCGTCGAGCCAAGCGTCGGAATCGACATCTCCGCCCGCGAGCACGTAACTGGCCGCCTCGAGCCACTTGTACGCATTCGAGCCGGCGAACCACATCCCTTCGAATCCGTTCGACTCACCGGAAGCGACACGACGGAAGTTCTCGAGACAGCCGCTCGAGTTGCTCGTACTGGTACTCGAGTGTGATCTCGCGGTTCATCTCGATCCAGCCGTTCTAGAACTGATCGTCGATCGATAGTCGGTCAGGTCGACTGACTCCACGCGGGAACTGTCTACCATTGGCTCAGAGCAACACGATGGTTTGCCGTAACGTTTCCCACTTCTCACCCCCTCGCAACGGGTACGGAACTAGTGGGCTACTACGGTCGACATTCGACCGGTAACAATACCTCAAGTAGGATCGAGAAGCGTCAGAACGCGCTATCTGCGAACCCGCCGTCGACGGTGAGCACTTCGCCCGTGACGAACGACGACGCGTCGCTCGAGAGATAGATCGCCGCCCCGATCAGTTCTTCGCGCTCGCCGACTCGTCCCATCGGCGTGCGGTCGTCGATCTTCTCGCGTTTTTCGGTCCCCTCGGCGTAGGTGTCCGCGTTCTGTGGTGTGATGAAAAACCCGGGCGCGATCGCGTTGACGCGAACTTCAGGTGCGAGTTCCTTGGCCGAGGCTCGAGTGAAGGCTTCGACGCCGCCTTTGGCCGCGGAGTACGCCGGGAGGTTCGCCATCGAGAGCCGCGCCGCCAGCGAGGAGATGTTGATGATCGACCCGCCGTCGTCCATCGCGGGCGCGAACACTTGCGTCACGCGCCGCACGCCGTCGAGTGCAACGTCCGTGACGAACTCCCAGTCGTCGTCTTCGATTCCAAGTACCGTCTCTCTCGAGATCGCCCCCTGCGAGGCGACGACGATATCGATGCCGCCGAACGTCTCTCGAGCGACATCGCGGACGTTCTCGAGCGAGTCTCGATCGAGCACGTCACAGGTCACTCGTGCAGTATCTGCGCCCCGTTCTTCGAGCAGTGATGCGGTTTCGTCGACCGCGTCTTGGCTGCGACTCGTCGCGATGACATCCGCGCCGTCGGCTGCGAAACCGACCGCGATCGCCTGTCCAAGCCCGCTCGTACCACCGACGATGACCGCTCGCTTGTCCGCGACCGAAACCGGCGCGTGTGAATAGTCCTGCATGTTCGCACGCTTTTGGCGCTGTACCATCAACGTTTCCATCGCCTGCCGTCGACCGACGTTTTCCATCGGTTGTCACCGCCTGTTGTATCGACGCCAGTCAGATCAGCGAAGTGACCGGGATCCGAAGTATTCATATCGCTATGAGGAAGAGTAAAATTAGTGCATGACTGACGCACGTGTAGCGGTTCATACGGAGGCGACGATCGATCGCATCGAACAGTGGCCAGAACGTCGTTCGAGCGCTCGCAGCGACCCGCTGCCGAACCCGGATACTACCGCCGTCGATACGACCGGATACCGCACCCATTGGTACGACCGGATACTACGATGGGGATCCCGGTTCAGGAGTAGTTGTGCTCGAGTTCGATCACGTTCGCCGCCGCCAGGACCGTCTCGGGGAGGTCCTCGTAGAACCGTTCGTCGCCGACGCGGTGGACCGGACAGGAGACGCTGATGGCCGCCACGCTCCGGTCGTCGTCGTCGGTGATCGGCGCGGCGATACACCGCAGACCGTTGAGTCGTTCCTCCCGATCGATCGCGTACCGATTTTCGCGGATCTCCTCGAGTTCGTCGTGGAGTTCGTCTCGATCCGTGATCGTCTGTGGGGTCTCTCTCGGGAGGCCGTGTTCTTCGATGACCTGCTCTACCTCCGATTCGGATCGGTATCCGAGGATGGCTTTACCGAGGCCCGTACAGTGCAATGGGACGCGTTTCCCCTCGTGCGTGTCGAGTTCGACCGCGTTGTCGCCTTTGGCCTGATAGAGGTAAATCCCTCTGCCGTTCTTTTCGACGAGCAGGTTGACGAGTTCGCCGGTTTCCTCTGCGAGTTTGTCGGCCTGCCCCTGTGCGGTGTCGTAGATCGGTGTTCGGTTCCTGGCGTAGGCACCGAGGCCGAGAAACGCCAGTCCGATGTGGTACTCGTCGCCTTCCTTGTCGACGTACTCGCAGTTCGTCAGCGTCGTGAGGTGATTGTGGACGCCGCTCTTGCCGATGTCGACGCGTTCTGCGATCTCCGAGACGCCAGCACCGTCGAGTTCTTGAATGACCTCGAGAATCTCGAAGGTTCTGCCGACGGTGCGAACGGGATGGTTCGATTCGGCCATACCTTCACATCAAACCGGACCTACATATAATTTGTTCTCTGATAGCAAACCACGTTTCGTATCTCGAGGCCTGGTTCGTTCAGGGTGGAACGACTGGCGCTCGCGACTCGCTGTGCGTTCGAGTGCCGTGGCGACACCGTCGCTCGTGGAATCGGCGAGCGAAAACGGGTTCGGTGCTCGAGAACCGGTCTCCGAGAACTCAGACTTCGACGACTGTGTTCGTGAGCGTCCCGATCTCCTCGATCCCGATTTCGACCACGTCGCCTTTCTGGAGCGTGAACCCCTCCTGTGGGACGAGCGACGTTCCGGTTAGTAACACGGCGACGTCGGGAACGGCGTTGTGCGCGACGAAGTATTCGGTCAGTTCCTCGACCGACCGGACCATCTGCGCCGTGGTCGTCGACTCGTCGTACCGGACCTCCCCGTCGCGCGTGATCGTCATCCACATCTCGAGATCGTGCGGATCGTCGATCGAATCGGCCGACCGGACGCACGGCCCGATTGAGCAACATCGATCGTACACTTTCGCCTGTGGCAGGTAGAGAGGATTCTCTCCTTCAATCGATCGGCTACTCATGTCGTTTCCGACCGTGTAGCCGACGATCTCGCCCCGGGCGAGGACGATGCCGAGTTCGGGCTCTGGCACGTCCCACTCCGAGTCGGCGCGAATGCCGACCGCTTCGTCGGGGCCGACGGTGCGGTTCGGCGTCGCCTTGAAGAAGATCTCCGGTCGATCGTTCTCGTAGACGTCGATGTACATGTCCGGTTTCGAGCTTTCGGCCTGGCGCGCTTTCTCGCTGATCCGGTAGGTAACGCCGGCCGCCCAGATTTCGTCGGCCGAAACCGGGGGTCCGGAACGCCGCTCGTCGATCGTCTCCCTCGAGAGCGTTGCAGCGTCCGCGAGGAGTCGGTCCGCGATCGCGTCGATCGGCTGATCGGCGATGTCGGCCGCAGACAGCAGATCGTCGAACGAGCGCAACCGCGACTTCGCCGCAGTGAGATCGTACACTCCGTCAGCCGTTTCGACCGCGAGGCGGGGTGCTCCGTCCTCGCGAAGCTGGTGGTATCGCATGTGCGTATCGGATCCTTTAGTCGCATCCGTAATAGGTCTGGTGCTCGCCTTCAACCGTCGATTGCCGTGTCGATCGTCATCGGTTGTCGTGTCGATTGGCATCGATACCGGCTCGTTCCCCGAACACCGGACCAGACACGTCAGTCGGCGTCGCTCCCGTGCACTCACACTCGAGGCGGAGAATCATGTCCAAATCATAAGAACCGTATACGAAGAACCCGAAGAGCCACGCGTGACTGAACGCTATCAAAACTACGTAGGCGGCGCGTGGACCGACACAGAAACGGCGGACACCTTCGAGACGACCGATCCATCCGCACCCGCGGAGGTCGTCTCGACCTATCAGCAGTCGAGCACCGACGACGCGAACGCAGCCGTTGAGGCCGCCGCGGCCGCCCAGTCCGAGTGGGCGAACACCCCGGCACCCGAACGCGGCGCGATCCTTCGGGAAGCCGGTTCGATCCTGGCCGACCGAAAGGACGAACTGACCGAACTACTCACTCGTGAAGAGGGCAAAACCCACGCTGAAGCGGGCGGCGAAGTCCAGCGTGCGATCGACATCTTCTATTACTACGCCGAGAAGACCCGAGATCTCGGCGGCTCGGTCAAATCCGCGAGCGGGCCGCGGACGAACCTCTACACCGTCGACGAACCGGTCGGCGTCACCGCGCTGATCACGCCGTGGAACTATCCCATCGCGATCCCCGCCTGGAAGCTCGCACCCGCGCTGGCGACCGGCAACGCCGTCGTGCTCAACCCCGCGTCGGTCGCGCCGGGCGTCGCGCTCGAGTTGTTCAAGGCCCTCGACGAGGCCGGCCTCCCCGACGGCGTCGCGAACGTCGTCACCGGTCCGGGTAGCACGGTTGGCGACGCGATCATCACCCACGACGACGTCGACGCGGTATCCTTCACCGGCTCCGGCGAAGTCGGTCACATGGTCTACGACAAGGCCACCGACGACGGCAAGCGCGTCCAGACCGAACTCGGCGGCAAGAATCCGACGGTCGTCACCGACAGTGCAGACGTCGAGGAGGCCGCCGAAATCGTCGCCTCGGGCGCGTTCGGCGTTACGGGCCAAGCCTGTACGGCCTGCTCCCGTGCGATCGTCCACACGGACGTCTACGACGAGTTCGTCGACGCCGTCGTCGCCGAAGCTGAGTCGATAGAAATCGGTCCCGGCGACGAGTACGAGATGGGCCCGCAGGTGACCGAGAGCGAACTCGAGGGCACCCTCGAGTACATCGACGTCGCAGAACAGGAGGGGGCGACCCTCGAGACCGGCGGCGGCCAACCCGACGGCGAGCGCTTCGAGGACGGCTACTACGTCGAACCGACCGTCTTCTCGGACGTCGACAACGACTACCAGATCGCACAGGAGGAAGTCTTCGGTCCGGTCCTCGCCGTGATCGAAGTCGAAGATTACGAGGCGGGCGTCGAGGCGGCCAACGACGTCCAATACGGCCTGTCGGCGAGCATCGTCACGGACGACCACACGGAAGCCGAGCGGTTCGTTCGCGAAGTCGAGGCGGGCGTCGCCAAGATCAACGCGAAGACGACCGGCCTCGAACTGCACGTTCCGTTCGGCGGGTTCAAGCAGTCCTCGAGCGAAACCTGGCGCGAACAGGGCGACGCCGGAATCGACTTCTACACGATCGAGAAGACGGTCTACGACACGTTCTAAGGATCTCAACCGCTGCTTTTCTTCGTATTGGTTGCCGCCGCTCGCTTCCGATTACTCGTTTCTCGCGGCCCAGCGGATCCCCCGCTCGAGCAGCCTCTGAACCCCGTCGTTTCTGAGCCCCGGAAGGTCGTGTCCGAGCGAGCAGTAGAACACACGGCCGTCGGCGAACGACTTGGCCCACGGGACCGGCATATCTCCGTTTTCCGGATGATCCATGCGCGCGATCACCCGCACGTCGTCGTACTCGAGCACGTAGGGTTCGTCCCACACCGTAAACCCGTCCAGATCGGCGGTGATCGGGTGGGGCTATCGACGACGTTCACGCCGAACGCAGATTGTTCGGGGTGGCCGAGAAAGTGCCCACCGATGAGCTCGCGGAGCCCGGAGATCGCCTCCTCGAGCCGTTCGTCGGTGGTGGTCGTGAGGTCCGCCGCGCCGTGGATACCGACGTACCACCACCGGATTCGACGAACGAGCGTAATCCGGACTCCTGGGACTCGTTCAGCGTGCTGTCGGTCGTGATATCCACGACGGCGTCGTACTCGCGGATTCGTTCTGCGCGCAGAACATCGCGATCGGTGGTTACCTCCGCGTCGATGCCGCGGTCGCGCAGCGATCGCTCGAGGACCGGTCCGAGTCGCTCGATTCGATGAAACGGGAACCGATTCCCGCCGAGAACTACGGTTTTGGGTTCGTGTATTACCATCCCCTTTTCACGCAGGGGTTACAATCTATTGTAGCTGTTCTATCACTTCCCGCTCGTCGTCCCGTAACCGACATGCCAAACGTGATATACCATGAGAGGCAAACGGGTAACGTATGCCGAACTACCGGACGTTACGCGATCCGAACGCAGAGTATACGATGCGCGACCTGTCCGCCGAGACGATGGACCTTTCGGCCGACAGAGGCCCGCGTGATGTCGAGATAACCGACGTGCAGACGACGATGGTTGACGGGAACTACCCCTGGATTCTCGTCCGCGTCTACACCGACGCGGGTCTCGTGGGCACGGGCGAATCGTACTGGGGCGGCGGCGACGATGCGATCATCGAACGGATGGCCCCGTTCCTGATCGGCGAGAACCCGCTCGACATCGACCGACTGTACGAACATCTCATCCAGAAGATGTCCGGCGAGGGCTCGATTTCGGGCAAGGTCATCTCGGCGATCTCGGGCATCGAAATCGCGCTGCACGACGTAGCCGGCAAGATCCTCGAGTTGCCCGCCTACCAACTCGTCGGCGGCAAGTACCGCGACGAGGTGCGGGTCTACTGTGACTTACACACCGAAGACGAGGCGAATCCCATCGCCTGTGCGGACGAGGGCGAACGCGTCGTCGAAGAACTCGGCTACGACGCGATCAAGTTCGACCTTGACGTTCCCTCGGGCCACGAGAAGGACCGGGCGAACCGCCACCTGCGCGGCCCCGAGATCGACCACAAAGTCGAGATCGTCCGCGAGGTCACCGAACGCGTCGGCGATCGGGCCGACGTCGCCTTCGACTGTCACTGGTCGTTCACCGCCGGATCGGCGAAGCGGCTCGCGCGCGAACTCGAGGCCTACGACGTCTGGTGGCTCGAGGATCCGGTCCCGCCGGAGAACCACGACGTCCAGCAGGAGGTCACCCAGTCGACGACGACGCCGATCACCGTCGGCGAGAACGTCTACCGGACCCACGGACAGCGCCGACTTATCGAAAACCAGTCGCTCGATATCATCGCGCCGGACCTCCCGCGCGTGGGCGGCATGCGCGAGACCAGAAAGATAGCCGACCTCGCGGACCTGTACTACGTCCCGGTGGCGATGCACAACGTCTCTTCGCCGATCGGCACGATGGCGTCCGCGCAGGTCGCCGCGGCGATTCCGAACTCCCTCGCGCTCGAGTATCACTCCTACCAGCTGGGCTGGTGGGAAGACTTAGTCGAGGAGGACGGACTGATCGAGGACGGCCGCATGGAAGTGCCCGAGAAACCCGGCCTCGGACTGACGCTGGATCTCGACGCGGTCGAAGAACACATGGTCGAGGGCGAGACCCTCTTCGACGAGGCGTAACCCCCATCCGTTCGCCGTTCGCTGATCGCCGATTACCGGCCGCCGGACACTGATTTTCGATCGAACGTTCTCGAGTTCGTCGCGGCGAGACTCACGCACGCACGGGGTACTCGAGTACGCGGTGGCCCGCTGTCATCACCGGTGATCGTTCACTCGAGCGATAGCCACGAGTGTCCATCGGCTCCACTTCACCGCGACTTGCGTGCCCAGTGGTTGTTCTCGAAACCGCACTCTTATTTCGCTCGTCACTCGTGTTTCCACTGGATTTTCCTCTCCGGTTTAGAATACGGTATTCTCTATTACAGAACACCTACAATTATATACAGAATTTAGTGCGTTAGCCGTTGACTATCTGACACCCCTTCGGTCATCTCGAACTGCTTAATCGACGAATAAAGGGACTATACAACGAGTTACTGTTGGTTTGTGGAATCGTATTACGACCGGCTGTCGGTAGTAATAGCCAAATTATTACGAATGTATGATTGTAAATAATGGCTGCTTTTATCGGACGATTACGATTTTCAGTGCCTCGGAAGTTTTTCGAAACGCTATCTTCGTTCTCCTTTTCGACAGTAGAATTTTGAGAAAAAGAACAGTACCTCCGTTACTGAGAATGTTCCTTCGAGTATTCCGGTTGCCGCCGTCCCAACTAGCGATCACGTCAATCGCGGACCGTTCGGCCTCGACTCGTCTCGAGCACACCGAACGATTTTATTTGCCTCGGTCGAAACGGCTCCCCCATGGAAACCAATACCGTGCTTGGCCGGTTCGAAGAACGCGACTGGGAGACCGGGGTCGACGGCACCCTTCGATTTGCGCTCGTCGGACTCGGCTGGTGGACGGTCGATGTCGTTCTCCCCGCCATCGAGCAGACGTCCCACTGCGAAACGACCGTCCTCGTCAGTTCGACACAGGAGAAAGCAGACCGTCTGGCCGACGAACACGATATCGAACGGGGGCTCACCTACGACGACTTCCACGACGGGGCCGGCGTTGACGCCTACGACGCGGTCTACGTCGGGACCCCCAACGCGTTCCACCTCGAGTACGTCGAGACCGCCGCCGAACTCGGGAAGGCCGTCCTCTGTGAGAAACCCCTCGAGGCCACCGTCGAACGAGCCGAGCGACTCGTCGAGGCGGCCGAAGCGGCCGACATTCCGCTGATGACGGCCTACCGGATGCACACCGAGCCGGCCGTCCGCAGAGCGAAGGAACTCATCGACGACGGCTTCATCGGGGAGCCGACCCACGTCTACGGGAACAACACCCAGCCGATCCTCGAGATGAACCCCGATCCGGACCAGTGGCGGCTCGATTCCGACGTCACCGGCTACGGAACGTCGGTGATGGATCTGGGAATTTACCCGATCAACACGGCCCGATTCCTGCTCGAGCGCGATCCGATCGACGTCACCGCCCGGATGTCCTCGTCTGCGGACGCTTTCGACGACGTCCCCGACCAGAACGCGACGTTCACGCTCACGCTCGAGGGCGATCTGCCGCTGGTCTGTACGACGAGCCAGCACGCACAGACGGATACGCAGCTCAAGATCATCGGTACCGAGGGATCGATCGAACTCGCACCGGCCTTCCACGGCGAGGCGACGCTTCACCTCTCGTCGGGCAGCCTCCGCGCCGAGATCGAGGACGTCGACTACGGCGCCGTCGAGGAGATGCGCGAGGAGTTCGATTACTTCGCCGACCGCGTCCTCGGCGACGCGCCGATCCTCCCGGACGGTCGACACGGACTCGCGGACATGCGGACGATTCGGGCCGTCCATCGGGCGGCCGAACGCGACGAACGAGTCGAGATCGAGTAACGCCGTTCCGACCCGCTTCTGGCGCGGTGAGACTCGGCGTCCGGTCTCGAGTCCAATAGAATTATATCCTCTCGCCCGGCATTCAACTGCATGCGTGGACTTGCGAAAACGAGCCGAGAGCACGGCCACATGGAACTCGTCGAACGGGAGCGTCCCGATCCGGGGCCAGGCGAGGCGCTGATCGAAGTCGATTACGCGGGTCTCTGTGGCAGCGACGCGGGGATCTACGAGTTCGAGTCTGCGTTCGAACGGATGGAACTGCCGACGATCATCGGTCACGAGTACACCGGAACCGTCGTCGAAACCGCCGACGGCGTCACCGAATTCCAGGTGGGCGATCGGGTCGTCGAACGCCCGATCCGAGGCTGTGGCGAGTGTTACCAGTGCAAGATGGGCGAGGAGAACGTCTGTCAGAACGCGGTCATCACCGGCGTCGATCACGACGGAGCCTACGCCGGCTACATCGCGGTTCCGGAGACGGCGCTACAGCACGTTCAGGACGGCGTCGACCCGAAACACGCCGCGCTGGTCGAACCGACGAGCATCGGCGCCAGAGCGGTCATCCAGAACTCTCGCGTCGGCGCGGGCGATCGCGTGCTCGTTGCCGGCCCCGGTCCGATCGGCCTGCTGACGGCACAGATCGCAGACTCGCAGGGCGGGGACGTCGTCGTCGCCGGCGTCGGCAGCGACACGAGTTATCGCCTTCCACTCGCCGAGGAACTCGGCTTCCCGACGCTCAACGTCGAAGCCGACGATCTCGCTGGCGTTCGCGAGGAGTTGACCGACGGCGCGGGCTACGACGTCGTCTTCGATACGACGGGCCACCCTTCCGGTCTGCCGATGGCGGTCGAGGAAGTCCGCAAGGGCGGCCAGATCGTCATGATCGGCCAGACCGGCGAGACCACGATGGCGTACTCGCCGCTGGTTCGTTCCGAGATCGATCTGCAGTGTTCGTACGCCTCGACCTGGGAGGATTTCGAGCGCTCGCTGCGACTCATCGAATCCGGCGACGTCGACCTCGAGACGTTCCTCGACGACCGGTATTCACTGCTCGAGGCCGACGAGGCCTTCGAGTCGTTCGTCGCGGGCGAGACCTGCAAACCGGTCTTCGACGTGAGCGCGCTCAGAGCGTGAGTCGCCGACTCTCCCAGGACAAAAGCAGTTGAAACCGACGTTGACCGCCTTCGTGTTCGATTTTCCGTGGACTCCGTTTGTTACGATTGTAGCCCCGTTGACCTTGAGGCGGCTCTCACGGTACAGAACCGATTCCGTATACAGTTTCAGCTCTGGCGGCTGTCGATTGCACGCGGTGAATCGCCCGCGAACCTATTTACCCACCGACGTGATAGCGGGTTCCATGACTATCGTGGCAGCCATCGACGGGGAAAACGGCTCGAGTAGCGTCCTCTCGGAAGCCCAGACGCTCGCCGAACGGTTCGGCGAACCGCTCGAGGTGCTCCTCGTCTACGAGGCGGACGACCACGCGTATCTCGTCAATCAATATCTAAACGAGCGAGACACGCTTTCGGACGACAGAGCGCAGGAACTCGCCGAGGAAGTCGTCGCCGACGTCGCGGCGGATGCGATCGACGAGTACGAACCGGTCGGGCGCGTGGGAGATCCCGCAGAAGAGATCCTCGATCGAGCAGCGGCCGTCGATGCCAGATACATCGTTATCGGCGGCAGACCGCGATCGCCAGTCGGGAAAGCGCTGTTCGGGAGCGTCACCCAGTCCGTCTTGCTCGATGCCGATCGTCCGGTCGTCACCGTGATGGTCGAGCCCTGAGAGTGTGGTTCGCGTTCGAAATCGCCTGTGTCCGATTCGCCACCGTCGAAGATTCCCCCTCTATAGGTGATTCGACGCTCGATGCACGATTCGACACTCGACCCGGGGAGATGAATTTACACTGGCGACGAAAAATGGTGGGTATGGCGTCTGACGACTTGCTAACACACCACCCCATAGACGACTCGGCGCTCGCCGACGCGACGGTTCTCGTCGACCCCGGTGGGAACGATGCGGACCCGATCGATCCGAAATTGTTCGGGAAGTTCGGCGAATACCTCTACTCGAGGCGAAACGCGAAGAACGCGTTTTCGGCCCAGATTCTGCACAACCCGACCTCCGTCGACTGGAAATTTCAAGTTGGAGACCCGGCCGTCGACGGCGACCGGCCGTCCACAATCCCGACACGAAGTCCGACTGAATCCGTGCGTACGCGTCCGAGCGGGACTATCTCGACGGCGATCGAATGGTCGAAGCCTACCACCGCGCGACTGCGCTCTGGTGGTTCCCGGTCGGTGACGACGGCGTCGAGGTCACCACGAGCCCCGACGTCGGAATCGCCGGCGATCGCGCACAGCGCCTCGAGATAGCGCCGAGCGATACCGGCGATCCGATCGAGTCGATCGACGATCGGACGAGGCCCCCGCCAGCATCGCGCAGTGGTGTTCGCTGCCAACTCACCGGACGCGTCGGTTCGAGGGATCGCTCACGGCAACGCGCTGTGACGCCGACGACGGCCGCGATCTCGATACACGAGGTCGACTCGTCGGGCCGTCTCGAGACCACCTTCGCCGACACCACGGTGTCCGTAGATAAATCGTAGGACAGCGCCGACTTCGAACTCGAGTTACCCGACGATTTCGAGGCGTCGGCTAAGTCGCTCTTCGCCGTCAGTCTGCGGACGGAATCGACGGCGAATCTCGTGATCGATACGGTCCGATTGTCTCCGACCGATCACGTCGGAACAGCGGACCCGGAGGTGATCGACTTCCTGCGCGAGGCTGACTTGCCCGTCTTCAGGTGGCCCGGTGGGAACCACGTACGCGGTCTCTGCCGTCGTGATCGCCCTGTTCGCCGATCAGATCGTTACTCTGTTCGCCGACGATCCGACGAGTGCCGCCGTCCCCATCGCAACCAACCTCGTCTACGCCGCCTGCGTCGCCGTCCTCTTTCAGGGCGTGACGGCCGCTGCCGCGGGCCCCTCGGCGCGACGACGAGCCTGGGCTACTGGGGACTGTATCTCTCGTTCGTGGCCGAAAAGATCGTTCCCGCGGTGATCAACTAGTGGCGATTCCGAACGAACAAGTGGAAGTCCATCAGCGAGGCGTTTCGACCGGAGGCGAGCATCGCCGACGATTGAGGGGTTCGCTCGAGGAGGATCAACTACTCCGAGCGATTCGCGCCGACCGACTTCGACAAATGTCGTAGTAACATTTTAGGTTTTGTCGATTGATAGACCGTCCATGGAATTCGTCTGCCCCCAGTGTGCTGAACCTGTTGCGGTCGGTACCAAGCCGTCGTGCTGTAAACAGTGCGGTTTCGTCCCGCGGCTCGGCGCCGACTGACGGCTCGAGCGTACACGACAGGTAGCTCGTCCGTCCCATACACAGACTCTCTGGCTTCGGTATTTAGGGATTCCGACGCCGGTGTCGCTGGCTCCGATGCCCGCTGTATACCACAGAAGTCTTTTCCCGAGTATTACGTCAAATTTTCGCCGAACTCGAGCGGACACGAACACAACCATTTGTCGACATCGCGATACCGCAAATCCGCTCTCGATCGACACGAGAATCGACACACGGGCCTTCGAGAGGATCGAGTACTGAGCCCCTTCTTCTGGCCGCGTATCGTCGATCTGGCTGGCTCGAATAGTCGAGAGGTGTATCGGTTGAAACTCGTTGGTTTGTCGATTGAGGCCGGTTATCGGCCCGTGGCACTCCAATAAGAAATCGACTGTAGAATGCCGTGGATGAGGCCCGTTCGTGATGTCGTGTGTAACGGGACTCCTATTATAACGGGATTCCATTTTTGATTCGTCCACGGCTCAGTTCGGTTCGACGGAGACGCGCTCGCCCCGTCGTGCCGAATCGTAGGCCGCCTCCGTGAGCGCTGTCGCACGAAGTGCGTCCGTCGCCGTTGCGGGCGGTTCCGTTCCTATTCTAACTGACTCGACGAAGGCGTCCACCTTGTCGTAGGACGAAAGTCCCGCCGCGACCGACCGTCGAACGTCGCCGCTCGAGTCGGTTATCGTCACGTTCCGGTCTGTCCAGCCGCTCCCCTCGAGCAGACAGCGGCCGCCGTCGCCGCGGACGGCGATCCGTTCCGTAACGTCGGGCGAGTCGCCGGAGACGGTGATGTTCGCGACGGTTCCGCGCTCGAATCGAACCGACAGCGCCGCCTGCACGTCCACCGGCGGTTCGTCGTGGAACGCCATCTCCGCGCTCACCCGCGTCGGAACGTCGTCGAGCAGCCAGATGACGGCATCGAGCAGGTGGCTCCCGCTATCGTAGAGCTGGCCGCCGCCGCTGAGATCGGGGTCCATCCGCCAGCTGTCGGCGACGGTTTCGACCCAGTCCTGGGTTAACTCCGCGGTCACGAGTTTCGGTTCGAGATCGCCCGCTGCGATCGTCTCTCGGATCGCGACGTAGGCCGGATTGACGTGGCGCTGGTAGCCGACCATCAGTACCCGATCGCTTTCCTCGACTCTCCGCGCCAGATCGCACGCTCGCTCGAGCCCCGGCGTGAGCGGTTTTTCACAGAAGACGTGGACGCCCTCCTCGAGCGCCGCTATCGTCTGCTCGTGGTGGAACTCGTGGGGTGAACTGATCTGGACGGCATCGAGCCCCTCGCGCTCGAGCATCGACCGGTGGTTCTCGTACTGGTGTGACGGGGATACCTCGAGCGTCTCTCCCGCCCGGGTTCGACTCTCCGACGAGACGTCCGCGAGCGCAACGACCTCGGCGTCCGAGTGTTCGTGGAACTGTTCTGCGATGTGGGTTCCCCAGCCGCCGGTGCCGATGATTCCAGTTTGGAGTGGGTCTGCCATACGCAGTAGTCGCGATCCAGCCTGAAAAACGATTCCGGGGCTTTCGGTAGGTGCGACCGCGCCGTGTCTTCCGTCAGCGTGAATCTGGCGCGGCCGCCGTCTCACACGAGAGAAAGCCTAACGTATTTGCCCGTCGTTGCCGAAATTCCCGTAATGGCTACCCGCGTTACCGTCTGGAACGAGTTCCGTCACGAGCGAGAGAGCGACGCCGTCGCGGACGTCTATCCCAACGGGATCCACGAGGTAATCGCCGACGCGCTCGCGGACGACTTCGAAGTCGAGACCGCGACGCTCGACGAACCGGACCACGGACTCACGGAGACCGTCCTCGAGGAGACGGACGTGCTCACGTGGTGGGGTCACGCCGCTCACGACGAGGTCGATGACGAGGTCGTCGACCGCGTCCACGACCGCGTGCTCGATGGGATGGGACTGCTCGTCTTACACTCGGGCCACTACTCGAAGATTTTCAAGCGGCTCATGGGAACGACCTGTTCGTTGAAGTGGCGCGAGGCCGCGGAGACCGAACGCCTCTGGGTCGTCGAACCGAGCCATCCGATCGCAGACGGCATCGACGAGTACGTCGAGGTTCCCGAGGCGGAGATGTACGGCGAGCGGTTCGATATCCCCCAACCGGACACGCTGGTGTTCAACTCCTGGTTCGAGGGCGGTGAGGTGTTCCGCTCTGGCTGTTGCTACACGCGCGGGTCGGGACGGATCTTCTACTTCCGGCCGGGACACGAGACCTATCCCGTTTACCACCAGCCCGAGATCAGGCGAGTGCTCCGCAACGCAGTCGCCTGGCTCGATAGCGGTAGTGATTCGGTGCCGGCGTTCGGCAACGCCGATCCGATCGAGTCGATCGATACGTCTGACGACCGCTCGGTCCACTAACGCCCGCTCCCCTGTTGGCCATCTTTGCCCCGGAAGGTAGCACCGATAGTGATTAAATCTCGTCATAAAATGTTACAGCCACAGCTGTGTAAGCCGACCGTTCCGATCTCCGGCGGCCCGCTCAAATTTTCTTGGATCGTTAGTTACAGCATTACCGTCGTTGGGACGGCGGCTCCGCTCGAGTCGCCGTCTCGGGTTCGGTCAGCGTCACCGGTAACCCGCTCTCGCTCGAGCGGTAGATGGCGTCGATGACCCGCTGGACGGTCAGGGCCTGCTCAACGTTGTCTTCGACCGGTTCCCCCGCCGCGATGGCGTCGAAGAACGCCTCCTGCTCGTCCGCGTGCGTGTCGTTTTCGGGCGTCTGAATCGCCGTATCCTCGAACTGGTCGACCCCGTCGGATCGGACGGAGTAGAACGAGAGGTCGTTTTCCAGCAGGTCGAAACACGCGGCGGCTTCGGTCCCGCGGACGACGAACTCGTGGGTCGGCGGTCGGTTGGTCGCCCAGGCGGTTTCGAGACTGATCGTCCGATTCCCCGCACACCGGATGAACGCGCTCGTCGAATCGTCGACGTCGAACCCGTCCGGACCGACGTCGTCGCCCCACATCTGTAGGTAGGCGTAGTCGGATCGTCCGCCGAACTCGGACCTGGTCACGCCGGAAACCGCGTCGACCCGCGGATAGCCCAGCAGGTAGAGCGCGAGGTCGATCGCGTGGACGCCTAGATCGATGAGCGATCCCCCGCCGGAGACCGCCTCGTTGGTGAACCAGGACCCGCGGCCGGGGATCCCGCGGCGCCGGACGTAGTTGGCTTCGACGTGCGTAATCTCACCCAGTTCTCCCTCGTCCAGTCGACTCTCGATGACCTCGACGGCGTTCAAAAACCGATTGTTGAACCCAATCGTGCAGTTGCCGTCGGCGTCAGCCGCGGCGGCCGCGATCCGCTCTGCGCTCTCGAGGCTGTGTGCCAGGGGCTTCTCGAGGAGGACGTGCAGCCCCGCCTCGAGCGCGTCGACGGCGTACTCCTCGTGGAACTTGTTCGGCGTGGTGATGATGACCGCGTCACAGTCGTCGTAGAGCCGCTGGTGATCCTCGTAGACGGCCGCGTCGTGTCGGTTCGCGAACTCCTCGCGTGCGGGGGCGGCGACGTCCATGCCGCCGACCAGCGACACGTCGAGTTCCTCGAGGCGCTGGGCGTGATGCTCGCCGATGTTTCCGAGTCCGACTATACCGGTTCGTATCTGTGTGAAGTGTGTGTTCATTCGTCGGTAGATCGCGGTGATTTCGTCTGGCTTCGCTGCTGGTTCGATCTTCGGTTCGTCACTCCGTGGCCTGTTTTTCGGTCCATGATCTCAGTAGAGCTGTCGTTCGTTTTCTTCGCGCTCTCGGTCCTGTTCGTCCGCCTCGGCGAGCCGTCGTCGCCCGCGGCGATACTGTTCGATCCCCGGGATCACTCGCCGTTTCACGTCTCGTGCGAACGAGACGATCCCGTAGATCCAGAAGAAAAACAGGACGAGCAATCCCCCGTAGTAGAATATCGGGATCAGACTACTCATCGGCCTCACCCGCTGGCTGTTGGCGTTTTTCGCTCCGCTCTCTCGGCAGCGTTTCGATGCCGTGCGTGAGAGCCTCGCCTGAGTCGCTGTCGAACAGGTGCACCTTCGAGCGATCGAGCGTGACGGTCACGGCTTCGTTCGCGTCTATCTCGAGGTCCGGTTCGACGCTCACCAGGAGCTGGTTCGACGACCCGCCCATGCCGCCGTCGTTCGATTCTGCGTCTGTCCGGTCGAGGTCGAGGTAGACGAATATCTCGTCGCCCATCGGTTCGAGAACGTCCGTCGTCGCGTCGATTGGTGCCGATTGCGTCTCAGGCGACCGCTCGGCACGCTCGAGCGAGACGTCTTCGGGCCTGATACCCACCGTGACGCCGTCGCCGTCTGTCACGCCGGGGAGCCGATCCGGATCGAGCCGGAGGTCGAAGTGGTCGGTCTCGAGTCCCGTCCCGGTGAGTCGCCCCTCGAGGAAGTTCATCGACGGCGAGCCGATGAAGCCGGCGACGAACAGGTTCGCGGGCTCGTTGTAACAGACCAGCGGCGGGTCGATCTGCTGGAGTCTGCCGCCGTTGATGACGGCGATCCGATCCGACATCGTCATCGCCTCGGCCTGATCGTGGGTGACGTAGACGATCGTCGTATCGAGTTCCTGGTGTAAGCGCTGGAGTTCGGTTCGCATGTGGACGCGCAGCTTCGCGTCCAAGTTCGCGAGCGGTTCGTCCATGAGGAAGACGGCCGGGTCCCGAACGATCGCCCGGGCGATGGCGACGCGCTGGCGCTGGCCGCCCGACATCTCCTCGGGCATCCGATCGAGCATACCCTCGAGCTGGACGATGTCGGTCGCCCGCTCGACTCGCTCGTCGATCTCTTCGGTCTCGTAGTCACGGAGACGAAGCCCGAACGAGATGTTGTCGTAGACGTCCATGTGGGGAAACAGCGCGATGTTCTGGAAGACCATCGCGACCCCGCGGTCTTTCGGCGGGAGCGACGTGACGTCCGTGTCGCCGATCCGAATCGTGCCGTCGGTCGGCGTGGTCAACCCGGCGATCGATTCCATCGTCGTCGACTTGCCACAGCCGGAGGGGCCGACGAGACAGACGAACTCCCCGTCTTCGATCTCGAGGTTCATCTCGTCGACGGCGACGACGTCCTCGTAGCGTTTCGTGATGTCCTGTAGTGTGACTCGTGCCATATGTGCTATCGTACCATGATTCGATTACTCTTTGAGCGCCCCTGCGGTGAGGCCGCTGACGATTCGCTCCTGTGCGAGGATGACGATGACGACGACGGGGATGACGCCGATGATGCTCGCGGCCGCCATCAGGTTGAAGTCCGTCGTATACTGATCCTGATAGCTCAGGATCCCCCCGACAAGCGGCGACCACTGCTGGGGCTCGTTCTGCAGCGACATGATCGAACTGAAGAAGTACTCGTTGTAGACCGAGATGAACGTCAACACTGCCGCGGTCGCGATTCCGGGGGCCGAGAGTGGCATGATCACCCGAAACAGTGCACCCAGTCGAGTGGTCCCTTCGACTCGTGCGGCGTCCTCGAGTCCGTCGGGGATCTGTGAGTAGAACGTCGTGAGGATGAAAATCGCGAGCGGCATGAACAGCGCGCTAAATGGGAGTACCATCGATCCCGGCGTGTTCACCAGCCGCGGCGGCGAGAAGAGTTCGATCCCGAGGAACGGAATCGTGATCGCGTTCCCGAGGAACGCGTCGAAAAGCGGCACCAGAAACGCCGCCGGTGGGAAGTACGAGACCACGAGCACGGCGAGCATCAGCGGCCCCCGCCCGGGGAACTCGAGGCGACCGAAGACGTAGCCCGCGAGACTCGCGATGAGCAGGACGATGATCGTCGTCACCGTCGCGAGCACGAAGCTGTTGAACACGTAGAGATGGAACGGCACCTGCTGGAACACCTCGACGAACGCGCCGACGTTGTACCCCTGCGGGTGCGGCAGCGGCACCTCCGTCCCGACGAACGGGACCGAAACGCCCCAGTCGCCGGCGATGATCCGGCTGTTGGGCGTCAGCGCGAGGACGAGGAGCCAGTAAAAGGGGAACAACGTCGTCACGAGGAAAAAGCCCGCTGCGACGTAGAACAACAGCTTGTACAGCCGGTCGCGTTTGTCCTTGTTCGTGAGGACGCTCTGGGCCCAGCGCTCGAGCGGTCCGCCGGTCTGCTCTGTCGACGACGTATCGCTCGTCGCCATCTCAGATCCCCTCCTTGTACTGCTGGTAGATGACGACGGTGACGACCAGCCCGATGACGGCCGCGGTCACGAACGCGATGGCCGCCGCGAGTCCTCGATTGGTGTTGAACGTCATGACGACCATACACGAGAGCGACGGGACCGTCGAACAGCCCGACACGGAGTCGATGAGGCCGTAGACTCGCATCGCGTTGATCGTTCGAAAGAGGACGGCGATCCCGAGTGCGGGCAACACGAGCGGGAGCGTGATCAGCTTGAACTGCTGCCAGCGGCTCGCGCCGGCGACCCTCGCGACCTCGTAGAGGTTCCGGTCGATGCTCTGGAGACCGGCGAGTATGAGCAGGGCCATGAACGCCGTCGTCTTCCAGATGTCGGCTACCGTGATGATCAGTAGCGAACTCGTCGGATCGTTCAAGGTGTTTTGCTGTGCGACGATCCCGAGCGGCCCGAGGTATTCGGTGAGAAAGCCGGCCGTCGGATCGAACATGAGAAAGAAGATCATGCCCTGGATAACGATCGGAATCGCCCACGGGATGATGATCGCCGCGCGGACCCAGCGCCGACCGCGGAAGTCCTGGTCCAGCACCAGCGCCTGTCCGAAGCCGATGATGGTCTCGAACAAAACGCTCACGACGGTAAACAACAGTGTCACGACGAGCGCGCTTCGAAGGAGTCCCTCGACGTGGACGAACGGGAACGTGGCGCTCGTCCGAACGTTTTCGGGAAGGAACGTCGTGGTCCCCGGCAACTCCGCGCTGGCCTCGCCGCTGAGAAGCGCCGCGTAGTTCTCGAGGCCGACGAACTCGGCGTCGCTGAGGACGTTCGCGTACAGGGAGAGTTCGAACGTCCGCAAGAGCGGGTACAGGGCGACCGCGCCGAGCACGAGAAACACCGGCGTCAACAGGAAGTACGCGAACCCCGTTTCGCCGAGGTTCTCCATCCACCGCACGGTTCGCACGAGCGGCCCTGATCGCCGCGATTCTCGAGCGGGGCCGCTCGACTTGTTTTCGGTACTCATCGTTAGGATTCGGTTTCCTCGAGACTCTCCTGGAGATCGGCGGCGGCGTCTTCCGGAGCCTTCTCGCCTGCGACCGCCTGGTTGACTTCCTCGGCGATGACGCCCGACTGGTTCGTCCACTCGGTCGTGGCGGGGCGTGGCATCGCGTTCTCACCGGCGACTCGGAGCGTCTCCATGTAGTCGCCGATCGGTTCGATCTCCGTCGCTTGCTCCGTTTCGAACAGGCCGGGTTTCGGTGGGATCCACCCCCAGAGCTCGAACAGGCCCAGATTGAAGTCGTCTGCCATCGTCATTCGCATGACCTCGAGGGCGTCTTCTTTCCGCTCGGAGTACGGGTTGAGCACGACGTGCCAGCCGCCGAGTGCCGACGTCGTCCCGCCCGCCCCCGGCTGGGCGGCCTCGTCCTCGGAGACAGCGTAGGGAATCGGCATCGCGCCGTAATCCTCGGCGGAGACGTCGTTCTCGTCGCTCTCGATCGTGTCGACGATCGCGTACGGCCAGTTTCGCTGCATGGCCGCCTCGCCACTCGCGATCGCCTGTCTCGCGTCTTCTTCGATCCACGACGTGATCGACGGGGTCGCGAGCCCGGTCGGATACTCCTCGAGCGTGTGCTCGTCGCGCTCGGTAGCGACGAAGGTGTACATCATGCGCAGCGCGTCGATGAACTCTGGTTCGTCGACCGTGATCGGTCGGTCGCCAACCGGACCGAAGAGGTACTCCTCGCCGCCGAAGTACGCGCCGCCAAAGGAAGTCATGACCTCGTTCCACGAACAGCAGGCGGTCCCCTCGTAGACGTCGAACTGCGTGGCCAACCCGTAGGAGGCGTCGGAGTTTGCCACGATGTCTTCGGTGACATCGGCCCACTCGGACCAGGTCATCGGCTCGGTCGCCCACTCCTCGAAATCGCCGTCGTCGTAGCCCGCCTCCCTGGCGAAATCCTTGCGGTACTGCATCGTCGCGTAGTCCGGAAACAGCGGTACACCGTACAGGTCACCGCTCTCCGGGTCGCGGGCGGTTTCGGTGAATGTCTCGAAGTACTCCTCGTCGATCCGGTCGAGTTCGGACTGCTCGAGTTCTTCGCTGAGGTTGGCGATGTCGTCGCGCTGGATGAACGTGTTGACCCAGCCGTTGTCCATCAGGAAGAGATCCGGCTCCGTCTCCTGGGCCTGTAACAGGTTCGTGTACGTATCTCGACGGGCGCCCGTGTCGCTGTCGCCCGGCTGTAGCGTGACGTCGATGTCCTCGCTCAACCCGTTTTCGTGACAGAGGTCGACTATCTCGTCGCCGACGGCCTCGGCGGCGTCCGGGTCGAACCCCCAGACGACGCCGTCTGCGCCGCCGCTTCCGCCGTAGATGCAGCCGGCGAGCCCGACCGAGACGCCGGTCACCCCTGCCGTGCCCACCGCGTTGAGGACTGTTCGCCGCGACACGCCCGCGCCGTCCGTTCTCGTTCCCTGTGAGCCGTTGTCAGGCATAGACGAATGTCTCGACTGTGTGTATTTATAATTTTGGATTAGTTACAACGGGTGTAGTCAATGAGGGTGAGATAGTCAAAACTGCCGCTTACGAGGGTGGGTCGTCTCGTCGATTAGGGACCGTCTCGTCCTCGAAAAGGACCGTCCAATTCTCGAAGAGGAACCGCCTCGTCCTCGAAGCGCCGCCGTCTCGAATGCGGGGACGAAAAACGATACCCCCGAAATCCGCCCTGTCGCTCTCACGAATTGCCGCTTCAAACCCGTTGCCATCGAGACTCGTTACTCGAGCCTTCAAACCAGTTTTCACCGAGACGCGTTACTCGAGCGAACCGATCGTAATTCTAGTCGCCTCGATGTCCTCGAGCAGCGCCGACCAGCCGCCGACTGTGTAGGTGCCCCCGTCTGTCTCGAGCGTAATCGATACTTTCCCCGCGAGCTGTGAGATGGTGGTTTCCCGCTCGTCCGCCGCGTTGATCCCCGCGTACGTCGCGTCTGTGACCGTTCCCTCGAGAGTTACCTCGCGGCCCGTGTCCGTTTCGAACCCGTGGACGGTCGCCTCGATCGCGGCCCCGTCCTCGAGCAGCGGCTCGATGTCTCTAACGCACTGGCGCATGTCGACGTACGTAATCGGCTCCCCGTCGCGCCGTTCGGAGTAGACAGTTTCGTGGAACTCCCAGAGCCCCGTGAGAAAGTACCAGTGGAAGACGTACGCGTAGGTGAGGTCGTTGACGATAATGCTGTACTGATCCGTACTCCGCCCGTGGGGGGAAAAACAGGCCCACGATCGGTCGATCAGCGCGACGAACGGCGAGGGAAGTTTGCGATACCGGGCTTCCGTACACGTCCTTTCGAACGCCTCGTCCGTCGGGAGCGACGCCTCCTCGTCCATCGTGGAGAGACAGACTTTCACGTTGACCCCCCGCTCGTAGGCTGCCGCAAGCGCATCGGCGAGTTCGTCGAACTGCCCGATCGTTACCGCGATTTTCACCTGATCTTCGGCGGATCGGATCAGTTCGTCGGTCCGCGCGAGCACCGTATCGAGACGTTTGACGATGCTCACCTTGTGGTCTTCTAGGGCCGGGCGACTCCACCGCTCCTCGATCTCGTCCGCGGCGGTGTTGAACTGGTCCGCTCGCGACCGAAGGTCCGAGAGCACGTCGCTCGGGTCGTGGGCGCGTGCGTGGAGGCTGTCCTGCTCGTACGTTTCGATGTAGCCGTCCTCCTCGAGGTCGCGCAAGACGTCGTAGATGCGCGCGTCGGGAACCGAACTCGCCTTCGCGATGTCGGTCGCCGAGGCCGAACCGCGTTCGAGCAGGGTCACGAACGCGTCCGCCTGATACGGGGACAGACCCGCATCCTCGAGCGTATCGGCTAACTGGTCTCCGTTCATGCTCTCTACGTACGCTATTTCGGTTTCCCTACCTGAACTTGTCGAAACGCGGCCCCGGGTCGTACTGCCGTCGTCACCGTCGATTCGGCGCCGAATTGATAACGATCGTTCACCGAATTTCGGCCGTCTCGAGACCGCTTCCGGTTCGATCGGCGATCGACTCGGTAGGTTTTAACCGGCGGCAGAGCAAACGCCCTCCTATGGCACATCACGACTCCGTCACGGATCGCCTGGTCGAAAGCGGTGTGATCGCGGTCCTTCGTGGCATCGACGCCGACCAGATCGTTCCGGTCGCTCGAGCCATCCACGACGCCGGCGTCAACGGCATCGAGGTCACCGCGGACGGCGACCGCGCCCGCGAGAAGATCGCCGCGGTCGACGAGGAACTCTCGGACACCGACGCGGTCGTCGGCGCTGGGACGGTCCTCGACGCGCCGACGGCCCAGTCAGTGATCGACGCCGGCGCGAAGTTCGTCCTCGCGCCGGACGTCAATCCCGACGTCATCACGACCTGCAACCGCCACGGCGTCGTCTCGGTCCCGGGCGTCATGACGCCGACCGAGGCCGTCACGGCCGTCGAAGCGGGCGCGGACATCCTGAAGATGTTCCCGGCCACCACGGTCGGTCCGGGTCACATCAGCGCCCTGCAGGGGCCGCTCGGCAATCTCCCGATCGTTCCGACCGGCGGCGTCTCGACCGATAACGTCGCCGAGTTCTTCGACGCGGGCGCGCTTGCGGTCGGGGCCGGCAGCGCCATCGTCGACTACGACGCGATCGAAGCCGGTGATATGGAGCAAGTCCAGGAGACCGCCGCGGAGTTCGTCGACGCCGTCGAAGCCGCGCGGTAATCGACGGGCGCAGCTTTCCGCTCGTTCGCTGCCCGCTTTTCGAACCGTCGCTCTCACTCGTGGTAACGAACACCACCATTTATTTTCGCGGCCCGCGACTGCCGACGTGTATGCAAATTGGCGTCCACACACCGCCGCTGGCAGACGAGTCGCTCGAGGATGCGCTGGCGTATCTCTCCGACCTCGGCGTCGACGCGATCGAACCCGGCGTCGGGGGGTATCCCGGCGACCACCACCTTGACCGGTCCGCCCACCTCGACGACGACGATCGGCAGTCGGCGGTACGGGAACTGCTCGAGAGCTACGACATGGAGATCAGCGCGCTCGCGGTCCACAACAATCCGCTCCATCCAGACGAGGAAACAGGGGACCGGGCCGATACGGAACTTCGCGAAGCGATCCGGCTCGCCTCGCAGCTGGACGTCGACGCCGTCACCGGTTTCTCCGGACTTCCCGCCGGGGGGCCGGACGACGAGGTGCCCAACTGGATCACGGCGCCGTGGCCGTCCGAGCACGCCGACGCCCACGAGTACCAGTGGGAGGTCGCCATCGAGTACTGGCGCGACCTCGCCGAATTCGCGGACGATCACGGCGTCGACGTGGCCATCGAGATGCACCCGAACATGCTGGTGTACGAACCCCACGGGATGCTCAGACTCCGCGAGGCGACGAACGACCGGATCGGTGCGAACTTCGATCCCTCCCATCTCTACTGGCAAGGGATCGAGATCGCGGACGCGATCCGGTACCTCGGGGATCGGGACGCCATCCATCACGTTCACGCGAAAGACACGCGGATCTACGAGCAACAGGCCCGCGAGAAAGGGGTCCTCGATACGACGCCCTACGACGACGAGGAGAACAGATCGTGGCTCTTCCGGTCGGTCGGCTACGGCCACGACGAGACACACTGGAAGGACATCGTCTCGACGCTTCGGATGGTCGGCTACGACGGCACGATGAGCATCGAACACGAGGACTCGCTGACGAGTTCCCGGGAGGGACTCGAGAAAGCGATCTCGTTTCTCGAGCGCGCGGTCTTCAGAGAACAGCCCGGTGAAGCCTACTGGGCCGAGTAACGAGTGTCTGGCCGGAAAACGAAGTCGCTCTCCCCGTTCGGGTCGACCGCGGCCGCGTCACAGACCGCGTATTTGGGGTCCTGACAGCGTATTTGAGCGTCCCGACAGCGCATGGCGGCGTTCGACAGCGTAGCTGGCTATCCGAACTGGCTACCCCGATGGTGTATCTGGCACTTTCGGCATTGCCAGTGCGGGGAAAACATTAATTGCGCCTGTTGTTAATACCGAGATATGACACTCGAGGTCGGCGTTCTCGGCTATCGGTTCATGGGCAAAGCACACGCGAACGCGCTGGCGCGCCTCCCGATGTTTTTCCCCGACGCACCGGATATCGAACGAAGCGTCCTCGTCGGTCGCGACGAAGCGGCGCTGTCCGACGCGGCCGACCAGCTCGGGTTCGAAGAGATTTCGACCGACTGGCGGGAGGTCGTCGACGAGGTCGACGCCTTCTACAACCTCGGGCCGAACCACGTCCACCCCGAGCCCTCGATCGCGGCCCTCGAGGCCGGCACGGCCGTCTTCTGTGAAAAACCGCTCGCGCCGACCCTCGAGGGGGCCGAGTCGATGGCCGAGGCCGCCCGAGACGCGGACGTTCCCGCGGGCTGTGCCTTCAACTACCGGTTCGTCCCCGCGATCCAGTACGCCAACGAACTGATCGAGGCCGGCGAACTCGGCGAGATACGCCACGTTCGAGGCCGCTATCTGCAGGATTGGCTCGTCGACCCCGACGCGCCGTGGTCCTGGCGAAACGACGAGGAGATGGCCGGTTCGGGCGCGCTCGGCGACCTTGGTGCTCACACCGTCGACCTGCTCCAGTTCCTCGTCGGCGACATCACTCGCCTGAGCGGCCACCTCCGCACGTTCGTCGACGAGCGCCCCGTCGAGGGATCGGACGAAACTCGTCCCGTCACCGTCGACGACGCCTACTCCGCACAGGCCGAGTTCGAGGGCGGCGTGATGGGAACGCTCGAGGCGACTCGCTACGCGACCGGGCACAAGAACGATCACACCATCGAAATCGAGGGTTCGGCGGGGAGTCTGCGCTTCTCGCTCGAGCGCCTGAATGAACTCGAGGTCTGTCTCGAGGGTAATCGCGGCTACGAGACGGTGCTCGTGACCGACGAGGACGACCCGTACCTCGAGCACTGGTGGCCGCCGGGCCACGTCCTCGGCTGGGAACACACCTTCGTCCACGAGAACTACGAGTTCCTCTCGGCGGTCGAGGCGGGCGGGGAGTACGAGCCCAGTTTCGAAGACGGACTGTCGGCCCAGCGCGTGCTCGCGGCCATCCAAGACAGCGACGAGCGCGGCGAGTGGGTCGATCTCGAGTAAGGAAGGCGTCCGATTTTCGGTCGCAGATCGGCTCGAAGTCCCTCCGAAACCGTCCGAAATGCATTTCTCGCCGCCACGAGAACTTCCCCCATGGCACCCGAAGTGGTCGTCGCCGGTGAGACGCTCATCGACTTTCTCCCCGAGCGGCCCGGCCCGCTGACGGACGTCGAGGGGTTCGAGCGCAGACCGGGCGGTGCGCCCGCGAACGTCGCCGTCGGACTGTCCCGTCTGGGAGTTTCCCCGCTCTTCTGGACCCGACTCGCTCGAGACCCGTTCGGCGACTACCTCGCCTCGACGCTCGACGCGTACGGGATCTCGCACGACCTGATCGAGCGGGACCCGGACGCGAAGACGACCCTCGCGTTCGTCACGCACGACGAGATCGGCGATCGATCCTTCTCGTTCCACCGGGAGAACACCGCGGACACGCGATTCGAGTCGGGAACCGTGGCCGATTCGACGCTCGAGTCGGTCGACTGGGTCCACGTCGGCGGCGTCGCGCTCTCGAGTGGCACGGCTCGAGACGCAATGTTCGATCTGCTCGCGCGAGCGGCCGATGCCGGCTGTACCGTCTCGTTCGACCCGAACGCGAGACCCGAACTGTGGCCGGACGGCGAGACGTTCAGACACGTCACGCACACCGCGCTTTCTCACGTCGACGTGCTCAAGGCGACTCGGGACGAACTCGAGCGACTCGGCTTCGCGGGATCGTCCGCGAACGCGCTTGCCCGCGACGCGCTCGATGCTGGTCCGCACACGGTCTTGCTTACGAAGGGAGGCGACGGTGCCGTCGGAATCGCCGCTGGCGCCGCCGACGCGCCGTGGTCGGGGACGGCGAGCCATCCCGGATATGACGTCGATGTGGTCGACACGACCGGTGCCGGCGACGCGTTCGTTGCCGGTGCGATCGCCGGATTGAACGACGGGCGGGGGCTCGGGGAGACGCTCGCGTTCGCCAACGCCGTCGCGGCCACGACGACGACGGCGAGGGGCGCGATGACGGCGCTGCCGGGTCTCGAGGCCGTCGAATCGATCGTCGGCGAATCGTCCTCGCTCGAGATTTCGTGATACTGGTCTGAATGGAAATGCGGGGCGGTATCAGGAATCGTCCAGACTTGAGCATTGATCCTAGTATTGCAATCAAGAAACAATATTAAAACCGTTCCAAATATCTATTTCGCTGTTTGATAACCGCTATATCGATTGATTCAACCGAAACTGGCTTCCTACTCAACCTTTAATCACATCAATCCAATAATATACGATATTCGAGCCTGATTCAGAGATATTATTTGATAAGAATCGACATATAATCTCTAGTAGTCACTTTCATACGTGATTATAATATACTATGCTATTTAGTGTTGTGGATATAAAGAACTATCAACCATCCCTTCCGGAGCCGTGAGAATCGTATCGAAACGCTATCTGTTTCTCGAACGAAACTAGTATCAAAAAAGAGATTTTGGAATACAATACCACGCATAGTTTCCCATTGAGCGGCGATATCCAAATGCATATTACATTGTTCGATAATACACGGGTATGTCCCTCTCCCATCTCTTCGACCCCGACGGCATCGCCGTCATCGGCGCATCGAAAACGCCCGGCAAGCTCGGCAACGACGCCATGACGAACATCGAATCCTACGACGGCGACGTCTATCCGGTCAACCCCTCGAGTTCCGGCACCGTCTACGGCTACGAGTTCGTTGACTCGGTACACGACGTCGAGGCCGACCTGGCGCTGTGTTGCGTGCCGGGTCCGGTGCTGCCCGAGGTCATCGAGGAGTGTGGCGAGGCGGGGATCGGCGCGGCGGTCATCTTCGCGGGCGGGTTCGCCGAGGTCGACGCCGACGGCGAACAGCTAGAGCGGACGATCACCGACCTCGCGGATGAATACGATATCACCCTTCTGGGACCGAACACGGCCGGATACATTCTTCCCGATCTCGATCTCTACGGCTCGTTCGTCCCCCGAATCCGGGAGGTTGAGTCCGGAAACGTCGGCATTCTTGCCCAGAGCGGCGGCGTCGGCGTCACGGCCTCGTTCCAACTCGAGCGTGAAGGCTACGGCGTCTCCGCGATGTTCGGGCTCGGAAACCGCGCGAACACCGGCTTCGCGGAACTGATCCCCGAACTCGACGCGGATCCGAACACCGACGCTATCGCGCTCCACATCGAAGGCACCGAGGACTTCGAGGGCTTCCTCGAGGCCTGCGAGAACGCCGAAACGCCCATCGTCGCGTTCAAGGTCGGCGAATCGGACGTGGGTGAGTTCGTCCAGTCTCACACGGCCGCGCCCGATCACGATAACGAAACGTACGAACGAGCGCTTTCGACTCGCGGCGTGACGATGGTCTCGTCGCTGACGGAACTCATCGACGCGAGTCGCGCACTCGCGGACTCGCCGGTTCCCGACGGCCAGAACGTCGGCGTCGTGACGGCTCAGGCGGGACCCGGCATCATCGTCGCCGACGCGCTCAAACAGGAGGGTATCGAGTTCCCTGACCTCACCGACGCGACACAGGAGACCGTCGACGACCTCCTGCAGGGGATCACCTACACCGAGAACCCAGTCGACACGGGTCGTCCGATGCCCGAGTTCGGCGAGGTCGTCGAGGCGGTCGCGCGCGACGAGAACGTCGACATCGTCATCGTCTACGAGATTTACGAGGACTCGCTTGGCTACCCCGTCGAGGAACTCGAGTCGCTGACCGACGACATCGACAAACCGGTGCTTTTCACTATCGCCGGTCCGAACCACGCGCTCGAGGAAGAGCGCCGAGCGATGGAAGACATCGGCGTGCCGACGTTCCAGTCGCCACAACGCGGCGCGGATGCCGTCGCCGCGCTCGTCGACTCGATTTCGGAGGAACGGGAGGAGTCGGATCTATCAGTTACGTCTTCCCAGTAGCCCTAGTATCCGGAACACACAGGGTTGCAATCGCGTCTGCTCGAGAACTGCATCGGATTGCTGTGAATCTATCGACGTTCTTCAGTAATACTTGGTCTGTTACGCATCGGGGGAAAACGGACGCTATCCGGCTGGAAACCAAGAAAAGTCGGATCCGGTCGTTAGAAGGGGTACTCTCGAGGTTCGTGCTGGAGAGAGATCCACTTTTTCTCGGTGACTTCGCCGAGGAAGTCGTCGGTGTTGTACCCGCCCATTCCTGACGCGCCCGTGCCGCTGAAGGGGACGTGTGCTTCGTCGTTGATCGGCTGGTCGTTGACGTGGACCATGCCGGTTTCCAGTCGCTGGGCGATCTCCATGCCGGTGCCGACGTCGCCGGCGTGGACCGACCCCGAGAGGCCGTACTCCGTGCTGTTAGCCAGCTCGATCGCCTCGTCGACGTCCGAGAACGGGATCACGGGGGCGATCGGGCCGAAGTGTTCGAAGCAGGCGGCGGACATGTCGTTGGTCACGTCAGAGAGCACCGTCGGCGCGACGACGAGACTGTCGTCGACGCCGTCGAGTTCGACCGTTTCGCCGCCCGTCTCGAGGGTCGCGCCCGCGTCGATGGTTTCTTCGACGTACTCGAGCATCTCCTCGCGCTGGGACTCGTCGATGATCGGGCCGACGATCGTATCGGGATCGTGGGCCGAGCCGACGGGGAGCGATTCGGCCCGCTCGGTGAGGCGCTCGACGTACTCGTCGTAGACGTCCTCGTGGACGAGGTGGCGGTTGATCGAGATGCAGACCTGGCCCTGGTGGACGAAACTGCCGAACGTTGCGGCGTCGATCGCCATATCGAGGTCGGCCTCGTCGGTGACGATGTGGGCGTTGTTGCCGCCGAGTTCCATCGCCGCGACCGCGAGGTTCTCGCCCGCGGCCGCCGCGACGCCCCGTCCAACTGGTGTCGATCCCGTGAACGCGACCACGTCGCTTTCGGGGTGGCTCGCCACGTCGTCACCGATCTCCGAGCCGCGTCCGGTGACCACGTTGAGCACGCCGTCTGGGAAGCCGGCCTCCTCGAACAGTCGACCGAAGAGCAGTCCGCCGACGATCGGCGTGTTGGTCGAGGGCTTGAGGACGACGGTGTTGCCCGCGGCGACGGCCGGCGCGACCGCTCGCATCGAGAGGTTCAGCGGGAAGTTCCACGGCGAAATCACCGTCACGACGCCCTTGGGCTCGCGCTCGACGACGTTCTCCTTGCCCGGAATGTTCGAGTGAGCGTGCTCGCCTTTCATCCGCCGGGGCAGCGTCGCCGCCTCGCCTACCTGATCCTCGGCGAGGTGGGCGGACGTGCCACCCATGACGGCGGACCCGCCGGCCTCCTTGCTCAGTAGTTCGATAATTTCGTCGTTGTGGTCCTCGAGCGCCTCGAGGAGATTCTGGACGAGTTCCTCTCGTTCGGCGGGCGGCGTCGCCGCCCATTCGTCCTGTGCGTCGGCAGCGGCTTCGTAGGCCGCGTCGACGTCGGCGGACGATCCTCGCGGCACTTCCGCGATCGCCTCGCGCGTCGACGGGTCCTCAACGGTGAGCGTCTCCCCGCTCGCAGCGGTCGTCCACTCCCCGTCTATGTAGAGTTTCTCCCAGTCCCCCGCAACGTCGTACGCTGGTTGACTCTGTTGAGCCATACGGTATAATTTGTCGAGAAGGTAATCAAACTTTGGGGTACCAGTCATGAGTGTTGCTCTCTATTTGCAAGCGGGCGTGGGGTTCTGGGAGCCTCCTCGCGTCTCGAATCCGTTGTAAGATTACCGTCGGAATTGCGCTACTCGTTCGGCATGGAACTACTTCTTCCATCGTATCGCACCTCTCTCACCTATTATATCGTCGATAACTCGAGTCCACTCGGCTTCGTGCTGTCTACTATATTACAAGCTATACAAACGAACGTTTGTAACAACCGAATCAAATAGATCTGGCCAGGAATGGACTTCTCGTCTTTCGGTTCTGTAGTCACACGTCGAATCGTTCGGAGGTGTCATGGTGGCACACGTTTTCGATACTCGCCGCCACTGTCGATGCCGACTCCGTCTCGGCAGTTCGCCAATAGCGAACCAGAGTTCGCCCCTGCGGAGATCGACCAGAACCCGACATTCCTCCGCTAGTTCACCTTCCGTTACAGTCTTACGCATGTAATGTATGCGGGACTATCCCACAACCTACGTTTCTTGCCAGAGAACGGCCTCGGGCGATGTTCTTCGATCGGGTAACTGCCGACACCGACAGTACACCGCCGGTCGAGTCCACCGCTACTGGGGTTGTTCTGGTCTCGCGTCCACAAATGAGATGTTTTATAACGCCGCCTACGGTTGATGTAGGTATGCACTTCGTCCGATACGATAGCGACCGACTCGGAGTACTCACTGACGACCAGACGGGCATCGTCGATCTGACAGACCGCCTCGGCCTCGAGTCCGAGGACCCGCTGATCGAATACATCGAGGGCGACTACGACGCGAGCCAGTACGCAGACGAGGACGCGGATCACTCCGTCGAGGACGTCCACGTCGAATCGCCGGTCGAACACCCGAAGAAAGTCATCGCCGCCCCGCTGAACTACGAAAACCACATCGAGGAGGCGATCAGCGACAAGGACATCACCACCGACGAGTGGTTCTCGATCGAAGACAAGGGCTACTTCCTCAAAGCGCCCTCGAGCATCGCCGGCCCCGACGACGGAATTGAACTGCCGTTCTCGGATCGGCGGGTCGACCACGAGATCGAACTCGCGTTCATCATGGGTTCGGACGTGAAAGACGTCGACGCCGACGAGGCGTGGGACAACATCTTCGGATACACGATCCTGCTCGACATCTCCGTTCGCGGCGATCAGGACCGCTCGAACCGGAAGTCCTACGACACGTTCACCATCATCGGCCCGTGCGTCGCGACGCCGGACGAGGTCGGCGAACCGCAGAACCTCGATATGGAACTCCAACTCAACGGCGAGACCCGCCAGGACGACAACACTAACGATATGGTCTACACGTGCGCGGACGTCGTCGAATACGCCTCCCTCGGCGCGACCATCTCGGCCGGCGACGTCATCACGACTGGAACCCCGGAGGGTGTCAGCTCGCTCGCCGACGGCGACACGATCGACGCCGAAATCGAGAACGTCGGCTCGATGACCGTCGACGTGACCGAACGCGACGCTCGTTTCGCCGACGTCAACGTCGAGAAGGGCGGCCAGTAATCGAGGACGAAACGAGCGGTCTTCCAGCGGTTTTCGAGCAGTCTCCAAATCGTTTTTCGATCCGTTTTCGGTCGCTCCGGTTCGCGATACTTCGATGGGCAATGCTCTTATGGATTGGTTCCGTCACTGTTAGCTATGGCAGAGTTCGAGAACCCCTACGCCGAAAACGACCCGTTCGTCGAAGCGCACTTCGATTGTCTGAACTGCGGCGGCAAGCTCTGGGAATACGCGATCCAACGGCAGATGGTGTGTGAAGACTGTCGCGAGGTCTTCCCAACGCAGGAGGTCTTCGACGATCAGGTGGCCGCCGACCCCTGATGCGGATCGGTGGCCATTCCGCTTGTCGTCGCTCGCTCGTGTAGCACAGTGCCGACCGCGGAAACTGTGTTCTCGGGGACGACCGTCGACGGCGTCAAACGGTCTAACGGCGTCGCGTTCGCTTTCGTTCGGCTCTCCAACACACTTATGGTGATACTTGTGCAACACGCTAGTATGGCACAGCAAGAGCCCGACGAACAGGTAGAGCTGAGCTCCAGCACCCGGAGCCATCTCGAGGAACAGAACCTTCGGCCGCTCTGGGAGGTCGAGGATACGATGGGCAACGTCTACGACGACCTCGAGCCGGATATCTGGAAGTGGGAGGACATCCAGACCGCAATCGACAACATCGAGGACGACATTCCGATCGACGACCTGCCGCCGGGCTTTCAGCGACGCGTGACGGTCCCGATCAACACCGGGATGGAAAACGCGATTTCGAACACGATCTACGTCGGCGTCCAGACGGTTTCACCGGGCGAAACCGCACCTGCACACCGACACGGTGCGAACGCGTTGCGGTTTACGATCGACGGCCACGAGGAGATGAAGACGGTCGTCGCGGGTGAGGAGTTCCCGATGCACGACAACGACCTGATCACGACGCCGCAGTGGGAGTGGCACGATCACGTCAACGACTCCGACGAAACCGCGACGTGGCTCGACGTGCTCGATCTGCCGCTGATTCTCGACTCGTTGAACGCCAGGAACGTCTTCGAAAACCACGAACTCGACCGACAGCCGGTCACCAAGACGCAGGGGTACTGGGATTCGCAGTACGGTCGGGCCCGTCCCACCGAAGCGGCGAAAGACGACTCCATTCCGGGTCCGTTCGAGGGGACCGCCGACCCGACGCCCCCGTATCGGTTCAAGTGGCGCGAAACCCACGAAACGCTGCGCCAGCGGGCCGACAACGATACGCCCGACCCCTACGACGGCTACAGCATGGCGTACGTCAACCCCAACTCCGGATCGCCGCCGCTGTTCCCGACGATGTCGTTCCGCTCGCAACTGCTCAACGAGGGGCCGACGGACGCCCACTTCCACAACGCGACCGAGGTCTTCTTCGTCATCGAAGGAGAGGGTGCGACCCACGTTGACGGCGAGGCCCTCGAGTGGAGTGAACGCGACATCTTCGTCGTTCCGCCGGGAACCAAACACCACCACGAACCAGACGACGAAGCGATCCTGCTCGGCATGTCGGATCGACCGGTGTACGAAGCGTTCAACTTCTACACCGAAGCCGAGGCCTGAACAGCCTGCGTTCGCCGTTCGGCACTTGCTATTCTATCCACCGCCCAGTGTTCGATACCCGCCGCTCGGTACGTGCTATCCGTCACTCGGCACTTGTTATCCGTCGCTCGAGGTTCGCTACCCGTCGCTCGGCCATGTTTTCGACGCCACTTCGCACAGCAAGCCGGCCCTCGAGCGATTCCCACCGCTGAAGCGCCGTCTCCGCGACCCCTACTCGCTCCGGGCGTCCGGCGTCAGAGTTACCAGCGCGTCGAGCGCGAGCGCGTCGTCGCCGCGCGCCAGCAGCGGGTTCACCTCGACCTCCGAAACAGAAGGTTCGTCGACGAGGAACTCGCCGACAGTCTGTATCGCGTCGGCGACCGCGTCCCGATCGATTGCCGGTTCGCCGCGGTAGCCGTCAAGCAGTGGCGAGGCCTCGAGCTCGCGCGTCATCGCCAGCGCCTCCTCGGTCGTCACCGGCGCGAGTCGGTGGCTCGTATCCTCCAGGACTTCGACGGCGACGCCCCCGAGTCCGACCAGGACGGTGGGTCCGAACGACGGGTCGCGGGTTCCGCCGACGATGACCTCGATGCCGCCGTCGACCTCGAGTGCGGACTCGACTCTGACTGCCGCCTCTATCCCCCGCTCCTCGGCCGTCTCGAGTATTTCGGCGGCAGCCGCTTCGACGGCGTCCCCGTCCTCGAGTCCGAGGGCGACACCGATACCGCCGCCCCAGTCGCTCTTGTGTTGGACGCTCGGCGATTCGATCTTGACGACGACGGGGTAGCCGAGTCGACCCGCGGCATCCACCGCCTCCGCCGGCGTTTGAGCGGTCTCGCCGTCCGGAACGGCAATTCCACGAGCTGAAAGCACCGCTTTCGCCTCGGATTCGGTGAGCGCCGTTCGTCCCGCTTTCGTCGCCGTCTCGAGCGGATCACTCATCGTCGCTCACCTCGCTTGCGCTCGCCGCTGGCCTCGAATTACGCTTCGCGTACCGAACCAGCGCCGCGACCGCATCTGCGCCCCGTTCAGGCGTTGTGTAGGTCGGAATTCCACAGGCGTTCATAGTCTCGAGCTCCGGCTCGAGCGCGCGTCGCGATCCGCCCGTCGCGAAGACGATCGGTTTCCCGGTCGCCTCCGGGAGCCCCTCGAGCGTGTCGGTCGGGAATCCGAGCCCGGCCTCGAACAGCTCGTAGACCAGCACGATATCGACGTTCTCGTCGCGCGCGACCGCCTCGACGACCTCGCCGAACTCGGGCATCGGGCGGCCCGTGTCGACTGGATTTTCCGAGAAGGTGATTCCCGGAAGGACGTCCTCGACGACTGCCTGCGTCTCCTCGGACAGGGAGGGAAGGGTCGCCCCCGCGGCTTTCAATCGGTCCGTGATCGCGATACCCGGCCCCGCCTGGGCCGTCACGACGCCGACGTTCGGTCCCGACGGTCGCGGACAATCCGCCAGCGCGATTCCGGCGTCGACGAGCTCGCCGACCGACCGCACTGTGGGAACGCCGTACTGTGCGAACCCCGCCTCGTAGAGTTTGTGATCGCCCGTGAGCGAGCCGGTGTGGGACTCGGCGAAGTCGCCGACGTCCTGTTCGCCCACGTTGTAGGTGACGACGGGCGTCGACGCCGACCGGCAGGTCTCGAGCAACCCTCGAGCGTCGTCGGTCCCCTCGACGTGTAACGCGATGGCGTCGGTCTCCTCGTCCCCGTCGAAGTGCTCGACGGCCTCCCGAAAGCCGACGTTCGCGGCGTTCCCGAGCCCGACCATCGCCGAGACGCCCCGGCCGTCGTTCTCCGCCCGGAACGCGGTCGCGAACGCGATCCCGCCGCTCTGGGCGATGATCGCAACGTTTCCGGCTGGAACGTCCTCGGTCCCCGTGGCGAACGTCGCGCGGAGGTTCGATCCCGGCCGCAAGAACCCGCTCGTGTTCGGGCCGAGCAGGTGCACGTCACTCTCCGCCGCCGCTTCGACGAGTCGGTTCTGGAGTCGCTCGCCGTCCTCGCCGGCCTCCGCGAACCCGCCGGAGAAAATCACCGCCGCGCCGATCCCCGCCTCGCCACACTCCTCGATGACCTCCGGGACGACCGGGCCCGGGACGCAGGACAGGACGAGATCGACGTCGCCGTCGATCTCCGTGACCGACGGGACGAACTCGCGATCGAACACGGTACCGGAACTCGAGGGATTGACTGGATACACCGGTCCGTCGTACTCGACGGCGTTTCGCATCGCTTCGTAACCGATCTTGCCCTCCGTCGCGGAGGCACCGACGACGGCGATCCCATTGGGATCGAATAAACTATCGAGAGCCATGAACTGACTTGTATACTCTGTAGCATAGTGTTTTTCATTAGATCTGACGTTCGCAGACCCCTCTCGTTGTCTGACACCGTCGTTATCGCCTCGAGTAGCCTACCAGTCAAATAACCGCCACATCACTGTTTGCCGGACGACCGATCAGCTACTCGAGTACCTGTGTCCGTCGGATCGCTCTTCGCTCCCGAAACGCGCTCGATAGTCGTTGGGACCCGAAGTGAGTAGAACGTGACACGCCCCGCGTGCGGTCGCCTTTCGGGTCACCCCGTGCTCTGAACGGAGTAGCTGTCGGTCGCTTCCCAGTGTATGACCAACCTTAATTAGACTCCCCAAGCAACCGTTCATCAATGACAACAGGGGGTTCAAACAGCCAATCGGTCAAATCGGATGCAACGCTGTTCGCTATCGTCGAAACTATCAAGGATAGAGGGCGTGCGGGTGTCACCGAAATCGCCCGCGAACTCGACCTCGCAAAGAGCACGGTCCACAAACATCTCACCGCGCTCGAACGACGCGGCTACGTCGTCAACGAAGACGGGATCTACCGGGCGGGACTGCAGTTCTTCAGCGACGGGATCGACGTTCGAAACCAGTACGACGTGTTCCACGCCGCCAGGGATCGCATCGACATGCTCGCCGAAGAGACCGCGGAAGCGGTCTGGCTGGTCGTCCGCGAGAACGACCGGGTCATGTTTCTCTACGGCTCGGTCAACAACAACACCTTCAACAGCCACTCGGTGGTCGGCCAGTGGAAACACCTCCACTCCACGTCCGGCGGGAAAGCGATCCTGGCGCACCTGCCCGACGACACCGTCCACGATCTCATCGTCGAGCGCGACCTCCCGAGCCACACCGAGAACACGATTACCGACCGCGAGGAACTCGAGGCGGCCCTCGAGGAGGTCAGGGAGACCGGCATCGCCTGGAACAAGCGAGAGGACTTTACGGGCGTCCACGCGATGGCGGCACCGATTATTCTCGAGGGGCGTCCCATCGGTGCTCTCACGATCGCGGGTGCGGCGAGTCGGTTGACCGAGGAGTACTGCGCCACGCAGCTTCGAGACCCGCTACTGGAGGCGGTCAACGACGTCGAACTCCGACTCGCGTACGATTGATCCCTCGGATTTGATTCTATCCGGTTTCTCTCCTCCTTGGGTTCGGTTCTATCCGGTTTCGCTCTCCCACCTCCGACCCGTTCGCATAGTCGGGCGATCACCGGCGGCACTGTTGGTCGATTACCGGCGGCACTGTCGATCGATCGATGTCCCGTCGGCGGACGAAAATTATTAATATAGATAGAAAGTGGTATTACGTACCTTGGTCACACGATGAACTTTATCGAGGCATTTTCCAGAACAGTTCGGTGTTATTCGGGGAAAACGGCGGTTATCACCGACGAAGGGTGGAGCGAAACGTACGGAGAACTCGATCGTCGAACCACGCGACTGGCGAACGCCCTCGAGGAACGCGTTGGGGGCGCACGGATCGCGACCCTTTCGTGCAACGGGGTGCTCCCGCTCGAGGCGATGCTGGCGAGTCACAAACGCGGTGTCGCCAACGTGCAGTTGCCGTTCCGGGAGAGTCAGGGGGGAATCGTCTCGATGCTCGAGCCGACCGGCGCCTCCGCGCTTCTCTTCGACGATTCGAACGTCGAGAAAGCGCTTGGGGTACTCGATCGGACGGATTTCGACGCCGCGATTCATCGGGGCGATGCGGAGGTCGACCACGAGGCGGTCGAATCCTACGAGGCGATCGTCGAGAACGCCTCGAGCGAGGCCCTCGAGCCGGATCCTGCCTTCGAACACGGCGTCTTCTACACCAGCGGGACGACGAGCACGCCGAAGGCGGTCTTACACGACCAGGAGTCGATGTGGCTCGGGAGCACGCAGGTCGTCATGGAGATGGGGATCGACGAGTCGGACGTCGCGCTCGTCACGTCGCCGTGGTATCACATGGTGACCTGCGACGCGTGGATGCTCCCGCACATTCAGGCCGGCGCGACGATGGTGATTCAGACGCATTTCGATCCCGACGACGCCCTCGAGCTCATCGAAACCCACGACGCGACTGGACTGCTGGCGGTCCCGACGCAGCTTCGCTCCTTCGTCGAGGCCCAGCGGGCGAACGAGTACGCGGTCGAGACCCTCTCGTATATCCGCACCGGCGGGTCGATCGTCACAGAATCGCTCGTCGACGACGTCTCGACTCACCTCACGCCGAACGTCTACAACACGTACGGGCTGACCGAAGGCGGACCGAACCTGGCCTACGCGCCGCCGTCGCTCCAGACCGATCACCCCGGAACGATCGGCAACGAGTCGTTCATGTGGGAGCTCCGGGTCGTCGAACCCGCCGAGACGGCCGCTTCCCTCGATCCCGACGCGACGGTCGGACGGGGTGGAACCGGCGAGGTACTCGCTCGAGGCAAGGGCGCGACCGACGGCTATCTCGGCCGCCCCGAGGCGACCGAACAGCTCTTCGTGGGTGACTGGCTTCGGACCGGCGACATCGCGGAGGTCGACTCCGACGGCAACCTCCACATCGTCGGCCGCGCCGACAACATGATCGTCAGCGGCGGCGAGAACATCTATCCCGAGGAAGTCGAGGAGATCCTCGAGGGGTACGACGCCATCGAGGAGGCGGTCGTGATCGGTGCTCCGGACGACCACTGGGGTGAGCGGGTCGCCTGCGTCGCCTGCGTCGGAGCCGAAACCGCCGTGAGCGAGGACGACCTCGATGAGTTCTGCCGGGATCACGATCGACTGGCGAACTTCAAGCGACCACGCGAGTACGTCCTGACGAGCGAACGACTGCCCCGAACCGATACGGGAACGATCGAGCGCGAGACGGTCTCGCGGGAGTTCTTCGAGATCGAGTAGTGCAAGTATTCGGACATAAGTATTAGTATTCTCCTGGGCAAGCAGTACCACGTATGTACGACGAAATCGCCCCGAACGTCTACGACGTCACGCTCCACGACGGCGGTAACGGCCGGTACCGCGCGTTTCTCTTCGACGTCGACGTTCCGACCCTCGTCGACACCGGACTGGCCGACACCGCGGAGGTGCTGTTCGACGGTCTCGAGGAGATCGGACTCGATCCGGAACGCGTCGTCATCACACACGGCGACGGCGACCACATTGGCGGTCTCGAGGCCGTTCGAGACCGGTACGACGTCGAAACGTGGGTACCGGACCGGACGGCCGTCGACGATTCGCTCGTCGACCGGCGATACGGTGACGAGGACGCAATCGGCCCGTTTACCGCTGTCCACGTTCCCGGTCACACGCCGGACAACCACGCTCTGATCGACGAGGACCGCGGTGTCGCCGTTCTCGGGGACGCGGTGTTCGGCTCGGACGCTAGAGGGCTCCCGGCGGGTTACTTCGTCCTCCCGACCGGGTTCTACTCCGAGGATCTGCTCGAGGCCGATGAAAACCTAGAGCGCCTGCTCGAGTACGAGTTCGAGACCGGACTGGTGTATCACGGGTCGTCGGTGCGCTCCGGTGGGGCAGCGAAACTCTCGTCGTTCGTCGATTTCGTCGGCAAACCCGAGTAATCGACCGCCCTTTCGGCCGGATCGAATCGTGTTTTGAAGCCCTTCCGCTCGAATATACATGGTAGATCGTTTTTATTCGACCTCCTCCGGCCAGTAGTTATTTGGTACTCGTTTGACTAGTACTCTCCAAATGATTGATGGGAACCTGTTGCTTCAACCGTTCGAAGACGCCGAAACGAACGGTGACGATCCCGACGCGGCGAAACTGCGTCAACAGCGGGACTTCTGGCGGGGACTGTTCGACGATTTAGTCGACGAGTTCCCCGAACCGGTCGTGGTGGTCGACGACGACGGAACGATCACACACTGGAACGATGCCCACGTCGAGATGACGGGCATCTCGAAAGACGACGCGATCGGAAACGAGGCGATGAACGTGATTGGTACCGACGGCGTCGAGGAAACGCTGGCCGAAGAGATCGCGCGGACCGGGAACGCGATCAAGGAAGACCAGATCCGCTCCGGCGAGAGTGACGGCGACAACTGGCACATTCGCGCGGCTGGGACGCCCCTGCGCTCGCCCGAGGGCGAGTCGGTCGGTGCGTTCGAGTACGTCTCGATCGTCACCGATCTCGTCGAACAGCGAAAAGAGTTAGAACGCGTCCAGACCGCGATCAGCGAGACCGTCGAAGGCGCGGTCGGCGACCTGTTGTCGGCCGCCGAGACGAACGCGGAGACGACCGAGGAAGTCGACGAATTGGCCGAAGAACAGGTCGAGAACCTCGTCGACGTGCGCAACGAGATGGAGGCGCTCTCGGCGACCGTCGAGGAGATCTCCGCCAGCGCCGAAGAGGTCAGCAGCCAGAGCGAACTCGCCGCCGAACTCGCCGAGGAGTCGAAGGAGGCGACGAGCGAAATCGTGACGATGATCGACGACGTTCGCGGCGCGACGGACACGCTCTCGAAGAGCAGCCGCGAACTCGAGAAGCGGATGAAAGAGATCGACAAGGTAGTCGACGTGATCGACCAGATCGCCGACGAAACTAATCTGCTGGCGGTCAACGCCAACATTCAAGCCGCCCAGGTCGATGCCGGCGCAGAGGGCTTCGCGGTCGTCGCCGACGAGGTCAAAGAGCTCGCCGACCAGTCCAAAGAGGAGGTCGGAACGATCGAGGAGATCGTCGACGACGTCCGCGAGAACACCACCGAAACGATCGAGAGCGTCGAGACGACGATCGATCGAGTCGACGTCGCCATCGAGCGAGCCAGAGCCGTCGACGAAAAACAATCGGACATCTTGGACGCGGTCGAGGAGTCGAACACCGGGATCGAACAGATCGCCGACGCCACCGACGACCAGGCCGCCACCGCCGAGGAAGTCGCCACGATGCTCGGCACCTCCGTCGAGCAGATCGAAGCCGTCGCCGACGAAATCGAAACCCTCGCCGACACCAACGAACAGCAAGCCGCCAAGGTGCGCGAGATCCGTGACGACGTTCGGGAACTCGAGTCGGAACTCTCGTAATCCCGTCGCCGATTTGGTCCTCGAGGATTCGTGTCGGATCGCGTCGGTCGCCGTTGTTTTCTCCCCGGCCGCTCTTATCGCCGGTATCGTCTGGCCCACTCTTATCCTGTCTCCGCTGTCGTCTCCACGTCGTCTTCCTGTCACCATCGAGTGCCGAGAACAACGCTTAAGTGCCTTTACTGTCTCGTTTTCCACGAATGCGAAATCGCAGCAACGGGATTGTCCGGGCCCTCGATGAGTTCACGGACCGGTACCCGTCGACGAACGGTGTCTCTCGTCTCGGAGACGGCGTTCGTCCGAATCGACCGGCCTCGATCGTCGTCGGTGAGACCGTTCGAACGGACTCACCCGCTCGAGGTCGTCCGTTTACGGCTTCCTAATCCCCACCGATCGTCCATCTACAATCGATGACTACGAGCCCCAACACCACACTCGACGACGGCACAGCTACCCCATCGACCGATTCCAGAGCGTCCTACGAGCACGTTTCGGCCGACGTGGAACGTCCCGGTCTCGTCTCGGACATCCGTGGACGCATCGACGGTGACGTCCGATTCGATACCTACACGCGCAACCTCTACGCGACCGACGCCAGCGCGTACGAGCAGACCCCGATCGGCGTCGTCTTCCCGGCCACGACGGACGACGTCGCGACGGTCGTCTCCTACTGCGCGTCGCGGGAGATTCCGGTGCTTCCCCGCGGCGGCGGCACGAGCCTCGCCGGTCAGGCGGTCAACGAGGCCGTCGTGCTCGATTTCACGCGACACATGGACGGTATTCTGTCCGTGTCGCCCGAAGACGAACGCGCACGCGTCCAGGCTGGGACGGTCCTCGAGGATCTCAACGAGACGCTCGCGCCACACGACCTGAAGTTCGCCCCCGACCCGGCGGCCGGGAACCGGAGCGCCATCGGCGGGGCGATCGGCAACAACTCCACCGGCGCTCACTCGCTCGTCTACGGGAAGACCGACGCGTACATCGAGGAGTGCGAAGCCGTCTTCGCGGACGGGACCGTGACGACGCTCGGCGAAACGTCGGTCGACGAGATCCGTCGCGAGGCCGATCCCGACGGCGACCTTCTCGAGCGGGTGTACGCACAGATTACGACGATTCTGGACGATCAGGCGGAGACCGTTCGCGACCGGTTCCCCGATCTGAAGCGTAACGTCTCCGGTTACAACTACGACGTACTCGTCGAGGAAGCCGAGACGGGAACCGTCAATCTCGCGCGCCTCCTCGCGGGGAGCGAGGGAACGCTCGCCGTCGTCACGGCGGCGACGGTGTCTCTCGAGCCCGTCCCCGAGACCAAGTCCGTTTCGCTGCTGTTCTACGAGAGCGTCCTCGAGGCCGTGACGGACGTCCAGTACGTCCTCGAGCACGAGCCGGCCGCGGTCGAACTGATCGACGACGTGTTGCTCGGCCTGGCTCGCAACACCGCCGAGTTCGAGGAGGCGGCCTCGCTCGTCCCCGCCGACGCCGAGGCCGCGTTGCTCGTCGAGTTCTACGCCGACGACGACGATGACGGACGCGATCAGACTGCCGGTCTGCTCGCCGATCGAGTGCCAAAGGGGGCCGACGAGGCCGCGAACGCGCCGCCGTCGGACCGGCCGCGAACGGACGATAACATCGCGTTCGAGGGGCTCGAGGCCCACGAGAAGGGGAAGCGAAAGATGTTCTGGACGCTCCGGAAAGCCGGCCTCCCGATCCTGCTCTCGCGGACCTCCGACGAGAAACACATCAGCTTCATCGAAGACTGTGCGGTGCCGCCCGAACACCTGCCCGAGTTCGTCGAGCGGTTCCAGGCGCTGCTGGCCGAGAAGGATCGCGACGACGACGCGGCCTTCTACGCCCACGCAGGGCCGGGAGTCCTGCACGTTCGCCCGCTCGTGAACACGAAGGCGGATCGAGACCGCGAGGATATGCGCGCCATCGCCGACGAGGTCACGGACATGGTCGTCGAGTTCGGCGGCAGCGTCTCGGGCGAACACGGCGACGGTCGCGCGCGCACCCAGTGGAACCACAAACTCTACGGGGACGAACTCTGGCAGTCGTTTCGCGACCTGAAGACCGCTTTCGACCCCGACTGGCTGCTCAATCCGGGCAACGTCTGTGGCGACCACGACATGACCGAGCACCTTCGCTACGACGAGGATTACACCTACGACGCCGGTCTCGAGCCCTCGCTGAACTGGGAGAACGAAAACGGGATGCAGGGCATGGTCGAACTCTGTCACGGCTGCGGGGGCTGTCGCGGCAGTCAGGACACTACCGGCGGCGTGATGTGTCCGACATATCGCGCCGCAGACGAGGAGATCACGGCGACCCGCGGCCGCGCGAACCTCCTGCGTCAGGCGATGAGCGGTGACCTCCCGGACGACCCCACGGACGACGAGTTCGCCGAGGAAGTGCTCGACCTGTGTATCGGCTGTAAGGGCTGCGCTCGAGACTGCCCGAGCGAGGTCGACATGGCCAAACTCAAAACCGAAGTCATGCACGCGCGCCACCAGGAACAGGGCGCGGGGCTGCGGGACAAACTGTTCGCGAACTTCGATTCGCTCGCCGCGCTCGGAAGCAAGTTTGCGCCGGTTTCGAATCTCGCCCAGTCGATCCCGGGATCGCAACTGCTTGCCGAAAAGACGGTTGGGATCGCTCGAGAGCGCTCGCTTCCCACGTTCCAGCGGGAGACGGTACAGGACTGGTTCGACGCCCGCGGCGGCCCGCAGGTCCCGGCGGCGAACGCGACTCGCAAAGCTGTCTTCTTCGTCGACACCTACACCAACTACGTCCATCCAGAGGTCGGGAAGGCGGCCGTCACCGTTCTCGAGGCGGCGGGCGTTCGCGTCGAACTCGCCGATCGAACCGGCAGCGGCCGACCGCCGCTCTCGAAGGGGTTCATCGATATCGCCCGCGACGCGATGGAGAAGAACGTCGCCGAACTCGCGCCTCGCGTTCGCGACGGCTGGGACGTCGTCCTCGTCGAGCCCTCGGACGCGGTGATGTTCCAGTCCGACGCGCTCGATCTGCTGTCGGGCGATCGGGTTTCGTCGGTCGCCGCCAACTCCTACGGCATCTGCGAGTACGTCGACCAGTTCCGCCTCGACGACCACGTCGACTGGGACGCACCGGCCGACTCGCTCGCCTATCACGGCCACTGCCACCAGAAGGCGGTCAAGAAAGACCACCACGCGGTCGGCGCGCTTCGCCGGGCCGGGTACGACGTCGATCCGCTCGATTCGGGCTGCTGTGGAATGGCCGGGACGTTCGGGTACGAGTCCGAACACTACTCGATGAGCACTTCGATCGCCGATATCCTCCTCGAGCAGATCGACGCGAGCGACGCGGCGGTCGTCACCGCGCCCGGAACGTCCTGTCGAACCCAACTCGACGACAGCGACCTCGATCCCGTTCCCGCGAGCAGTTCGCTCGCTGGGTCCGAACTCGAGGGAAGTACGCCGCCGACGCCGATCGAACTCCTCGCCCACGCGATCGATCGGTGACGTACTGCTCGAGGTGACGCACTGCCAGACGCACAGATACGCCTCCCGGACGGGTGCGTAATCGTGCGGTTCACCCCTCTTGTGACGAGCAACCGTGAGGTATCGACCATTCGAAATCATCGGCGATCGATCGTACTCCCGGTCGGGCTGGGCGGGGAGAGTGCCGTACACGCCGCCGGTGAACGCAATCGTTAACTTTCAACACATACCTCGGTAGCGTATGGCGTACCAGATCGTCGATCCCGACGGAGTCGAACCCCTCACAGACCGCCCAGTCGACGCCCGCTCGCTCTCCGACGCCGCCGGACTCGAGAACGTCGCCCTCCGCGTCTATACGGCGGCTCCCGGCCAGCAACTGCCGCTTTCCTATCACTACCACGACGAGCAAGAGGAGGTATTTTACGTGCTCGAGGGAACGCTCCACGTCGAAACGCCCGAGGAGGAGTTCGCGGTCGAATCCGGGACCGCGTTCGTCGCCGAACCGGGGAGCCCCCATCGAGCGTTCAACCCCGAATCCGCTGCGAGCGATCTCGAGGTGCTGGCGCTCGGAGCGCCGGCGGTAGACGACGCCCACTCGTACGAGGGATAAGGACGATATCGTTCACGCGACGGAACAGGTTGTTTCAGTGAAACATGTTACACCGGTATGTACGTAAACTCACGAATGCGTACTTGGTTCGTGGTTTAGACCACGAATCGCTGGTGTTCATGTATGTATAAATCAAATTCACTCTTCTTTTGGATTCTATATCGGGCCTGTTAGTTCTCCTCGCAGAGAGTATCGAGATCTTCTCGCTCTGGTTCGATAGGGCTATCGTGCCATCGAATACTCCTGCACTACGCGTTTCTCGTGGTGAGACATGGACGGCCATTTCGGTACTCCTGCAGTGTCGCTGCTGTTCGGAGAATTCCACGACGAATACTCTACTCGTGACGGCCGTCCCCTTCCCTCGCTGTGCTTCGAGTTCGCTGATGACGATCAGGACTAGCTACAAACGGCCGATTCGGTCGTTTTGAATCGGTTTCCTGATGAACGGACGGGTCTTCTTTCAACGTACCTCGTAAAATCGCCCTAATATGTGGCCCCTTTTTTTATATCACATGGGTGTTCTTGTCGAACTATGTTCGGCAGTTCAGTTTGGGAGGACGACGAGCACGTCTCGGGGTCTCGAGCGGATCCCGAAGACAAGTCGGTTCGTGGTCGAAGCGAGTCTCCTCACGAAGTGTTCGTCGTCGTTACGAGCGGACAGGCGATCTTCTTCGCAGCGTCGGCCCCGATGGTCGACATGTTCGACGATATTCCGATGCGGTTCCGTGATCTCTTCGTGCTTCTGGTTCTTCGAACTGCTCTTCTCGTTGTCGTTTCTGCGGTGCTCGTCCACGCGTCAGCGGCGGTCGGTTTGATATAGGAGTTACCAGAGGGGTTTCGACCAGTGGTCATTGACCTCGCTCGAGTGGCCTACTCGAGACGCGCTACTGTCACAATTTCCGCAGAAGCGACTCGCCGCTTTGTTCTCTCAAGGCGTCGGAGCGCTTTCGGAAAACGAGATCGGTTCGGCTACTCTGTCGTCTCGAGCAACACCGTTCGATCCGATTTCAGGACGACGTTTTGCGTAACGCTCCCGAAGAGGGCCTTCCCGGTTGGCGATCGCTTCCGTCCGGCGAGGCTAATGATGCCGGCGTCGATCTCGTCGGCCTTGGTCAGGATGTTTCGAACGGCATCCCCACTCGACTGGTCGATTTGGACGTCGAATCCCGCATCCTCGAGGACCTGCTTGGCCTTCTTGACGGACTTGAGATCGCCCGCATCCGCGCCTTCGTCGTCGGTCCGGAACACGTGGTAGAGGACGATTGTGGTGTCATCTATGCGTATCGGTAGCTCGGTGATCGATTCGGCCTGTGTCGTCGCTCGCTCGACGTCCGTGTCGATACTGAGTAATATCGTTGTCATTGGTTGGGATTGCTCTGTCTGTCCGTTTATCAGGCTATCCTGTGGGTTCGGTCGTGTCGCGCTACCTCTTTTTTATATTGGAGTGCTAAATGCTTTGCTGCCTTCCGACTCGAGGTAGTGTTTCGCCGTTCGGAGTCTCCCCAGACGGCAGTCATTGGATGAACAGGACACGATCACGGTGTACGGCCGATACAGCCGCGATAAGATTAGTGAGGACGTGGCCCGTATCCTTCTCGGTGAGAAACTCGGTAGGATCGAAGAGGAGAAAGAGTCGTTCGAGGCGGCTATGGAACGAAACACGTCTGAATGCTTGACGGGCAGCGATGGCGAGTGAGGTTCGTTATCCGATACTGGTTGATACGAGTTCCTTGGTCGTGGTTGCGAACACCACTCAGTGGGAACGGCTGAACGCCGCGATCCATCTTCCAACGATAAACGTCTGCAAACGCGAACTTCAAACCCCGTTAGCTCGAACAAATATTCGTCACCGTGGTCGTGCATCACTGTCGTTCCCCACCCGCATTGGTCAGACGCAGGCGAGCAATCGCTCGAGCAGGAACCTTCTGAGCATGCTTCTTCGTATCAATTCGTATCGGTTCTTTAATCTGATTGATAAGGTCCTCATCGCAAAACCTGAATTTTGCGAGGCAGCTGTGGAGATGATTCGGACGGAGGGGTGGATAGGTACGAGGTTGTAATGAACGCGTGGAACAGTATTCCCGTTGGTTGTTCCGAAGTTCTTGACGTCGAATATAATGGCGATCTTCCACCGAAATAGTCTAGCTTATACTGCCAACCTGATCAGTACAGAGGATGTAGTCAGCAGCCTGTCTCGTGTAGTTTCCGGTACTCGGGGGAGTCACAGGCTCGTCACAACAGCACCCAATTTAGCCAGACTGCTACTCTCACCCGATGAGAAGTTCAGGTGCGAAGAAGAGGGCAACGAGAAGCCCCACCTGTACGAAAATTGCTGTGAGCCGCAGAACACCAGCCGCCCGTCGTCGGGGTTTCGGAAGGGACTCAGCGATTCCGGACAAGGCAGTCCCAACTATGATAAATAGCATCCAACTGCCCACTGTCGAATTTCCCATAATCACGTAATATACATAGATACCCGAGAAAAGGAATGCTCCACAGAGCTGAACCAGTGCAAAGAGACCGCCAGAAGGCTCGCTAAATACGGTTTCGTCGATGGAGAACATTTGTGTATAGGTGCCCCCGAACGGATAAGTACTTGTGGCATTTCCTCGCCATCTACAAGGATATTCTATCCGCACCTAGTGAACGGTGCCGACGACTCTACTCGGTTCGCACACGTAGTTGCCGTTCAGTATAGGAGTCCTACTTTTCTGACTCCGACGGTCCAAGGCCGTAGTCTTCTGGATTATACTCGTCGGCCAGTACCAACAGTATTCCGAACGAAACAACTAAAATATAGAAGACATCCAGCTGTATCGGCCCCACTGTAATCAGGTGGGTTCCAGGCCTAGAGAACACGACTGTCCATAGTAAGCCACAAAACCCGATAACGGGATAGTGATAGTGATGTATTTTAGTCAATATTCGAAGCCACTTCGCCATACCATACGTAATGGATGCTATTACTATATTTTTTGGACGTTCAGTTCGCAGGTTCACTAAACAATCCAATCGAGTATTCGTGACGTGCCTGCCTTCTGCCTATCAAAATAGATATAGCGTCATGTAATATATGGGCCGTTCACGCCGTTGTCGATCCGCGTCCGATTCGAGATCGAACTGCTCATACAGGGGCGAGATCTGTTGCAGTACTCGAGACTGATTGGACACCGTTTCACGACGTTTTTGTGGTGGTTTGGTAAGTGTGGCAGCGACAGTCGTTCACTCACAGAGCTCTGGCTGGTCACCCCGTCTCTTGGCTGTGCGTTTGTTTCGGTGCGTAGCTGCCGGTCGTCCCTTCCTGGTCGTCTTCTCAATGTCTGTCGAATTTCGTAACCGATATTTTGTCGTCGATGCTCGAAGTAGGTGTATTATCAAATGTCTTTAATTTCCGATTCTCGTCGTTCTATCTCGTGTTTTGTCGATGATCTCCGAACTGCGTTCCCGCTTTATCGCTATTTAAATCAGCCACCATGTAGTATAAATTGCCTTTTGGTGTAGTGCGTTCGTTTATAGCGTGTTATTGTGTTCTTCCATTATGTATATCAAACAGTAAAATTGATTGTATGATATATTCAGAATATATGGTTGCTTGTCACGAACCATTGGTTTAAGCCTATGTTTCAAATAGACGTTTTAAATAATTCCTTCAAACGGGATTGGTGTTTGCGTGTTATGATTGTTGCGTTGGTCTGCTGCATCTGTACGTTTTCATTAGCTGCATGGCTTCAATGCAGGGCACGTTTCGCCCCTTTGAATCTCTTGATTGATCATGACTCTTGTTTGTAACGTTTGTTTGAAACGCTTGTTTGCAACATCTGTTTGTAGCATGTCTTACTAACAACCGAACTAATTATGTGTGTGTTATAGATGTTTTTGGCAGTTGTGCGTCCTAGCGAAAACTTATAGTTGCTCCCTTCAATGAATCTCATATATGCTTTCATACGCGGTATACAGCGAGGCGGGCGGCGTCGGGAAAACGACGCTTAGCGCGAATCTGGCGGTGGCACACGCCCGTGCTGGGCTCGACGTTCTCGTCGTCCCCCTCGATCCGCAGGATGGCGACCTGAGTTATCTGTTCGATGCCGACCAGAATCGATCGGATACCGAGACGGATACGCTGGTACACCACCTCGTCGGTCGTGCAAACGGACCGTTCGCCGATATCCTCGAGACCGTCGAACACGGCGTCGACATCGTTCCGGAACACAACCGACTCGAGGATCTCGGCGAAGCGCTGCGGAAGGAACAGGAGGCCCGAAGCGATTTCGGCGAGTCGTTCCCTATGTGGACGCAGTTACAGCGCGTCCTCCGCGAGGCGGAGGTCCACAACCAGTACGACGTCCTCATCGTCGATCCCCCAGCGAGCTCGGGTCCGCATCTGTACAACGCTCTCGACGCGACGCGAAATCTCGTGTTGCCGCTCGAGCCCTCGGGTAAAGGACAGGCATCGGTGAGCGGGCTCGACGATCTGGTCTCGAACCTCGAAGCCCAACTCGAAATCAATATCGGTGTCCTCGCCGCGATCCCGAACCAGTTCAAGGGAACTCGGGATCAGGGGACCATCATCGACGAAATCGAAACGCAGGGGTTCGACGTTCCCGAAATGCTCCGCGATCGGACCTCGCTTCTCGAGGGCTGCTGGCGCAAACGCTGTAGCGCGTTTACCTACGTGCGCGAACACCGAGACCGAAAGCGGGAGTACGAACTCGAGACCCTCGAGAAGTTCGATCGGTTGGCCCGACACCTCGAACGACAGGGCAACATCGAGGCACCGGAACCGCCAGAACCGGGTGCACTCGAGCGTGAGGAAACGGAGGTGCGCGCATGACCGGCCTCAAATCGGGTTCCGGCGACGACCTCTGGGGGGACGAAGAGACGAACGACGAAGAAGGAGACGAGGATACGTCGGGGGAGTCCGCGGAGACCAGTTCGGCAGGCTCGAGCGAATCCGCGTCCAGTTCGGGTACTTCGGGTCGGTCCTCGAGCGGCGTCGAAGCTGTTGATTCGACGGGTGAACCGGACGCGCCGTCCGAATTTCGGTCGGACTCCAGAGAGCGGTCACGTGGTACTTCCGGGACGCGAACCCAGGGTGAACAGTCCCACTCGTACATCGTTCGCCGCGCGATTCAGGACAAGTCGGTCCAGTTCGAACGGGACGAACGACTCACGTTTTTCGTTCACGACGACGTCATCGAGGGCGAACGAGACCTCGTCACCGAACTCGAGTCGACGCTCGGTCGAGACGTCCCGAAGTTCGACGTTCGAGAAGCGGTCTATCGCGCAGCTTTGCGGAATCAGGACGACGTGCTCGAGGAGTTGCTCGCGATGGGATATACTCGGGAAGATTAGTTGAATAAACCATACTGCGCTATATGCATTTGACACTCCTGAAGATAGCAACGTCAGATATAATCGCTTGGTCCCTAACGGTTCTTAGTGTTCGAGGGCGATTTCACTTGGGGTGGGTAAACTCATGCAGTTCCACTCGCCCGGTTCCTTGATTCTCGCCTTAACTAACTGAGTTCTACACATCGCAAAGGAGTGGTCCCACCCCTAGTTTGGAGTGAGGATATTAACAGCCTAATTCTCAGATAATCATTCTTCCAAATTATGGCGTGGCAAGAAATACCGGAAATTTTCTGTGGGTAGACAAGATGCTCAAAGAAATACCGAAAATATAAATTCGACTATATTAGTTTACTATCGAGATTCCACTCCTAAATTTTACATATCCACTCAGGATCCATAGAACTAGTCCGAGAAAATAGAGTTATTGAGTCGATTCAGGGACAAAGATTGGTTCGTAAGCTGTCTCGGCTGGAGAACCACGCGCAAGATAGCTAATCCCCTCACCCACTTCCATCGTCCAAGACCAGATCGTGGCGCGCGGATCGTCTCCTTCGTGCTCATCAATTCGCCAGCACACTCCTGTTTCGGGATTACTCATGACGGTCTGAAGATCATCCAATTCAATCGAGGCAGAATGATTACAGAACCAATCACCGAGCCTCTGAAATCGAGAGCAGTCGGTTGGAACTCGGTTGGAAGACTGGTACTCTTGCATCGATTCTGAAGTGAACTGATTTGTCGCCCTCGCAAACCCATCGTCCGGCCGTATTGTATTTACTGCTTTGGGGCTAGCCTCAATTAGCGCAATACTGCCCGTTTTGTCGGCGACAAGAAAATTCACGTTTTGTGAATGAGGGATATCCTCTAAACACGAAACTGCTTCCGAGACTGTGTGGCAGGTGTCGAGGACAGTTCGGACGGCTAATGGCCACATGAAGCCTGGCGCGTACTCATCCGTTGGGACTCCCGAGAAGCCGATAGCTAAGCCGGCTTCGTTGACACCATCAAGACGACCGACGAAGTTGTGTGCACATCCGACACTAGCGAGACCATCTTCCGGTGTGGTATGGAACAGTTTTGAATACTCACGAAGCGAGGGATAGAAGTCATGGTTACGACCGAAAAGAGGTACGTCACCCGCGGTATGGTTGTCCGAAATTGCAATCAGAGAGCAACCCGGATCGGCATTCAGGGCTAGCGGAATACTCTTCACAGCTTGCGTATCGACACCTGTACGATCTGCGATCCCCTGAAGTTCATGAAGCAGTTTGGGGTAGTGCTTCTCAATTAGCGGTTCACACTCGCTAGCGAACTGAATCATCTCCTCGGATCGATCTACTGACTCTACGGAGATGGCGTCGAGCGATAACCCCTCTTGCTCTAGTTGCGTACCGAACTGTTGACCCATTTCATAGTGACTACCGTCTATCTCGTATTCGTCCATAACCAATAGCAGAAATGACGAACTTGTAAATGTTATCATACACATATATTTTCCCATTATTCAGCCGTTAGTCTTGACGATCATCCCCGCACTACGGGCCCTCATGATTCCCGGCTTTTACCGCGGCTAGCAGAATAAGAATTGAAAGATAGGTTCTCTTACTCGTCAATTATTAGTAAAGTGTGTCGTAGCTCAATCACTGGATGATTCAAGGAATACATTCCTCCACTCGAACGCCTTGAGGAGCGTGTCATCGAATTGATCGACCGATAGTGACATTAGATACAGGAACCGACAATGAGCACCCTGTGACTGCGAAGGAATATAAGTCAAAGCGCAGTAAGTTCGGAGTGACGTGACAGAGACCGCGCGCCTCGCCGACTTCACCCCCGACGAACGCATCTCCGTCGTCGCCCGGACGGAAATCCAGCCGGGCAATCACGACTGGGGTGGCCTCACCCTCCATACCACGCTTCGCTACGACATCGGGAAACGCAATCCGCCGACGTTCGCCGACCTCGTCTCCAGCCTCTCCATCCGCGTATCCGGCGGCGACCTCCCCGACGACCGCGCCGACTGGCACCACAACTACACCGGCCTCGAGCCGTGGTTTCGCGCGCACGTCTACCGGCTCGGAATGGGGTGGCAGTCCACCCGTCTCAAGCGTGAGTTCAACGACAACCCCTGGCTCGCCGACCGCTTCGGCTTCGACAGCGAACCCAGCCAGTCGCGGCTCTGGGAGGTCTTTCACGAGTCCTAGCCGCCAGTCACGCAGGCGCTCTGCCAGCACGTCGCCGAACGTATCGTCGACCAGGCGCGTGACCACGGCATTGCCGTCCCCGACGACGTCTTCCAGCCCGAGGACCGCAACGGCGAGAGTGAGCGGTCTGAGAAGCGGCTGACCGACGAGAAGATGAAGGAGGTGTGGGCGCAGGCGAAGCCGTTCGTGATGGACTGCTTCACCCTTGACCGCACCGAGAACGCCAGCATCCCCGAGGGGTCGTTCTGGGAGGCTCACGCCTACGCCGGCACGCTACAGGATGCGTTTACCGAGGGCGGTCTCGACGCCTTCCGCGTGAACACCACCCGCCCCAGCGACCAGCAGCACGTCGCCCGTACCCACCGGCATCACCTCCAGAAGCTGGACGTCGAGTCCATCCGGTCGATGCTCCAGTCCACCGCCCAGATGCTCGTCGCGAGGGCGCGTCACAACGGCGAGTTACAGGGGAAGCTGTCGTCGGCTATCGACATCACGAAAGGCAACCCGTGGACAGGCGAAATCGAGTGGACGGACGACGACCACCCCAAAGACGACTACATTCTCGGCTACAAGGACAAGGAAACGCAGGAAGTCGATTATTACTTCCAGTGGGCGACCATCCAGATCGTCGGCCTCGATGTCCCCCTCGTCCTCGACGCCATCCCCGTCCGGCGCGGGATGCCGCGTGACGAGATCGTCGACGAACTCCTCGGCGGCGCGCTCGAAATCGTGCCGGACCTCGACCTCCTGATGATAGACCGTGAGTTCGACGTAGACAAAGTCCGCGAGTCCTGCGAGAAACACGGCGTGCACTACCTGACGCCCGGTCAGAAGAACGCCAGCGAGCGCGCCACCTGTACCCGGCTCCGGCAGGCCGGGAAGCGCGTGCGCGTTGAGACTCAGCAGACCATCACCGGTCCCGACCGCAAGCGCGTGTGCCTCCCAGCGCGGAACACCGACGTCTTCGAGCAGACCGGCGAAGACCCCGAGGACGAACCAGATGAAGAGGAGCAACACGAGGAGGTGCGGCAGGAGCTCGTCGCTGACTTCTTGGACGTAACCGGTGACGACCTGAACGACGTCGACGACGACCAGTGGTTCGACGACGTCCTCGAGGACGTCCGCGACAGCGAGGACGACCTGCCGGGGAGTGAGGTGGATGCGGCGGCGTACGCCTACTTCAAGACGAATCACCCGGCGTTCGACACCAGCGAAGCCGACTCCGAAGAGGAGATGCTGGCGACCAAACGGGGGTTCATCTCGCGGTACTCCAACCGGTGGGGGATCGAGAACGGGTACAAGCAGATCAAGCAGTTCCGCGTCCGAACGACCTCGAAGGACCACGAGTACCGGTACTTTAACTTCGCGTTCGCGTGCGTCCTCTACAACGTCTGGCGACTCGTCGATCTCCTCGTGAAGCTGGCGTTCGAGGACGACCCCGACTACAGTCCGCGCGTCCAGGCGACGACGTTCCTCACGCTCGCCGGGAAGCACATCGGGTTCGACCCACCCGACTAACCGGCTGTTCTCTCTTGGGTTCGCTCAGCGCGTAGCTGCTGCTCTCGCGTTCTCCCCCGAACTTCGCGTGTTTCACCGGACAGCCGGTGTCGTCGCGACCAGATAGCGTCTCGCGCCCCCTGATTTCGCGTCGAAGAACAGCGGAACGACCCGAGTGCCAACCGATTATTCACTACCTTTCCATCTTCTTGACACTCACTAGATGAGGTTTGAGGAAAAAACAGGTGGCGGCGAGATGTGGTTATGGGATGAGTAGGCCCAAAACCTCGCACTTTAGCGCGGGGAGGATGTCAAGGCCAGTTCAAGGCCTCGGACTCGTACAAATAGGGCCCATTCTGTGAATCGCAGACCGTGGGCCAACCACTGGACGATCACCGCAGTGGACGGTCATCGGCGTGATAGCATTGGTGCTGGGAATCGTCCTGATCTGGGCATCCAGATCGTGGAAGGGAAGACGGCAGTAAAATTCAGCCATTGAGATCATGTTGATGGCCACCGTCAGTAGGACTTCCGAGTTCGTCTCTGATTCTCGCGACGTACTCGACGAAGTCACGCGCCGTCCGTTCACGTGGACGCTCCATATCGATGGGGATGGTCGACTGGACGGTCCCTGGATCCGTACCCATAACGACGACGCGGTCGGCCAGCGTCACCGCCTCGTCGATGTCGTGGGTGACGAACACGACGGTCTGTTGGGTCTGCGCCCAGATGTCGAGCAATTCGGCGTGCAGGCGGTCACGGGTCCGCGCGTCGACACTGGCGAACGGTTCGTCCATCAACAGAATCTCCGGGTCGACGGCGAGGGCACGAGCGATCCCGACGCGCTGTTTCATGCCGCCGGACAGTTCCTTCGGATACGCGTCCTCGAAGCCCTCGAGGCCGACGAGATCGATCAACTCTCGGACCCGTGCCTCGCAGTCCGCACACTCACACGCGGGCCGGTCCAGGCCGAACCGAACGTTCCCCCGGACAGTTCGCCAGGGGAACAACGCGTACTCCTGAAAGACCATCCCTCGATCCAGACCCGGATCGGTGACCGGGTCACCGCCAACTAGGACCGAGCCACTGTCCGGATCGTCGAGGCCGGCGATCGCTCGCAACAGGGTCGTCTTCCCACAGCCGGAGGGCCCGACTACACTACAGAACTCTCCATCTGGAATCGAGAGCGAGACGTCCTCGAGCGCCTGGGTCGACTTGTACGCCTTGCTGACGTTCCTGATACTGATCTTCTCGTCGGATTCCTGCGCTGAAGGCGATCGCTTGCTCATCGCCACGCGAGCACCCTCCGTTCGACGAGTCGGAAACCCACGTCCATACAGAGGAACGCGAGACTGATAAGGACCATATAGGCGACGCTGGTCGCCATCGCGAGGTTGTTCGAGGCGTTTATAATCTCGTAGCCGACGCCGGGTGCGCCGAACAACTCGGCGCCGACGACGATCATCCAGCACCGTCCGATGCTCGTCCGGAAACCCGTCAACACCTGGGGTGCAGCGCTCGGGAGCGCGACGAGCTTTAGCATCGAAAGGTCGCGTTCGACACCGAGCGTCGACGCGACGTCGGTCAGTTCGTTCGAGACGTCTTCGACGCCACCGTAGGCGCCGTAGAAGTTGATCCAGAATGCGCCGACGAAGACGATAAAGGCCGCGCCGGTGTGGTGGATACCGAACCAGACGATTGCGAAGACGACCCACGCCAGCGGCGGGATCGGTCGCAGCACCCGGACGAGCGGCCGTAACCAGTCGTCGAGTGTCCCCTTCCAACCCATCGCCAGCCCGAGACTGATTCCACAGCCGGCACCCAGCAAGAGGCCAGGAACGTAGTGGAACAACGTCTGTGCGAGGTGTGCAAGCCCAGTCGGGAGCACGAGACTCGATCCCAGAACGGGGACTACGATCGCCGTTGAGGTCGCAAACAGGTTGATGAACGCGTGCACTGATTCGAGGGGACCCGGCACTAGATACGACGGCTGTGTCGTCATCGCGCTGACCCACCAGACGAGAACGAACGCGAGGAGACCGCCCAGTCCGCGCAGATACCGCCGCAAGTCTCCCTCGAAGCTGTCGGCGACCACCGCGGTTGCACTGGTGTCGATACGAGTACTCATTCCTGAATAGTGTCGTACGGATCGAACGCGAACAGGTTCTCGGTCGCAATCGGTTCCTCGATGGTCCCGACGTTCGCGACGAACTCCCCCATCGTCGCGGCTTGGTCGGTGATCGCGTGGGGATCCGAGATGAACTCGGACGCCTCGGAGTCCATGGCGGCCTTCGCGAGGTCCTCACTTCCGCCGGAGCCGATCACTGACGCGGCGTGTGAAGCGGCTGCATCCGACGAGTCTCCCGTGAACTCGGTCGCCGCCGTATGCTGTTCGACCAGCGATTGTGCGACTTCGTCGTCATCGAGTACCTGTTGGTTCGCGAACAGCACTGTGACGGGGTGATTTTCCAGGATATCCCCGGACCAACCGAGCTCGCCGAAGCCGTCGTCTTGTGCGATTATCGTCGCGAACGGTTCTTGGATGATCGTCGCGTCGATATCACCCGATTGGAGCGTCTGGACCGCCTTCGCCGGCGGAACTTTCGACTTGTTGATGACGGAGTCCATCTCACCGGCGTCGAGATCCTCCTGGATCCAGTATCGAAGCACGATGTCGGGGACGCTTCCGTCCGGAGGGGCTCCGAATCGGATCTTGCGGCCGCGTTCCTCCTCGAACCGCTCGAACATGGCTGCTCTCTCCTGTTCGTACAAATCGACGAGCTCTGAGGTCGCCATGAGTTTGAAACCGTTTCTCGAATTTGCCGCGAGGATACCGGCATCGGTCCCTTTGTCGGCGAGCACCATCGCCGGGGTGATACCGAAAAGTGCAGCGTCGATGTCTCCGCTGGCGAACGCCGTAACGGCGCTCGGTCCGGAGCTAAATCGCTCGATAGTGACGTCCGCTGGAACGTCCTCGTAATACCCCTCCTTTTCCATCACGTAGTGTTGCATATTCGGATAAATCGGGACGTACGCGACAGTCACCGAGTCGAGTGATCCGCCGCTGCGACCGAGACAACCTGCCGTTCCTGTTATTGCAACCGCACTCGCACCCATCCTCCGAAGCAGTCTTCGTCGCGTAGTTTGGGCCATCGGTGTTAATAAGATATTGGGCATATATAATAATATCTGCGATTAAAGATGCGTGGGTTAACATCTATGGTTGAAGTTGCATCTCACCGGTGGCCCGTCGGCGAAATAACTGTCGATAGGGTAGATGGCTCATCAAACGGAAACCCAGAGAGGAGGGGCTGTCGGTTCGGGGAGATACCACGTCTCGCTAAGCAACTCGCAGGGGTTCACTACCCGGGCAGATTCGAGAGTCGCGGTGCGGTGTCGTTACGTCGAGATTCCCAACTGCTCTGTGGAATCACACCGGTCGCTTCGTGGAACTTACGTCTTCGAGACAGGGATCTTGCTCGCGTGGAAAGAAGATTCCCTCGCGCCACCGTGTGGGTAACATTCAATGCGATCCGCTCGAGTGGCGAAAACGTTCTGACGATTCCATGGACGATTCGATACAGTTGCTATCCGTCGATCAGTTCTCGAGGTTCCTCGAGGAAGGCTCCATCGAAGACGCGGTGGCGTACCTCGAGCGACTTCGAACCGCCGATACCGTCGAGCGACGCAAGAAAGGAGTCCGACGAGTTCGCGAAGTCGCCAGAGAGCGTCCCTCGGAATTCGCGCCCGTCCTATCGTCGCTGACGGGCTTTCTCGTCGACGAACACCGTTCGGTCCGACTGACGACCGTGAAACTGTTCGTCGTCGTGGCCGAGGCGGATCCGCAGGCGGTCGCGTCGTTCGTCCCCTCGATCGCCGATCGGTTGGCCGACGAGGACGAGTTCTATTACGTGCGCGCTCGCGCCGCGGAGGCGCTGGGATACGTCGCACTCGAGCAGCCTGAAGCGGTTGCATCGCCCGACGTGGTTGCGGATCTCCGTATCGGACTGACGTTCGACGAACCTGAGGTGCGAGAGAAACTGGCGAAAGCGCTCGAGTACATTGCGCTGGGTGATCAAGACCGACTCCGTCACCACGTCGGGGACCTCGCGACACACCTCGACGATTCGGAAGAACTCGTTCGCTATCACCTCTGTACTGCGATCGTCGCGGTCGGTTGTGCGTATCCCGACGCGCTGTCCGAGCACGTCGATGCGTTAGCCGACCGGTTGAGCGACGACAGCCCCTTCGTTCGGGGCCGGGCGGCAGAGGCGCTCGGCGTACTCGTCCGATCGGAACCCGACGCATCGATTCCGAACGTCTCGATCTCGAGCGTGAGTTCGGTCACAGGCGAGGACTCAGAGGATTTTCTCGTCGATCGCCTTCATTTCGTAGCCGACGTACTCGATGACGATGACGTACTCGACACCAACGATGTAACCGATACGGACGACGTAATCGCTGATCGACAGGGTGGGCGCAACCGTTGCGACGTGGGAACGGTGCGCTCGATTCGAGCGGGTACCGCGGACGTCGTCACGAAGATCGAAAGCGTCGATGACGATTCGTGTCCGAACTGTGGCGTGTCGATTCCGGGAGGCGGTCCGCCGTTTTGTCCACAGTGTGGTCGGCCGCGGTGACCTAGCTTCGGATCGTCTCGCTTTCGTAGCCGGTAACAGCGGCTTCCCTGCATCCGTCCCGTTCGACCGTCTAGGGATCGATTTCGAATCGAAATAGTTATACTGTTTTAGGAGTGCCTAAAAACATGACCCGCGATTCGATTCGCGAACCGACGAGGCGAACGTACGTGAAGTACGCCGGCGCAGTCGCCGGCGGCGGTCTACTCGCCGGTTGTATCGACGACGCCTCGAGCGGCGACGGGGGAGGCGGCGAAGTGACTCACACCGCCTCGATGGCACCGATGGGCGAGGTGTCGTTCTCCGGCGTTCCGGAGAACGTGATGATCTATAGCCTCCTGTACGCCGATATGGCGGTCGCGTACGGACACGGCGATGCGATCAACTCGCTCGGATTCGATGCCGACACGGAGGGACGGACCCTCGAGACGTACTACGGTGACCTCGAGGGTGTTTCGTTCGACTCGAGCGGCCTCGAACAGCTAAACTCCGGGTCGGAGAACGTCATGGTCGATGAGGAACTATTCTACGAACTAAACTCCGATCTTCACCTCGTCGACCCGTGCCTGATCGTTTCGATGAACGGCTGGGAACGGTCCGATATCGAGAATATCGGCCAGAACATCGGGCCCTGGTTCGGAAACGTTCTCAGCAGGTCACACTCCGAACCGCCGGAAGGGTATCGGGACGAGTACGAGTACTACACGCTCTGGGAGATCGCAGAGCGCGTCGCCGCGGTATTTCGAGAACAGGAGAAGTACGAACGACTGAAAGTGGTGCGCGACGACCTTTTGCAGACGATCGAGTCGAACCTGCCGCCGGAGGAGGAACGGCCGACCGTCGGATCGATAATCTACATGGAAGAGACGTTCTATCCCTCGGCGATCAACGCGTCCGGATTCGCGACCGCCGACCTGCGCCCGTTCGGAGTTTCGGACGCGTTCGCGGGCGACGACGTCACGTACGACACGACGTACGATTTCGAGACGATGCACGAGGTCGATCCAGACGTTATCCTCCATCGGTTCGGCATCTCGACCTACGACGTCGCCGGGATCCGGGAAACGCTTGCAGACCACTCGGTGGCGAGCCAGCTCACGGCCATCGAGAACGACCAGTTCTACGCCTCCGGTCATCCGGTTCAGGGGCCGCTCATGAATCTCTTCCAACTCGAGATGGCGGCCAAACAGCTCTACCCCGATCAGTTCGGCGAGTGGCCCGGGTTCGACGGCGAATCGTACCCGGAGTTCTCGGCCGAAGAACAGCTCTTCGACCGCCAGACCGTCGCGAATATCGTCACCGGCGACTACTGATCTCGGACCTCGGCTTCCCCGTCGGGTCGACCGATATCGTCGGTCGGGTGCCAATTTTCGAGCGAAACCGTCCTCGATTCGCGAGCGCGAATATCGGAACTGCTATAATGTTTTAGGTTGGCCTAAAAATATGGGACGCGCTGGACGATCACTCGAGAACCCGACGCGACGAGACGCGATCAAGTACGGCACCGCGGTCGCCGGCGGCGGTCTGTTCGCCGGCTGTATCACCGATCCGGGATCGGAGTCGTCGTCGGACGAGGGCTCGTACTCGGTAACGATGGAACCCGTCGGAACCGTCGAGTTCGACTCGGTCCCCGAGACGTGGTTCCCGTACACCGGCGATTACGCCGATATGGGCGTCGCTCTCGGGCAGGCGGACGGACTCTCTGCTATCGGTGTCAAAGCCCGATTCGGGTCGCACCTCTACGAAGACCTGCCCGGCGTCTCCGTGGACAAAGACGACCTCACGGAACTCTGGGAGGACGGCGGAACCGGACGGGAGATTTTCTACGAACTGGGTGCCGACGTCCACGTCATCGATCCGAATTTCATGATCAATCGGGTCGACTGGAGCGAGGCCTACGTCGAGGAAATCAGCGACAGGGTCGCGCCCTTTATCGGAAACACGATTTTCTCGAGGGTGTACGACTGGCACGATTACGCGGAGTACTCGATGTACGAGGCCTTCGAGAAAGTCGCGCAGGTGTTTCAGGCCACCGAGCGCTACGAGGCGTTCGAGCAGTATCACGACGAAATCCTCGAAGATGTCCGCTCGCGACTCCCCGTGGAGACCCCCGACATCGCGATCTTGTACCCCAAATCCATCCCGCCGGAATCGTTCTATCCCTACCGCATCGGCTCCGGTACCCAGTCCAAACACTGGAACGACCTCGAGGTCGGCGATGCGCTGGCTCAACACGACGTTACCGACACGCAGGCGGGCGGTGGCGCGATCGATTACGAGACGTTGCTGGAGATCGATCCCGACGCGCTCGCGATCAGATTGCAGGGCGAGATCACTGAGGAGTACTTCGACAGCGAAATCCGCTCGCATCTGGAAGACCATGACGTCGCGAGTGAACTCCAGGCGGTCCAGAACGACCGCGTCATCTATGGTGGCCTGACTTATCAGGGGCCGATCATCCACCTCTTCCAGCTCGAGCGGGCCGCACAGGGACTCTACCCGGACGAATTCGGCGACGAACCACTGTTCGATCGACAGCACGTCGCCGACATCGTCGCCGGTGAGGTCTGAGATGACCGATCGCTCGTCCGAATCGACGGACTACGACGTCGTCATCGTCGGTGGCGGTCCGGCGGGCTGTGCGGCCGGCGTTTTCACTGCCCGGTACGGACTCGAGACGGCCGTATTCGATCGCGGTGCCGCACCGCTTCGGCGGTGTGCACATCTCGAGAACTACCTCGGCTTTCCCGCGGGAATCGATATCGACAGCTTCTACGACCTAATACACGCACAGGTCGAGGAAGCGGGCTGTGACCTCGTGGCCGATACGGTCGATACCGTCGATAGAGGGGACGACACGGAGAGATTCGTCGTCGATCCGCAGGACGCTGCGAGTGTGACTGCGACGGTGGTCGTCGCGGCGACGTGGTACGACGGCGAGTACCTGCGGCCGCTCGGCGGCGATGCCATGTTCGAGACACACGATCACGACGGCGAGGAACACGAACACTTCGATCCGGCGTACGCCGACGCTGACGGCCGGACGCCGATCGACGGCTTGTACGTCGCGTCACCGGCCGGACAGCGGAGCACTCAGGCAGTCGTCGCCGCCGGCCACGGCGCACACGTCGGTCGGTGTGTGCTGGCGGACCGGCGACGCGAGGAGGGGTACCCGGACGGCGTCGCCGAGCACTACGACTGGCTCCGCCGGGACGCGGAGTTCTCAGGGGAGTGGAACGATCGCGACCGCTGGCGAGACTGGTTCGACGACGAGGCAGGTGAGGATCACGGCCTTTCCGACGAGCGCTACGAACGACTTCGGGAGCGCTATATCGATCGGGCGTTCGAGACCAGGGTCTCCGAAACGAGCGCCGACGAACGATCTCGCCGCGGACTCGGTCGACTCCTCGAGACGATCGGCACCGATCGAGTGTTAGACGCCATCGACGACGAGACGATCGAGGCGTACGTACGACGGCGACGATCGGGTGAAACCGGTACCGACTGATCGACGGTAGTTCCGCCCGTTCCGGTGGTCGAGAACCGTTCGGGCCCCCTTTTTCAGCTGTGTCGACGTTCGAAAAGCCGTAAACACTATAATGTTTTAGGCTGGCCTAAAAATATGGGCTACAATTTTGGACCGACCGACGTGCGGGTACTGCGACGGTATCGGGTGAAAACGTATGACTGATCTCACACCAATTCGAGACGCGCTTTCAGCGGTCGAACGGACGCGAGACGGGGTCTCGGAGACGAAATCGGCTCTCGATAAGTTTGATGCTACCATCGAGGGAATCGATCCCGTCGGGTCCGCAACCACAGTCGAGACCCCGACAGCGGTCGGCGACGGTGGACTCTCGATGGCGTCGGCGACGCCGCGGGCGGTCGACGCTCCGAACCGAATGGATCAGGTCCGAGACGCGTTCGTCTCGGCGTTCTGCTCGGAAGGTAGCTCCGACGATCCACGGCTCGTCGAGACGATCGAACGGGTGTTCGGTACCGAGGTGTCGAGCCAGCTCGAACCAACGGCGTCGGAGACGTATACCGTCGAGACCGAACGGATCCTCCACTCGGCCATCGAACGCCGTCGAACGCAACTCGAGGCGGTAACGCAGGCGATCGACATCGAAGTTACCTCGCTCGAGGAAACGCTCGATGCGGCCGACCCCATCGTGGAGTGGCTCGAGACGACCAGAGAAGCGTCGCTGCTGACCCTCGAGTTCGAGACGCTCTTCGAGCACCATGAAACCGTTTCCGCGCATCGATCCCGGTGTGAAGCGATCGTCGACGACCGCCAGGAGGTCCTCCACGGAACGAACAGCTTCGACGGGCGGATCGGTCTCGCCCACCGACCGTTCGTCGAATCGATGTACGAGGGCCTCGAGGTCCGATATCCGGTGTTGTCGACGATGGCTCGCCTTTCGGCGGACTGTCTCGAGTACGAACGGTCCGTGCGGGATCAGCTGACCCGACGCGTATGAGCAACCGCTCCCAGTATCTGCTCGTCGTCTACGTCGCCGCACGACGCCGTGGTGAACCGATCCCGCCGGGAACGATCGGCGAGAAACTGGATCGGTCGCCGGCGGCGACGACCGAAATGCTCCAGCGCCTCGAGTCGGACGGGCTGGTCGCGTCCGAACCGTACGAAGGCGTTACCCTCACCGAGGAGGGGCGGACCGTCGCCGCGGAGTTGTACGAGCAGTACGCTGTTTTCCTAGCGTTTTTTCGGGACGTCCTCGAGGTCGAAGATCCGGAGCAGGAAGCCATGGAACTTGCAGGGAGCGTGAGTTCACTTGTCACCGACCGTCTGGTCGAAACGGTGCTCGAGTCCGATCGAGACGAGATTACTGCCCTCTGATTTTCACTCACAGGTTGAGACTGATCGCGATCCACGCCGCTATCCCGGCGGCGAATACGCACGATCCCAGCGTTCCGAGTGCGTAGAGACTCGCACGGAGACGTTCGCCCCGTTCCCACAACTGTACGGATTGGACGGAGAACGAAGAATAGGTCGTGAACGATCCGCACGCTCCAGTTCCGATGAGAAGCGTGGCCTCGCTGTCGAGACTGGCGAAGACGACCAGGCCGAGGGCGAAACTTCCGGCGACGTTCACGACGAGCGTCGAGACGGGAAACCGGTCGCCCGCGAGCGCCTGATCGACCGCGTAGCGCGCTACCGCCCCGATCGCACCGCCTGTTCCGAGGAGGTGTGCCGGTTCCATCAGTCGTTCACCTCCGATATCGGGGGCGTAACAGCTGTAATCCATCGCGCCGTGTCGCGGCCAGCGACCACCGCGCCAAACCCGACCGTGTAACTCCCGAGAACGTAACCGACCGCCACCGGTGGGGAGGTGGTCAGCACGTCGAGAATAAACGTACTGTACGTGGTGAAAGAGGCGATGAACCCGGTTGCCAGGAGGGTCCGACTAGTCGCGGAAATCGTTCCCCGAAACCGGTGCTCGTAACTGAGGACGCCGAGCGCGAAACACCCGAGCACATTGACCGTCATCGTGGCGACGAGCGAACTCGGAACGGATAACTCGACGAGATATCGGAGATTCGAACCCGCGAACCCGCCGATACCGACCGCCAGGATCGCTTCGACGTGCTCGAGGGGATGTGTTCGTGTCATTGTCGATCCGTCTCGCTGTCCGTAGTCTCCGTGAATTGGCCCAGACGGACGTACGCTCGGAGAGCCGCGAACGGACGCTGCCGCCACTTGATCCGACCACTACGTTATGGTTGCGATCGGACGGGACCGAGCGGCCAGTCGTGAGAGGACGAACCGCACGCTTTTTATTTTAGGCCATCCTAAATTCGGGCGATGGCAGATCTCACCGGGTCTTCCGATTCGTCCCACACCACAGCGACCGAACCAGAAACGCCCGAGATCTCAGTTTGCAAGAGCTGTCCGGAAAAGACGGTGTTTCTCGAAACCGGGAATACGGACGGCTGGATCACCAGCGATACGACGGTCGACGTTCGCCAGTAACACGGCGGTGTGCCGATCGGTCGATCGACAAGCGGAGAGACAGAGCGGCGACCGATTGAACGGAGTTCCTCCGATCCATCGAGACGGATCGACCCCTCGTTCGGATCTCAGAGCGATTCAGGAGCCCGGTTTCTACTGTGTCGCCGATTCGACGACCAGCGAATCGTCCTCGAGGTAGTGTTCGACGTGGTGGGCGTGTTCTTCGATCGTCTCGAGTTGTTCGCGAAGCATTTCGCTCGTCGCGTAGTCGCCGAGTCCGTCCGCGAGTTCGATGTGCTGGCGGGTACTCTCGATGATGTCGCCCATCATCTCGAGGTCGTTTTCGAGCGACGTTCGGATGTCGTAGACGTCCTCGTCTTCGGGGGTGACCGTCGCTTGCTCGGCGAGAGTCGTCATATTCGCGTGCGGGACGCCGCCGAGGGCCTGGAGCCGTTCGGCGAGGTCGTCGGCCGCGTCCTCGACGTCTTCGTAGACTTCTTGCAGGAAGACGTGAAGCTCGAGGAACTCCGCGCCCTCGACGTTCCAGTGGTGCTTGTGGAGCTGGTGGTAGAGGACGTAGGCGTCCGCGAGGTCCGTGTTGAGCGCGTCGATGATCTGTTCGGCCTTCTCGGGCTCGAGTCTGAGCGCGTTCTCTTCGACGGTTCCTTCCTGCTGGCGAATCGTTTTCTGTGTGCTCATTACGATTCTCTCTTGGTCCGCCATCAATATATAACTTTTCAAATTTCGAATAATTTTTCGCACTGCCTAAATTCGATATGCCGTAGATATAGCGTGTCCGTTTACTATGTCTCTATTCGATTTCCAGCGCGGTTACGAGTCGGTAAGCCCGCGAGTTTTTATCGAGGTAATCTCTGAAACCTATGTGTATTATGACACAGCCAATGGTCGCGCCGACTTCGCCATCTCACCCTGACTGCTGTTCGGATCGAGCGCCGTTTGGACCGTTCGGACGCTCACTCCGAGTCTTCCGCTTCCTCCCCCTCTTCGTGTGCGACGAGCACGGGAGCTTCACCGGATCGGATAACGCGATCCGTCGAACTGCCGATGATGCGCTCTTTGAGTCCGGAGCGGCCGCTGCGTCCCATAACGATGAGATCAACCGCGTGGTCGCTGCTGTAGTCGGTTATCGCCTCCTGTGGAGTCCCCTCGAGGATCGTTCGCTCGAACTGGACTCCCTCCGATTCGGCTCGTTCCACGGCGTCGTCGAGCGCGTCGTTTCCCCGCTGCTCGAGGCTTTTCGATAGTTCCGGTGCGATCGTTCCGAGCCCGGACGCCGACATCTCGGTTCCCACGTCGATAACGTGCAGGAAGTGGACCGTCGCATCGTGTGGCTTCGCGATGCTGATCGCGTGTTCGACCGCCGCAACGCTCGCGCCGCTGCCATCTGTCGGGACTAATATCTCGTCGTACACGGTTACGTACACGGTTGCAAACACCAAAAAGGACCAGACTGCACTCGATCTGGACCGTTCGGTTACTCGACCGATCCGGCCTGTTCGGCGTCGAGCGGATCTTCGATATCTCCCATGATCACCTCGAGCAGATCCGTCACGGTCACCAGACCGGCTACGTCGCCGTCTTCGATCACCAGCGCGAGTTCCTGACTCTCCGCCTGGAACTGGTCGATCGCATCGCTGACGGTCGTATCCGGCGAGAGCGTCATCGGCGGCGCGGCCAACTCGGCGAAATCGAGACCGTTGTCAGTGAGTTGCTCTCGGTGTCTGAGCAACACCGGCGTGTAGACGATTCCCTGAAAATCGGTCATGTCCTCGCCGACGAGCGGGTACCGGGTTTGTGGACTGTCTTCCATCCGCTGGAAGTTCGTTTCGGCGTCGTCGTCGGTCGACAGCGTGACGATATCGTCGGGAGATACCATCACTTCGCTGATCGCCCGCTCGCCGATCTCGAGTGCGTTCATCACTTCTTCGCGTCGTTCGTCCGGAACGTCACCTTCCTCGAGAGCCGATCCAACGCGTTTTCGGAGGTCGGCTCGGGACTCGATGACGTCTCGTTCAGTTTCGCGCCACGCGCCGGTCATCTCGATACCGAACAGGCCGAGTGTCCCCTTGGCGACCCAATCTCCGAACTTGATCGCCGGGGCGAGGACCTTTGAGAAGTAGTACAGCGGTCGCGCACCGTACTTACAGACCTGTTTCGATCGCTCGACGCCGAGGTACGTCGGCGTCTGTTCGCCGTGGGTCAGGTGGACCAGGTTGATGATCAAGAATCCGAGCAACGAGCCGGCGCCGATCGATGCCAGCACCGTATTCTGGAACACCGGTTCGAACAACGCTGCAAGCCCGGGTTCTGCGACCATCCCCAGCGCGATACTCGTCCCCGAGATCCAGACCTGACACGTCGTCAGGTAGAACTCGAGGTCGTCGGTCATGTCCCAGGCGAGCTGGAGCGACGGCGTGTCGAACTCCGACTTGGGATACTGTCGCGCTCGAGTCAACGCGAACTCGATCGCGACGAAGAACGCGTTCAACCCGATGAGAATCAGTCCCGCCAATATGCGTCCACCGACTTCGAGGGGTTCCATGTCGAACCATCGCGGCGACGGATACAAATTAGTGTGGAAATAGTTCGATTGTTTCACTGTTCGACTGGAATCTGTCAGTTCTACTCTCCCGTAGTAATGTGTGAGCCAATCACGAATGGGCCCGAAGAGTGAGGCACTTACGTTTGGATCGCTAACCTGTCGCGTACCTGTATGCGTATCAGATCATCAGTTCGGTGGTGGGGTCGATGACGGACGACGAGTCGAACGAACTCACAGCCGACGCGGCCGCCCTCGAGCAACTGCGCGAGGCGGTCCGATCGAATCCGATCGAAGACACGGAACTGTCGGGCCTCTACGAAGAGGCATCGACGGCACGCGTCGATCTCTGGAACACCGTTACGGCCTTCATCGACATCGAAGACGGCGAGGCGATCGTCACCGACGAATCGAAGCTCGCGGAGGGTACGTGGGCTCCCGAAATCGTCGACGATTGCGACGCGATGCTCACGGTCGACGTCCAGCGGGGGCTCACCGAGGACGCGTTCAAATCGATCGTGGACGAGAAACTCGCGGCGTTGATCGAGGACGCGAAACAGGACTCCAGTTGATTCAGGCTCGACTGGCTCTGACGTCCCCGTGGACTCTCACTCTGCTGTGGATCCGCGGCTGGGATCGTGCCGCGACTTCGCATCTGACCTCGAGTTACCAGCTACACGCGAGTCACTGCGGATCACAAACCGCGCTCGAGCCTACTCGGTCGCGTTCTGGGCGAGTACCACGATTGCAACGCTTCGCTCGAGAGCTTTCGGCGAAACCTCGCGCTCGCCGTCGAACCTGAGCAGTTCGCCCGCGCGCAGTTCGTGGCGGTCTTCGCCGACCGTGACGGTCATTCGCCCCTCGAGTACGTGGAACACGACCTGCCGACCGGGATGGGCGTGCGCCGGAACCTGTTGGCCTTCAGCCAGCGTTAGCCGAACCGTTTTCGGCTCTCCCTCAAAGACTCGCGCGTGTGGCTCTCCCTCGAGCGTCTCGAGCGAGACGCGTTCGGTCGACGATGGGCTCCGAGTCGTGGAATCGGTCATTCGGCACGCAATTGGGAACGACGACGGATGACGTTTGGTCCGAACCGGTTCGGTCGACTCCCGTTACGGGCCGGGTACGAACGCTCGTTCGGCCCTCGGCGCGATGGCAACTATAAAGAGCGTGTTCGCCCTTGCTCGAGTCACCGAAACGATGGCTATCGATCAGGAGACTGCGATGACCGACGAGGCGATCGACGCCTTCCTCGCCGCGCACGAAACGGGGGTACTCTCGCTCGCGCGCGAGGACGAACCCTACGCAATTCCCATTTCCTACGGGTACGACGCCGACGAGCGAGTGATCTACCTGCGGCTCGTCTCGACGCCGGAAAGCGAGAAACGACAGTTCCTCGAGTCGTCGCCGTCGGCTCGACTCGTCGTCTACGACGAACAGGGCGAGACCTATCGGAGCGTCGTCGCGACCGGCGTCCTCGAGTCGCTCCCGCCGTCGGAACTGACGCCGGAACAGATCGCCCAGTACGGCAGTGCGAAGCGCCCGCTGTTCGAAATCTGGGCGCGCGGAAAACAAGACCTCGACATCGAACTCTACCGGCTCGAGCCTGACTCGCTCAACGGCCGTCGGACGGATATCGACCGATCGGCCTAACGCAACGGCGATCGGCCGTCAGTTCGTCTGTTGTTTCTGAACGAAATCCGTGGCCGAGACGTCGGCGCTACAGACCGGACAGCCGTGGGCCAACGTGGCCTCGCGCATCGACTCGTTGACCTCGATCGCTTGCTCGCAGTCCGGACAGGTAAATTCGTATCTACTCATGAGGGTGGTCGAACCTGTGACTTGTTCGTCGTTGTACACTCCTGTGTGTCCATTGCATATAGGATTGCGGTTCGCTGCCGACCGCCAGTAGTTCCCGAAGCTTTCTTGATCGAGTCACTCGAGCGCGGCCGGCGCGCATCGTCGATCACCCCGATTCGTACTCGAGGATCGCATCGAGTAGTTTCGTCTGGGCGGCCGAGAGGTGTTCGCTGAACGTCGTTCCGGAAATTCCGAGTTCGTCCGCGACTTCGCTGGCGTTAGCTCGTTTCGGATGCTCGAAGTAGCCCATCCCGTGGGCCGTCTCCAACACCTCCAGTTGCCGGTCCGTCAGCGTGCTTCGATCGACGAAGACGAGTTGCTGTTCTGCGCGGTCTTGCTGTGACTGCAAGAGTCGCTGGACGTCGAGGTTCGAGTATCGACGACGCAAATCGCCGATAATCGCCTGTAGCCCCTCCATGTCCGGCGCGTGAAAGGTAAGGAACAACGCGGATTCGTCTGCGTGAACGTCGATGACGGGCGAATCGTGGCGTTCGATACGTTCGCAGGGACAGCCCCGGCCGAGTTCTCGATCGAACCGGTACACCTCGCTCGAGCCGTACGAAAAGACCGACGAGAGCTCGACGTCGGTCTCGAATTCGTCGGGGTACTCTCCAGCCTGTAGCACGAACTCCTCGGAGACGCGTTCGGGTCGGTCCGGGTTCACGCTCTTCGAGACGGACTGGACGGTCCCGCTCGCCGCTGTCGCGGCCTGGGTTACGACACAGCCGTCCGGATCGATGAGTTTCACCTCCGCTCGAATCCCCGAGGGCATTGTCTCCTACTGTGGGGGCTTGCCTCCTAAATTCTGCGCTGGCGTCGGTGTCCGTCACAGCCGAGTCACTCGCCCCCTCATAAACCACCCTGTATTTGTGGGGATTCAATTGGTGTCGGCGGCGGTGATAGTAGTATCTAAGACAATGAGCACGACCTTCTCTCAGACCCGGCGGCGGTCGACCGTTCTCGAGGACTCCGAAGACGCACAGACCGTCCTCGAGGCGCTCACCGATCCCGACTGTCGGGCCATCCTCGAGGCAACGCGCGAGGAATCGCTCACCGCCACTGAACTGTCTGATAGGTGTGACATTCCGAGTTCGACGGCGTACCGAAAAGTCGAGGCGCTCGCGGCCGTCGACCTGCTCGAAGAGCGCGTTCGAATCAACACCTCGAGCAAGCACGCGACGGAGTACCGTCGCCGCGTCGACGCCGTCTCGGCATCGATCGATACCGGGGGTCTCGTCGTCGAGATGACGCCGCTCGAGCCCGATACCGAAACCGCTTCCGAGTCGGCAGCCGCCGCGAACGACGGTCTCGAGGTCGATTCGGACGGTCTGTTCGCCGTTGCCGACGACTGAACCGGACGACGAAAATCAGACCGCGTCGCTTCGCTCGCGGATTAATTGTCTTCGATTTCTTCGTGGAGGAACGGTTTGGCGTCCTCGCCGGCGTAGGTCGCGACGCGGTGGCCGTCGCCCTCGAGGTAGTACTGGTAGGTCGTCAGCCCCTCGAGACCGACTGGTCCTCTGGCGTGGATCTTACCGGTGCTGATGCCCACTTCGGCGCCGAGCCCGAACCGGTAGCCGTCGGCGAACCGGGTCGAGGCGTTGTGGAACACGCTCGCCGAGTCGAGACTCCGCATGAACTCGTCTGCACGATCCGAATCGTCGGTGACGATCGACTCCGTGTGCTTCGAGCCGTAGGTCGTGATGTGTGCGAGCGCCGACTCGAGCGAGTCGACGACTTTGATCGACAGGATCAGGTCGCCGTACTCGCTCGCCCAGTCGTCGTCCGTCGCAGGCGCCATGTCGACGATCTCGCGGGCGCGGTCGTCGCCGCGCAACTCGACACCGGCCTCGGCGTATCGGTCGGCCATCTCGGGAAGGAACGATTCGGCAACGGCCTCGTGGACCAGCAGCGTCTCGACCGCGTTACAGACCGCCGGGTACTGCACCTTGGCGTCGTAAGCGATATCCACCGCCATCGATTGGTCGGCGTCCTCGTCGACGTAGACGTGACAGATCCCTTCCGTGTGACCGAGGACGGGGATGCTCGTGTTGTCCTGAATGTAGCTGACGAACCCCGAACTCCCGCGGGGCATCAGCAGGTCGATCGAGTCGTCCATCTCGAGTAAGGCGTCGACGTCGGCGCGCGCCTCGATGAGCTGCGCCCAGCCGGTCGGCACGTCGGCGGTCGCCTCCCGAATGATCTCGAAGAGGATCCGGTTCGACTCGCTCGCTTCGCTCCCGCCTTTGAGGATCACCGAGTTTCCGGATTTGAGGCTGAGCGCGGCGATCTGGACGAGCGCGTCGGGTCGCGACTCGAAGATCGAGCCGATCACGCCGATCGGCACGGTGCGTTTGTACAGTTCGAGCCCCTCGTCGAGGCGTCTGGCCGTCTGTGTCGCACCGAGCGGATCGTCCTGCTCGGCGACGCTCCGGACCATTTCCGCGATGCTCTCGAGTTTCGACGGCGAGAGCTTCAGGCGATCGACCAGCGCCTGCGTGTACTCGCCGTCCTCGAGGAGCGCCTCGGCCTCGCGGACATCCGTCTCGTTGGCCGCCAGGATCTCGTCGCTTCGGTCCTCGATCGCGTCGGCGATCGAGACGATCGCCGCCGACCGTCGCTCGTCGGACAGCTTCGCGAGCTCGAGGGCCGCGGTCTGTGCCTCCGCAACCTTCGTTTCGGGGGATTTCTCAGTCATCGGTGTCACCGTTCGTGGGGATGAACACGGTGCCCACGGGTTTGCCAGCATCGATTTTTTCGAGAACCCCGTCCTCGGTCGACCTGGCGATTATGGCGGGGATTCCGTGCTCGCTCACCGAGCGAGCGCCAGCGACTTTCGTTTGTATCCCGCCGAAGGACGCAGTCGAACTGCTGTCGATCAGATCCTGGACCTCCCCGTAGTTGTGCCCGACCGCCTCGATCCGTTCCGCGTCGGGGTTGTCCTTCGGGTTCTCCCGGTAGACGCCGCCGACGTCGGTCAGCGTCACCAGCAGATCGGCTTCGGACCCGATCGCGATCGACGACGAGAGCATGTCGTTGTCGCCGATCCGGATCTCTTCGGTCGTGACGGCGTCGTTCTCGTTGATGATCGGGACGATGCCCCACTCGAGGAGCGTCTCGATCGTGTTCGTGAAGTTGGTGAACCGATCCGGGTTGTCGAGGTCGCTCTGGGTGATGAGGATCTGGGCGACCTTCTGGTCGTACCGGTCGAAGCTCTCCGTGTACCGATGCATCAGGTGCGACTGGCCGACGGTCGAAAGCGCCTGCGACTGCTCGACGGTCTCGCTTTCGTAGCCGACCCGTCCCTTCCCCGCACCGACCGCCCCGGACGAGACGAGCAGTACGTCGGTCCCGCTCGAGCGCAGGTCCTGTACGTCGTCGACGAGCTTGTCGAGCTTGTCGTCGTCGAGATTTGACTGGTCGTCGGTCAGCGAGTTCGTCCCCGCCTTCACGACCGCGCGATCGGCATCTGCAGCGAGCCGTCTCGCGGTTTCGACGTCGCCGAGTTCCGTCGTATTACTCATTGGACACTTCCTCTGCGAGCTCCCTAGATCGTTCTTCGGCCGCGATCACCGCCGCCTCGACCGTCTCTTCGACGGTGCTCTCTCGGAGCACGTTCATCCCCTCGATCGTCGTGCCCTTCGGCGAGCAGACCGCCTCGATGAGTTCGTCCGTGCTTCGGTCGTCGCGCAGGACGGTCTCTGCGGCGCCTTTGAACGTCTGTGCGGCCAGAACTTCGGCCTTTTCGGGATCGAGGCCGCTGGATACGCCGGCCTGCTTGACCGCGTTCAGGAGATAAAACACGAACGCAGGGCCACTCCCGTTGACCGCCGTCGCGATATCCATCTGGTCCTCGTCGATCTCGACGACGATGCCGACCTCCTCGAGTACGGCGACGACGTCGTCGTCGATCGTCTCCCCGGAGATCGCACCGGCCATGTTCCCGGACTCCGCCGCGAGGTTCGGCATCAGTCGGACGACCGTCGCGTCCGTCCGCGCCTCGAGGACGTCCGTCGAGACGCCGGCCGCGATCGAGACGAGCGTCTGTTCCGCGGAGAGATCTAGATCCTCGACGATCGACGCCGTGATATCCGGTTTGACGACGCTGAAGACGATGTCGGCCTCGGCCGCCGTCTCGAGGTCCGTCGTCGTGTTCGAACACAGTTCCGAGACCGCTTCGAGAGCCTGCGGGTCGACGTCACAGGCAGTGACCGTGTGAGTTCCGTTCCGAGCGAGGCCCCGAACGAGGGCCGAACCCATGTTCCCGCACCCGATGACGCTGACGTGTACCATTCTATCTCTCCCTTCGGGGTGTGGGGACCATAGCAACTTTGATTTGCATCGCCTCGAGGAGACTATCGGCCGGCGTCGTCCGCACGTCGATCGCTCGAGAACGAGGCCCTTCTCGGTCGTCCGATAGCGCGCTCAGTTCGTATTCGTTCAGTCCGCCGAGCGGTACGATTCGCAGACGCGCTCGACCCCCTCTTCGAAGTCGATTCGGGGCTCCCAGCCGGTTTCGTCCCGAATCTTCGAGATGTCGGCGCAGGTGTGGTAGATGTAGTTCTCGAGGGGAACCGGTTCGTAGACGGGTTCGACGTCCGTCCCGAGAGCCTCGTTGATCAGGTCGACCGTTTCGTTGAACGAGTAGGGCTCGCCGGTCCCGAGGTTGTACGCGCCCGCAAGTTCGTGGTCGGCGGCCGTCTCGAGGCCGCGAACGATGTCGTCGATGTGCGTGAAATCCCGCGTTTGCGTGCCGTCACCCCACAGCACGGGCGAATCGCCGTTTGCGATGTCGTCGGTGAACTGCGAGACCGTGTTCGCGTAGGTTCCCTTGTGCGCTTCGGCGCCGCCGAAGCCCTGATAGACCGAGAAGAATCGCATTCCCGCGAGCGTCAGTTCGTCGTAGAAGTTGTTGTAGTACTCCGCGTACCGCTCCCGTCCGAGCATCGACGCGTCGTAGCCCGTCGAGGCTTCGATGTCGGTGGCTTCGGGCGTCGGCGACTGTCGACTTCCATAGATCGACGAGGTCGACGCGTAGACGATCGTTCGACAGCCGTCCGCCATCGCCTGTTCGACGACGTTGACGAATCCCTCGATGTTCACTTCGGCTCCCTCGCGCGGATTTTCCTCGAGCATCTGTCGACTCGAGAGCGCCGCGAGGTGAAACACGACGTCCACGTCTGTCGGCAACTCTTCGTCACGGACGTCTGCCTCGACGTAGGTCACGGCCTCCGTGAGGTTCTCGGGCGTGCCGAGATAGCCGTTGTCGAGTGCGACGACCTCGTTGTCCTCGGCGAGCGAGTTCGCGAGATTCGATCCGATGAATCCCGTCGCGCCCGTTACGAGCACGCGAGCGTTCTGCATGCGTGGCGGTTTCGCCGTCGTTTATATATGAATACCGGATTCCGAACCAGTGGGCCGACGGCGGTCGAACTCGAGAGGCGAGTCGGTCGGTCACTTCGAAGGCGGTTTGGGCGGCGAACCGACGGGAATCCGGAAGTACTTGTAAGTATATCCGAAACGTATGCGACCGTACCCATGTACGATCACATTCTCGTTCCCGTCGACGAGAGCGACCCCTCGTCGGTCGCGCTCGATCACGCCCTCGAGATCGCCGCCGATCGGAACGCGACCGTCTCGCTCCTGTACGTCGCGGACACGAACGAACCTAGTCAGACGCGACTCGGGACCGAAGTCGTCGACGTGCTCGAGGAAACGGGCGAAGAGGTCCTCGCGGACGCGCGCGATCGAGCAGACGCGTACGACGTCACCGTCAGGTCGAAACTCGTGCAGGGCAATCCCCGCGACGTGATCGTCCGGTACGGGTCGAGCATCGGCGCCGACCTCGTCGTGATGGGAACCCACGGCCGCGGCGGTCTCGAGCGCTACGTCCTCGGTAGCGTCGCGGCACACGTGGCCAACACGGCGCCGATGCCCGTTTTGACGATCTGTGGGACCGACGATTCGCGGGCCACCTATCCCTACGAAACCGTCCTCGTTCCGACCGATGGCAGCGACCACGCGACGACGGCGCTGAAACACGCCGCGGCGGTCGCAACCCAGACGGACGCGACGCTTTCGCTTCTGACCGTCCTCGAGGAGTCGATGCTCGGCGTGGGCGACGACGACGAGCGCCGAGCGAAGGCTGAGGAACTGCTTGACGAAGCCGCTTCGACGGCGCGATCGGAGGGCGTCGAAGACGTCGTGACCGCCGTCGAATCGGGGTCGGTCGCTCGAGAGATCAGCGGCTACGCGGACACCGAGGGGGCGGATCTCATCGTCATGGGAACGCACGGACGGCAAGGCGTTGACCAGCATCTCCTCGGGAGCATCACGGAACGAGTCCTCCGCACTGCCTCGGTTCCCGTCCTGACGCTCAATTGAACCCGTCTGAAAGCGATTCCACTCACCGACAGCGTCCAGTCACACGGCAGCACTCGGTGGCACCGTTACAACTCAGTCGGTAGACACTCTCTTTCTGCGGGAGAGAATCGCCGTATGTGGCGGGGGATATCACTCCGTTCTTTGAGCCCAGATCGAATCGAAAGCGAGGCCGAATACGAGCCCGAGGGCGATCCCCATCGCTAACTCATCCATCGTGACACCGATAGCTACGCCGAGTCCGAGTCCAATCGCAATTCCTCCGCCCATGTCCCGCTCCGAACCGTTGTCTGCGGACATATACTCGTACTCTATGATACCTAGTGATAAGTACATTTCTACACCCACCGATTGAATTCACGAGCCTTGGGAGTCGCTGCGGAGTGTGACAGCGCTCGCCCAGTAGAGTGAGAAAATCGATCGAAAACCGTGTCTCGAGTCAAGTACCGGCAGTTCGTCCGTCCGTCGGTTAGTCGAGCGATCCGGGTGAGTCCTCCGAGAATCCCCACCGCTCGTCGGCCGGTGTCGGCGTCTCGTCCGCCGACATCCGCATGCTCCGATACAGGTGATCGAGGTGCTCGAGCGTGCGACGGACGTCGTATCGCTCGACGGCAGATCTGGTGTCCCGGTCCGTCTCGAGACAGCTCTCGACCGCCTCGGCCATCTCCGTCGTGTCGCCGTACTCGAAGCGGTCGCCGTTGTCGGGACCGATCGTCTGATCGAACGGCGGGACGTCCGCGGCGATGACCGGCGTGCCGCAGGCGTTCGCCTCGAGGGTCGAGAGCCCGAGGGTATCTGCGGTAGAGGCCGTCACGAACGCGTCGATCGAGGAGTAAAAGACGGGCAACTCGTCGCGAGGGAGGAACTCCCGAAGCTCGACGTTCTCGGGCGCGTTCGCCTCGAGACTGTCTCGGTAGGGTCCCTCTCCGACGATGACGAACTCGTAATCGGGGAGTTTCTCTGCGACCCGAAGGATGTCGTCGACGTTTTTCTCCATACTGAGCCGGCCGCTGTACCCGATCACCGGACTGTCGGTGTCGGCGTACCAGTTCTCGTCCGTCGGCTGGAAGAACTCCATGTCGATGCCAACCGGAAGCTGGACGTGATTGACGTCGCGTTCGATTCTGGCCGTCGAGGCGGTCACGATCTCGAAGCTCTCGAGGAAAGAGTTCTCCAGGGGAACGTAACACTTCGAGAGCGCCTCCGCGATCGACTCGAACCGAACGTTCTGGTGGAAGTACTCCTCGATCGGCGTGTGGTGGGTGTAGATCGTCGGGATCTCGTGTTTGCGAGCGTAGTACCGGCCGAGCATCCCGACCGGTGCGGGACCGTGACAGTGGACGATGTCGAAATCCGGGAGCGTCGACGGTCGCCTGAAAAGCGGGATTCGATAGCCGGCATAAAAGGGGTTCGGCAGCGACCGAACCGGAATCTCGCGGTCGTCGGGCTCGTAGTCGCCGTCCGGATAGACGACGAAGACCTCGTGTCCCATCTCCTCGAGTTTCTCGCGCCAGAGCTGTATCGTGTACGTTACGCCGTCTATCTCGGGGAAATAGCTGTCCGTAAAGAATCCGATCTTCATTCAGACCACCTCCTCGTAGAGCGACCGGTACTGACTCGCGACCGATTCGAGCGAGAACTGCTCGCTCCTGTCGGCCGCGTTCGATCCGAGCCGCTCTCTGCGTTCCGGGTCCGTAAGCTGTTCGAGCGCGTCGACGAACGCCTCGACGCCGGATTCGTCGGCCGACGGCGAGACCTTCAGACAGTCCGTCCCGTCCTCGAGCCAGGAGAACGTCTCGATGTCGCGAACGAGCACCGGCTTCCCGGCGGTCATCGCCTCGAGCAGAGCAATCCCCTCGTTTTCCTCGTGGGTCGGGAAACAGAAGATGTCACCGGCTGCGTACGCCCCTCGAATGTCGTCGATGTAGTCGGTGAACGTACAGTTATCTGGCGATTCCTCGATTAACCGTGTCGTTTCCCGACCTTTCAGCGAGAGATCGAGCGGCCCGAACCACGCGAAGTCCAGTTCGGGCATTCGGCGAGCCAACTCGACGAACGTCTCGAGGCCCTTCCGTTTGATGACGTGGCCGACGAGAAAGACGACCGGCGGTTCGAGGTCGTATCGCTCGAGGTACTTCGACCTGAGCGATTCGAACCCATCGAGTTTCTGCTGGTCCACACCGTTCGAGATGACCCGCGTCGGCGTGTCCGTGTACTCCTCGATCACGTTCCGATTGTACTCGGAGGGACAGACCAGCGCGTCGGCCAGCCCGTAGGCCCACTCGAGGTACGGCTTCAACGGTTTGGCGAGCGCGTTGGTAAATCTGAAACTGTCCCCGAAGTCCTCGGCCGTGACGTGCGTGTGTGCGACGACCGGAACGCCCCGTGATCGCGCTCGTCTCGCGTACCAGACCGATCGCGGTCCCATCAGGTTGCAGTGGAAGGCGTCGGTGTTTAAGTCGGGTTCGGTCGAGTACCGGAGATCGAGTCGATCCAGGATCTTGCGCTGGTGGGCGACTGACTCGCGGATTCCGCCGGTGACGTGATCTTCGAACTCGAAGTAGTGGTTTATTTTCATGTCGATCTTATTGTCTTCTTCCGATATCGGCGAGACGACCGAATCGACCCGCTTTCGGCGACGGTCGGTCGGTCGCGATTCACTGGACTTCGAGCCACGGTACCTCCATGAGCGGCGGAATGTGCGTTTCGATGTGGTGTTCCCAGACGCCTTCCTCGCCGAACGCTTCGCCGTGGTCTGCGGTGACGATGACTTTCCCATCGAGTTCCGGAATCAGTTCGGAAACGGACTCGAGGGCGATCCGAAGGTTCTCCTCGTACAGTTCAAGCGCCGCGTCTCGCGTGCCGTTTCGGACCAATTCCGCTGGATCGAGTTCGAGCCAGAGTCCCGCTTTCTGGGCGAGTTCGCTGTCCTCGAGTCGACTCTCGACTTTGGGTCGGATACTGTCGCCCAGCGAGGAGAGCGCCCCCGAATCGCCCTCCGGCGTGTTCTCGGCTTCCTCCTGGCGTCGAATCCCTTTCTGAATCTGCTTGAGCTTCTGTCCCTTGCCCCGAGAGAGATATGGCGCGTGGGGCTGCATGTAGTGAAGGACGGTCCGGTCGGCCCGCTCGACGGCCGCCGAATTCTCGTGGAACGCCTCCGCGAGACTTTCGGGTGGGACCGTGCCGAGGTCGTCGTCCCAGCCGCTTTTCCAGACGTCGAAGACATCGCTGATGTGGTCCGTGGCCGACCACTCGTAGTCGCAACTCGCCCCCCACTTGAGTTCGTTCAGCGGAATCCCCAGATCGTTGATGAAGGGGTTTCCCGAAAAGTACGCGATATCGTATTCGCCTTCGAACGTTCGGTACGCCCACTCCGGCGTCGACGATCCCGTACTCCAGCGTTTTTCGAGCGTTCCCTCGAGATAGTCCTCATAGATGTCGCTGAACACGTCGTATCGACACGCGTCCAGCACGACACAGTAATCCCAATCAGACTCGAGGAATTGTTGGTCCTCCATCGCTTGCGAGGCAGTTGCGAGTCAGCCTACGTAATCTTATTGGTCCGTGAATAGTCAATGAAACATACATATCCGCCGTATTTCACTGGATGGGGGCCGAAGGCGGTCGATTTCGATTCTCGCTTACTCGAGATATCCCAGTTCGCGGAGCCGATCGCGGGTTTCGTCATCGGCGTCGGCGAGGGCGTCGGCGTCGTCGAGATCGGCTTCGGACGGATCGTCCCACGCGCCACCGGCAGCCCGCTCGAACCGTGCGAGCGCTCGCTCGCTCGCCTCGACCCGCTCGTCCTCGTCCGGATCGACCGTCGTCCCCTCGCTCGGGTCTCTGTCGAGTCTGTATCCCTCGTCGGGGATCAAGTCGGCTCGAACGTATTTCGCGTCGACGCTGCGTGCGGCGCGCAGCCGCGAGTACGCGCGGTGATTCTCAGTGAGTTCGATACCACCCTCGCTCGCTTTTTCCTCGAGGTGGTGGAGTTCGATCACTGGCTGTGCGTACTCGACGAACGCGTAGTCGTCCTCGAGAGCGAGGACGGTCTGTTGGCCAATGTCCGGTTTCGATGCGTCCTCGAACGCCCGATACCCGCTCGAGAGCAGCGATCGCGTCGAGTCGAACTTGCGAACGTCGCCGTCGATAGCTCCCGCGACGGCCGTCGGATCGACGCCGAGCGCGTTGAGGACCGTGTGATAACAGTCGAGCAGTTCGACGAGGTCCTCGCGCCGGTCTGCCTCGAGTTCGGGGTGTTTGACCAGCAGCGGCACGTTGATGAGTTCGTCGTAGAGGGCGAACTCGTGACCGTAGAGGCCGTGTTCGCCGTGGAGTTCGCCGTGGTCTGCCGCCACGATAACGGTCGTTTCCTCCCACTGACCGCTCTCGCGAAGCCATGCGAACAGCCGGCCGAGTTCGGCGTCCATGTGTGTGATCTCGGCGTCGTAGAGCGAGCGGATGTCCGCCCACTCCTCGTCGTCGATGGCTCGAGCGCCGGAGTTGTACTCCTTCGAATTTTGACAGACGTCGTCGGGGTCGACGCCGGGAGCGAACTCCTCGCGGTACTCCTCGGGCGGATAGTACGGGAGGTGGGCGTCCATCAGATTGACGAACGCGAACCAGCCCTCCTCACTCTCGCTCTCGTCGATGAACGATCTGGTGCGGTCGATGACCGCCGGGGTCTTCGAATCCGACCCTTCGCTGCTGGCGAGTTTGGCGTGTGCCATCGCACCGAGGTGGACGAGTTTCGATGCCAGTTCGCGCAGGTGCTCGTTGTCGTTGACGGACTGCCACGCGCTCGCTAGCGGCCCCGAGAGGACGTCGCCGGGAAGGACTTCGAAGAACGAGTCCTGGTGTTCGAACCCGTCGGTGAGGCCGGTGTAGGGCGTGATCCACGCGTTCGAAGAGTAACAGGCGGTGTCGTAGCCGCTCGCGGCGAGAATCGCCGCGAGCGTCGGCGTGTCGTCGAGGTACGGACTCTCCTGGTCGGCCCCGTGCTGGCTTGGGTAGCGCCCGGTAAACAGGGAGGCGTGGACCGGCAAGGTCCACGGTGCGGGCGAAATCGCCGAATCGAAGACGGTCGCTTCCCGCGCGAACTCCTCGAGTTCTGGTGTCGTTCCCCGTTCGTAGCCGTACGGGCCGAGGCGATCCTTTCGAACCGTATCCAGAACGACGAAGAGAACGTTCGAGCGTTGAGAACCGACCATTACGTGTGGTGACCTTATCCGGCCAGATGAGCGTGCTACTTGCCCTTGACGGGTGTACTTGCGGTAACCGTGAGCAGTCGGCTGCGTGTCTCGTCCGTCAGCCCTTCGACCGGCCGTGAAACTTTCCGAACGGATGCCGCTCTTTCGCGACCGGTTTCGCTGTCGAGTTCCAACAGGCCAGTTGCCGTCGATAATCAGACGTTTCAAGTCGACTGACGAACCACGTTGGTTATGGACGAGAAAAACCGGCGAAGACTTATCGTCGGCGCCTTTGGCGCACTCGCCGTCTTTGCCGTGTTATTCTTCGCCGTCGGCACGCGTGAGGTTATCGCCACGCTGCTCTCGGCGAAACCCTCGCTCATCGTCACGACGTTCGCCTTCGCGCTGTGCTGGCTGGCCGCGTGGAGCCTCATGCTTCGGACTGTTTTGATCTCTCTTGACGTCGAGTTGCCGGTTGTCAAAGCGTTTTTCGTCTACGCAGGTGCCGTCTTCGCCAACAACGTCACGCCGTTCGGTCAGGCAGGCGGGGAACCAGTCGCGGCGCTGCTCATCTCGAAGATCTCCGACACGCGCTACGAGACGGGGCTAGCCGGAATCGCCAGCGTCGACGTGCTCAACGTCGTTCCCTCGATCTCGTTGATTCTCGTCGGCGTCGGCTACTACGCGACGACCGCGGCGATCGGCGAGCGCCTCGGAACGGCCGTCGGCTCGGCGGTCGTACTGATCGCCGCAGTCGTCCTTGTCATGATCCTCATCTGGAAGTATCGACACGCGATCATCGACCGCCTTCCGGCCGCTATCGCTCCCCGTCTCGGTCGGCTCGGGATCGCTCGCTTCGAAAGCGAGACGCTCGAGGCTGACCTGACCGATCGGATGGGCCGCTTCTTCGAGAACATCGAGCGCGTCTCGACGGACCGCTGGCGTCTTTCGGCCGTCATCGGTCTCTCGCTGACCGGCTGGCTCTTCCAGACGGCGGCGCTCACGGCCGCGTTCGCGGCGCTTGGCGAACCGGTCTCGCCGTACGTGCTGCTGTTCGTCATCCCGCTCGCGAACCTCGCGGGTGCCGCCCCGCTTCCCGGCGGACTCGGCGGTATCGAGGCCGCGTTCGTCACGCTACTCGTCCCGACCACCGGCATCGCGGCGTCGGTTATCACCGCGGCCGTGCTCATCTTCCGCGGAGCGGTCTACTGGATGCCGGTCCTGATCGGCGGTATATCGGTCTCCGCGTTCGGCGTCAAAGCGCTCGAGTGACTCCCGGGCGGGGACTGGACGACTGTCGCTCGTCGTCGGACCGGCAACGCGTTCGCATATCGATCGACCCCTGACGCGGATCCATCCTCGATGCACACGATCTGGTTCGGTCTCCTCCTGGGACTGTTTGCATGCGTCGTGGTGTGTCTCACGTCATGACTCTGGCTCGACTTCGAACGGCCGGGTCAATGAGCGTTCGTGCTGCTCGGATCGACTGCGCTACTCGCTTTTCTCGGTCTGCCGATCGGACGGGTCGGGGCCGTCGCTCCGATGAGCCGATCGGTCGTCCGGTATCGACCCACCGAGGAACCCCTCCGTCCGCCACTCGATGACGCAGATCGATGCCGCCCAGAGTAGTGCCGTCGCCACCGGTCCGTGAACCGATACCCCCGGTCCCGCGCTCGCCGCGAACGGATACAGCCAGTCGATCCCCTTCGCCGACAGGGAGTCGATCGCGAGGTGCGACCCGATCCCCAGTCCGACAGCGGTCGCGACGGTCCGATCTCGCCGGATCCCGTACGCAACGGCGACGACGACGGCCGCGAACAGCGGCGTGTGTGTGAGTCCGCGGTGGACCAGCGGCCACCCCCACGCCGCGGGAAATAGGAAGTCCGCGTCAGGGAGGAGCCCCAGTACGATGCCGAGCCGCGGATCGGCATCGGTGAACGCGTTGACGAGAGCGTAGCCGACGACCGCGTGGGTGGCGAACGCGCTCGCGAGAAACACGATTCGCATCGCGTCCATTGACGTAGCATTCAGGCGGTCCCCCCAACAACGTTTGGGATTCATTGATTCTCGAGGACGATCCATCGCACCGACCGAGGGCCGCATCCACCTCGGATTCCATCGCCTCACTCCCCCGTGTGCCGTGCTGAAAGTGACATCTTAGCGACCAATAACGCTTACATCCGGGACGGAATAGGAGGGGGGTATGGTCCCGCTGCAACTCGAGGGGTTGCCGAACTGGCTCGAGTCGCTTTTCGCGTCGGAGTTCGCGTTCGCAGTCTTGTTCGCCATCTGTATCCTCGAGGGCGCGATGATGCTGCGATTCATGCCGAGTGAACTCGTCGTCCCGTCCGCGCTTGCGCTGATCGGGTCGTCGATCCCGGAGACGATCGCGATCGTCGCTCTCGCGGTCGTCGGCACGACGATCGGACAGTTCCTGTTGTTCCGCCTCGCCCGTCGCGCCGGACGGGAGTACGTCATTCAGAAGCGATGGTTTCCGTTGACGGAGTCGCGACTCGAGCGCTTCGACCACTGGTTCGATCGCTGGGGCAGGATCGCCGTCGTCGTCAGTAACACGATGCTGGTCGTCAGGGGACTGCTCACCGTTCCTGCCGGCCTCTCGGAGATGGACGGCCGAACGTTCGCCGTCCTCTCATCACTCGGATCACTCTTCTTTCAGTCGATCCTCGCCGGTCTCTACCTGCTGGGTGGCTACCTGTTGACCTTTTAAATGAACCGTCTGCCGATCCATCGATATCCCTTCCTGAACCCCGAAACCGGTTTCGGGGTTCCGAGTAGTCGTCGGACGTCTTTCGAGTCTCCGCGCGTTAGAGAGGTGTAAAAAAGGCAGTTGGGATCACTCGTCTCGTCGATAGACGGGGACTCGGAATCGGACGCCGGCGTCCCGAAGTTGCCACCTGATCTCCGTTCCGACCCAGATCATTCCGGTCAGGAGACCCAGTCCGATCGCGGCGAATTCAGTCGACCCCATCCAGATCGGCGAGGCGTACAGCATCCCGTTGTAAATACGGTGTGGGAGCACGCTCTCGAGGACGTTTCCGAGGTACTCGATCGGGTTGAAGTCGATGCTCAAACCGCCACCGCCCGAGTCGCCACCGCCGCCCCCTCCCTCGTCTTCTTCCGTTCGGGACTCGAGGCCGAGTTCGGCCGCGCTCTGGCCCCCTTCGCTTTCTGCGCCCGTCTCGAGGCGTTCAGCTTCGTAGGGGAGCGTCGACGGGACTTCCCAGACGATATCTCCTGACTCGTTCACTTCGAAGACGCGGTTGCCGTGGCTGTCTGCGATCAGCGTGTTCCCGTTGGGGAGTCTGTCGGCGTCTCTGGGCCACTGGATCCGATCGTCTTGCCACTCCCAGCTCCGATTCCACTCGCCGTCTTCGCGCTGGAACTCCTGAATACGCCCGTTTTCTGAGTCAGCGACGATGACCGCGGGACCTCCCTGTGATTCGGGAATGTAATCCGGGTTGTGCTGTTCGTACTGAATATCGTAATTGTCCTCCTCACCGAGCGTCCAGTCCTCGACGAGCCCCTCATCTCGATCGAGGAAGACTACCTGGTCCTGGTTACGAAGGCTGACCATCAAACGTCCCTCGTGTTGTCCCTCGTCGATGTATTCGACGTCGTTGATGTGAGCCCAGTCTCCCGGATACGATCCGCCCTCGTCGATCGGGTAGTCACTCTGAGCATCCCAGAGCCATTCGACGACCTCCGTCTCCGTGTTCACGATGAAGACCTGATCGGCGACGATGTCCGCGATGGCGACGTGGGTCTCGTTGATCCGCGTCGAATCGTGCCACTCGCCGGCGCTCTCTTTGTAATCGTAGCGCTTGTAGATCACTTCGGGCGTGGGGTCTTCCTCGGTCAAGTCGAGGCGCTCGATGACGTTTCGCGCACACGGCGGCTCGCCACAGGTCGGCCCTTCCGAGTGGATCGTATCGGTCGCCGTGTACTCGATCGTCATCGGCTCGCCCTCGATTGGATCCACGTCGAAGTACTTCGTCCTCGAGTTGTTGTAGTACTCGACCTCGCCATCGGGCGAGTAGACGGTAATCGTTCCCGCGCGGCCGGACTCGGTGACGACCGTGTGATTCTCGGTCGCGGGCGCTTCGGGAACCGCGGATTGTGACGCCGTCGAGATTCCGTCTTCGGTCGCGCCGTTGACGACGACGCCGGCGGAGAGCAATATCAGGGCCACAAACACGATTCGGACGCGGTTGCGCGAGACAATCGAGCGAACGTCGGCCGGGGACGTGGGCGACGACTCTGTCACGAAACGGTCACCACCGGATGACGGCACACCGTTTGGGACTCCATTGTCCCTCGTTCTTCAAGCACGATATTAGTGTTTTGCTCCGGACCATCGATTCGATCGACGCCGATCAGATGCTCGAGGCGGGGATTCGTTTCGACGATTGTTCAGCTGTGAGTCACTGAAGGCAAAGTCAGTACAACGTTCGGATTCGGACAACTGGCCCGCGCGGGAGCAGCGACCGTCGAAGTTCTGCGTACGATTAGAAATTCAGCGTTCGAGCAGTGAACCAGTCACCTTATGGGCGTTCTCTCCCTCCATCCGACTATGAGACGACGCACGTATCTAGCCTCCGTTAGTGCGACAGGGGCCGCCCTCGCCGCTGGTTGTCTAAACGGTGGCATTTTGGGTGCCGAAGCTGGCAGTCCCGACACCGTACTCGGACCGCCCGACAGGCCAGGCGAGAGCGAAAACTACGCCTACCCAGCCTACGGACAGGAGTTGCCGGAAGTGACGGTCCCCTCTCCGCTTCACGACCGCGAGGTGACCACGACCGAGTTCGAGGGCGACCGACACGTCATGATGACGTTCGTCTTCACCCGGTGTCACGGTCCGTGTCCCCGTCTCGCGTCGAGGCTCGCACACGTTCAGGCCGACGCGGCGGAGAACGGCTACGAGTCGGAGGTCATGTTCATGCCGGTGACGTTCGATCCAGCCTATGATACCGCCGAACAACTGCGCACCTTTTCGGCGGAGCGCGGTGCGGATCCGGACGCCGAGAACTGGCAGTTCCTTCGCCCCGAGTCCCACGAGGCGGCACAGGAGGTCGTCAACGACACGTTCGGAATCGGGTTCGAAAAGACGGAGACGTACACAGAAGGGACGGAAGGGCACGGGTCGAATCAATCCACGGACGAGCAGACGAACCAGTCGACGGACACCCAGTCGAGTCAGTCCGGTGATGGGGAGATGCAAGACATGTTTACCCACGTGACGCTCATCATCCTCGCCAACAAAGACGGCTACGTCGAACGAGCCTATAGTAGCCAAACCATGCCGGGGGTGAGCACGATTATCGACGACCTCGAAACCGTCCGCGAGGGAGGCGACGGAGGGTTCTTGTGAGGCGACGCGACCTCCTCGTTGGGGCGGGCAGTCTCGGTCTCGTCGGCGGTGCCGGCCTGCTCGTCAGCGATCGCAGTTTCATGGGCGGCCAAACCGGAGTGGCTTCCGTTTCCATCGAGACCCTCGATGCCCCGGGGAGCGACGCCGGGACTATAACCGCCCCGAAACGCGGAACCACGACGTTCATCGAGTTCTTCGCGACCTGGTGTGGGGTCTGCGAGTCCATGATGGAACCGCTCTCTCGAGTCCAGTCGACGGTCGACGACGACGTGCAGTTCGTTTCGGTCACGAACGAGCCTATCGGCCAGACGACCACTCGAGAGGACGTCGTCCAGTGGTGGAGCGAACACGACGGAAACTGGACGGTCGGATTGGACGCCGACTACGAACTCACTGACGCCCTCGAAATCGTCGAAATTCCGACGGCGGTCGTTCTCGACGAACGCAACGACGTCGCGTGGTCGGGAGCGGGTCGGAAATCACCCGAGACGCTCATCGAGCGGATAGACGCGGCACATAGCGAGTCCTGACTACGGAAGTCGATTTGCTCGACCCCTTCTCGTACGATAGGTTGCCAGCAGAAGCCCTCTTTCCCGTCGATCCGATGGTCGGCGAGAAAAACGAAACCGTTTCCGTCCGTTCAGACGCGGTTAGCTGTCCCCGTTCACGATGTCCGCGACCCGCTGTCGGTCGAAGAGTTCTCTGTCGTCGGTTACGTCGCCGAACTCGTCGGGATAGAGTTGCTTTGCGCCCCTTTCAGTCAAGAACAGATTGTGGATCGGTCCCTGGTGGAGGTAACCGCCGCGATAGACGCGACCGTTCTCGACGGCGGTGAGTTCACTCCCGACGGGATGGTCTTTCATGTATGCGAGCACCGTCTCGCGGAATTCCGCGGGGGACTTTCGTTCGTGGCCCCGAACGAGGATGACGTCCGGATCGATATGGAGGAGGTTTTCGTAATCTAGCTCGCCGCGATTCGTCGTACTGAGATTGTCGATATCCGTGCCCTCGAGGGCGTCGTTCGCCTTCAGGTCGCGCCACTGTTTCTTACTGGTTCCCTTGTCCTCGAGACGGTACGGCGAGAACGTCTCGGGTTCGTCGGTGCCTTCGAACGTAAGGAACACGTCGGGTCGATCTTCTGCGGGTGGAAGCCGAGACGTGATCGAATCGATGAACTCGTCGTGGAGTCGTTTGAACGCTTCGAATCGATCGGTTTGCTGGAACGCCGCTGCGACCTTCTCGAAGGCTTCATACAGCGTATAGTACTCGTAATCGTGCCAGTCGTCCGATCTGCGGAAGATCAGATTCCCGTAGAACGGCGCGACGTGTCGGGCGATTTCGTCGACGTCGCTCTGATCCCAGTCGAACCAGTGGATGAGCATCTCCGGATCGTACAGGTGAATGTCCGCCCCGAGTTCGTAGAACTGTTCTCTCTTCTGTACGTCCGAGTTCGTCTCGATGGTGTTCTCGTCGATCTCGACGCCCGGTAGTTCGTCGTAGACGTACGTATAGTAGCGGTCTGCGCCCCCGACGCCGACCAGTCCGTCGGCCTGCCCCAGCGCGACCGCCATGTCACAGTAGCCGCCGTCGTACGCCACCCACCGTTCCGGGACCCCTTCGAATGAGACGTCACCGACCGGTTCCATCGACACCGTGTAGGTTTCGGTACCGTTCGACTCCGTTCCGGGTCCTTCCTCGTCGCTAATACAACCGGCGAGTAGTCCTCCGGTAGCGACCGTTCCTCCATATCGCATGTAGTCACGACGCGTCGGTTTTACGGGTGTCGTATCGTCTTTCGACATATGGATTAGGCTACCCTAAAACAATATAACCGCTACGGTTTAGGCTGGCCAAAAGTTCTGTAACTCAACTATTGATGAGTCTGATCGCCGACGAGTTTTGTGCCGGAGTTTAGGATCGTCTATCAGTCGAGCCGATCGAGAAGCAACGGACCACCCCCGCGAGCGAGCGGTTCTCGACGCGTCGTATCTCGATCGAACGCCGCCCTCAGTAGGCATCTAAGAGTCGAGACGGTAGAATCGCGCTGTCCGATCGAGATAGCTCGGCGTCGGACGGGTCCCGTTCTGATTTCGGAATCGATTGCATGCAGCTCATTTCCGTATTCCCGCGAAATCCCACGGTACATCGCTCGAACTCCCCCGTAGTCACACCGTTCACTCTACCGTTCGGCGGCTATTTGCTATCGCATTATATGATTTATGAATTCGCAATTACACCGTTCGAAGCTCTGAAGTGCCGAAAAAACGACGATGCAGCTCTAATTCCTTGCACTGGACTAAAGAACAGTTTAGTGCAGTAGATTTAGGTGGGTGGCCGCCCTCCCCCGCATACGAATGGCTCCTGCAACCGGAACCGGCGGTTCCACGGGAGAAACGCCCGTCGACGACGCCCTCGAGCGGTATCTCACCAGCCTCTCTGCGGGCGGCTCTCGGAACACGCTCGAGTGGGTTCTTCGGACCGGCGAGCAGTCGTTTCGGTCCTATCTCGCCGACAACGGCATCGAACGCGTCGAGGAGATCGACATCGCGTGCTGTCGCGACTGGGGGATGGAACTTCGAACCCGAACCGCCCAGGACGAGATCGCCGCGTCGACCGCACACAACTACTACATGTACACCCGGGCGTTCCTCTCGTTTTGCGTTCGGGACCAACTGCTCGAGACGAACCCCGCGGCGACGGACGCCGCGCGGGAGTTCTTACCGGAGGACACCGGTAAGCGCGACCGCCAGTTCTGGGACGAAGACACGCGAGAGGCGCTACTTTCGTTCGTCCACTCGCGCGTCGACCGGGCCTACGACGAGGACGATATCGACCTCGAGCGGGCCTACCGAGATCGCGCGCTCGTGACGTTGCTCGCCCTCGCGGGGCTTCGCGGGGCCGAGGCGTTCGCGGATCCACACGACGACCGCCGCGACGGACTCACCTGGGAGGACGTCGAACTGAACGACGACCGCGGGCGGGTGACGGTGCTCGGAAAGTCCCGTCAGTACGAACGCGTCGGACTCCCCACGCGCGCGAAAGATGCACTCGAACGCCACCGAACCGTCCTCGAGCCGCCGACCGAGGACTGGCCCGTGTTCCCGACGGGCCATTACCCCTCGAAACGGCGCGCGCTCGAAGTCGAGTTCTCGTCGGATCGCGCCGACGCGATCCTGTCCGATCGGACGATCGACGAGGCCCTGCGCGAGTTCGAGGTTCCGCCGCCGTCGATCTCGAAAAACGGGGCGCGAAATCTGATGCAGCGACTCTGTGAGACCGCCAATCTCGAGATCGACGGCGAGTACCTCAAACCTCACGGCGGTCGCCGAGGCTTGGGTCACGAACTCTACGCGAGCGGCAATTCGGAACTCGCACAGTCGGCGCTGCGACACAAGTCCATCGAGACGACCCATGAGGCGTACAGCGATATCCAGCCGGAAGACGTCGCGGAACGGATCGACGACGTTATGGAATGACATCGTTCGACAGAGATTGAAGAGAGATTACGAAAGACGGTGTAGTTCGGGTTTCGGCTGACTGAATGAGGTGGATTTACATTATCGCACGCTAACGAGGATATATGGTACTCGAAATCGGTCTCGAAGACGCCGCAGCGAAACGCGACGATCTTCCCGCAGCGGATGAGGTGTACGACACGGACGAATCGATCCCGCTCGCCGAGGTCTTCGACGACGCGTTCGTCGCCGCTCGGACTCAGTTCGATACGTTCGACGACCTCGTCGCCGCAAGTCCCAGCGACGCCGACAGCGCCGACGCCCTCGAGACCGTCGGTTACGGCGAGTGGGACGAGTTCGTGGCCGAGACGACCGACTTCGCGGACGGCGACGAGTTCGTGATGGCCGGCCGAGATCACTGGGTCGCGAAACGACTCGATCTGGCCTAGGCGCGGATCGCGCTCGCCGACGGGTCCCCGTCGCTCGTGAGTGGGACAGCCGTCCGAAGTAGCGGCATGCCCGTCGGAAAAAGTGCCAATTAACTCCGTCGAGCCGTTGTATCTCGATGATGTCTGAAACAGAGACGTCGGACGAACGACCGCCGTCGCGGTTCGGTCGTCTCCTCTTTGCGAGCGGACTCGTAGTACTGGCTATCCGTAACCTGACCAATCTGGACGGGCGTATCGCCTACGCGGATGCGAAAGGCGTGCCGAACGCGGAGACGCTCGTTCCGGCCTCGAGCGGGCTCCTCCTCGGTGGCGGTCTCGGCATCGGACTCTGGAAACTGCCGCGACTTTCGGCGAGCAGCGTCGCCGCGTTCTTCGTCGGCGTCACGCCGCTCATGCACGACTTCTGGGCGGTCGACGAGGAGTCACGCGGGGAAGAGCTCACCTCGTTCCTCCAGAACGTCACGCTGCTCGGCGCCGCGATTGCGTTCTTCGCTCGCGCGAACCGCGACTAACGACGCTTCACCTTCGCTCGAGCGAGTTGCCGAACTATTGTTCTTGAATCGCGTCGATAACCATCGCAGCGGCGACGATGGGTTCTTTCGGTACCGAACTCGCGTCGTCGATGGTGATATCGTACTTGTCGCGGAACGAAACGTGGCCCTCGATGGAGCCGACGTGTCCGCCGTCGCTGTCGGTAATCTCGTATTTGTGCGGAATCCAGTTTCCGAACGGGAGCATGTTACGGGCGAGCGTTATCGCAGCACCGCGGGAATCGATCGTCGCGAGCTCGGTTCCGGTGTCTGCATCCCGGATCGTCCACGTGTCCTGAAAGATCGAGAAGTCGTTGTCGAGGATAACGATGTCCTCGTCGGTCTGTGTGTCCGAGAGGAGGTAATCGCCCGCGACGTCGATGATACCGGCCGCTTTGACGGTGAAGACGTCGTTCCCCTGACCGTCGACGAAGGGGAACTCCTCTTTCAGCTTGAACATCTTCTGTTTCCCCCGGAGAACGGTGTTCCCACCGTCGTCGAACGCTTTGTACTTGTTCCGGATGAGGTTCTGTTCGACCGAGTAGCGGTCGTCGGTGAGTTCGATTCCGCTGATGTCGTACTGCTGTGCGGGGGCCATGTCAGTACGTAGCTATCACCGGTTACTAAAACTATCTGAAATGCGGTTGCCGACGACCCCCTCGGAGAAAACTCGAGAATAGTCCACAGCACCCTTCCTCACGCCGCGACGGCGTCCGATTATTCGGCCGATTCGTTCGCCGAGTCGGTCGATTCGTTCGTCGAGTCGGCGGACTCGTTCGTTTCGTTGGCGCTTTCCTGTTGTTCTGCGATCTGTTCCTGGAGCCGCTGTTGTTGCTCGCGTCGCTTCTGTTGCTCTAAGTATTGGTCGTAGTACGCTTCAGGCAAGATCCCGCCGAGCGTTCCGCTCTGGAGTTGCTCGATGAGCGTCTCCGGCGGCGCAGTGACCCGGAGGATACCGTACTCGGCGTCGGCGTCTTCGACCGAAACCGACTCGTGATTCGAGGCCGTTCCCTCGAAGTTCGACACCGCTCGTTCGGTCAGTTCGGCCTGCCGCGTCTCGAGTTCTTCCCGGGCCTCGCTCTCTGATATTTCGCCCGCTTCCATTTCGGACTGCAATTCCTCTTGGAGCGTCGCGTACTCTTCCTGGTCGGGCTGGATCTGAATCGTAACCGGTCCGCTCGCTCCGTTCTCCCCCTGCTGGGTCATGGAGTCGAGTCCGGAGCAACCGGCGAGTCCAGCCGTCGCACTGGCGCCTGTGAACGTGAGAAAGGTTCGACGATTTACCATCGTGCCTCTAAACCGGGAAAGCAATTGCGCATAAAACTTCCCATCGCCGTCTCTGTGTTTTCGCACTACATGAAAATAGCTGCAGATACTGGAGGCGCTTTCTCTCGGTACGCTGATGTCGGTGTTTGGAACGGGCAGCGTCTTTCGCGTACTGTCCGCCTATCGCAGCCCGTTGAATCCTCGAGCGGACGAGTTCGCCCCGGTAGTTCGGGATCAGTAGTTGCCGGTCGAGACGATCGGCGGCGAGCCGTGGGGGCCGTAGGGGGCGTCGTCGAGCCACTCGCCCGCGGATTCGAAGTGATCCGCGAGCGAGGCGGCCGCTTCTTTGCGCAACACGGTGACTGGATCTTCGCCCTGGAGATATTCGAGGGCCTGGCCGGCTGCGTTGAGATTGAATTCGGCGGCTTTCTCGCGTCGTGCCGCGTAGAGTTCGATTTCGTCGCGAGCGACGGCCTCCGTCTGGGCGCCGAGGGCGACGGCAATGGCCGAGGCGGCTTCGTCGGCGTCGGCGACGCCGGAGTTCATGCCCCGCGCACCGAACGGCGCGAGCAGGTGGGCGGCTTCGCCGGCCAGCAACACGCGACGGTGGTCGTCGACGAAGGTGTCGGCCATCACTTGGAGGAAGTAGTACGTCGAGACCCACTGGAGGTTGTCGACGTACTCCTCGCCCATGACGTCGCGGATGAACTCCTGCATCCGCTCGTCGCTTTTGAGCTCTTCGGGGTCGTCGTCTCCGAGACACTGGATATCGAGTCGCCAGCCGCCGGAAAACGGCACCAGCAAGACGTTTCGGCCGTCGGTTTCGGGTGCGTCGTAGTGGAACAGTCGCTCGAGTTCGGCCTCGTCGTGGCCGCCTTCCTCTTCGATATCGGCAATGAGGAAGGCGTTTTCGGACTGGTCGCCCTCGAAGTTCGCGCCGATTTCCTTGCGAACGGTCGAGCCGCCGCCGTCGGCACCGATCAGGTACTCGGTCTGCCACTCGCTGCCGTCGGCCGTCTCGATACGAACGCCGTCGGACGACGTCTCGACGGTTTCGACCGCCGAATCCCAGTGGATCTCGACACCGATCTCCTCGAGGGCGTCGTGCATGTAGGCCTCGGTGACGACCTGCGGAACGCTCGTGAAGTGCGGGATGTCGCCGCTGCCGCCGGGCGAGTCGTAGGTGCGATTGAAGACTTCGTCGCCGCGATAGAGGGTCCGCCGAGTCGGCCAGACGAGTCCTTCATCGACCAGATCGGTCCCGAGTCCGGGGTGGACGCGCTCGAGCGTTCGAAGGGTGGATCCGTGGACGTAGATTGCGCGGCTCCCGTCTCGGTCCCGGTCCGCCGATTCGGCCTCGAGAATGGCCGTCTCGATACCTCGTGCGTGCAGCGCGAGCGCGGCGCTCATGCCGACCGGTCCGGCCCCCGCGATCAGCACCGGCTTGTCGTTCTCGTTGTTGCCCATGGTTCGTATTACTATGTAATCTCAAATGGGCCATAGTGTTTACGGTAGCCGGATTTAGTTCCGACGCTCGTTTTGCATAGTGGCTCCGTCTCTCGAAACAATCCCCTAAAGATCCGTCTTCGACACCGTCGTGTCCGCTGTTTTCTCTCGAATTACCGCCCGAAACCGGTCATCTCTCCGTCATCGGGCGTCCGCGAGATCGACGAACGCGTCGACGTCCGCAGAGAGCCACGTGGTGAGACGATCCCGCTCGGGACACTCTCTGGGTGTTATCGTACACCGATCGGCCTGGGTCTCGTACCGGACGACGATCGCGTCGAGGTCGATCGACCGGGTCGAGTATCCAGAGGCCATGCTCAGTCGCTCGCGGACGCTGTCGGTGTGGTACTCGCTCGAGGATTCGTTCATGGTTGGGACCTGCGTACTCGAGAAGACACTCGACCGGTACATAGCCGCTTCTAGTTGCTCTATTGAGCAGTATGGACCAGTTCTGAATGCGACGTATTTGGTGAGTTTGACGAATTAGGGCGCTTACCGGTAAGCGATAGCCGACCAATAGTGTTCCTGACGGCAAGCGCGTTATCGTTGTGGATCGAGGTGGTTCTCGAAAAGCGCAGTAGTGATCGCGCGCTTTCGATGACTACTCAACAGGTGTTCGTAGACGGTTTGGCGCGAGTCGTCGACGAACGCACACAGCGGACAGGAGTACGGTCGGTCGTGATCGCGGCGGAGTTCCGCGAGGTGGCTTTCCTCCGACGGCGTCGCTGCGATAGTCTCTGCGCCGGTGGTGTGGAGCGAGCCGGTATCGGGGGTATCGGGTGTCATCCACCGCGGAATACGCCGACGCGCTACAATTCCCTTTCTAGGAGTTCTGTATAGCCATGTCCAGAGAATACAGTTTCCCCCTTCGATAGTGTCCCGAACAGAGGCGAACGTAACGAACAGTGAAAACGGTACCCACTGGCTGTGACAGTCGGCCGTTTCTATCGAATTGGCAATCCAACAGTCGGGTACGTATCTCTATATATAACAATATTCCTCACCGTTCCCGACCCATATGATATTGCTCTCTATGGGGTAATAATACGTTAGAAGACGTATACTCCGTATTTTCCCATTCTATAGATAGGTACTTATTTATGTTCTGTCCGTCCACCGTCACTTACATGGAGACGCGGAAGATTCAGGTGACTGGTGGATCGACCTACACTGTTTCGCTTCCGAAAACCTGGGCGACCGAAAACGAGGTCACCAGTGGGATGACCGTCGAGATCTACGCCCAGGACGATACCTTGATCGTCACACCCCAGACCGATGTCGATCACGACGAGGGGTCGCTCGACATCTCGAGTCTCGAGGGCGAACGACTCGTTCGAGCCGTGTTGACGATGTACGTCAGTGGCTTCGATATCATCCGGCTCGAGGCGGGTCAGATCTCGACCGAACAGCGCCGATCGATTCGCAACGCGATTCAGGGGCTGATCGGCGTCGAAGTCGTGCAGGAACAGTCGGATGCGGTCGTCGTACAGGACCTCCTCGATTCGGCCGAGCTGTCAATACTCGATGCGGTCACGCGCATGCGACTGATCGCCACGTCGATGCTCGAGGACGCGGTCACCGCGCTCGTCGAGAACGACGACGACGTCGCGCGAGACGTGATCGAACGCGACGACGACATCGATCGACTCTGGCTCACCGTCTCTCGGATCTTCCGCGCGACGCTTCGCTCGCCTCGAGCAGCCGAAGAACTCGGCGTTCCGCGGGAGGATTGCTTCGATTACCACTCGAGTTCGCGCCAACTCGAGCGAATCGCCGACCACGCGGTCAAGATCAGCGAACTCGCGCTCAAACTCGGGGACCTCCCGGACCAAATCGCGGACGGGTTCCTCGAACTGTATCGGGACGCAGCCGATATCATCGAAAAGTCGATGGACGCGTTGTTGACCGACGACGAGTCCAAGGCGACCACCCTCGGCCACGATGCGCTCGGATCCGTCCTCGATATCGACGAACACAACCGCCAGATCGACGAAATGCTTCGCGACGTCGACCCCGTTCGAGCCCAGTCCGTCGGTCTCGTCCTCGATTCGCTGTCGCGCTGTGCCGACTACGGCGAAAACATCGCCGAAACGTCGTTACAGAAAGCCTCGCCCAAGCCCTGAAGGGCCCGTAGTCTCGAGCTTCGTATCAACCCGCTATTTTTACGGGGAGGAATGCGACTCCGGTTTTAACTCTGGGGCCGCGTGCGGACAGGGCGGGAGCTTAAGCGAGGCTACAGACCGAAATGTGACTCACGCGTCTCGACCGTGTATCCCTGAGCCTCGAGTGTCGCATCGCGATATCGTCGGGCCAATAACTGCTTGGGGAGATCCCGCAGGTCGAAGCGTCGGTTCGACGTGTACTCGACATCGATGGCGGTGTGATCGGGTTGCTCGTGGAGTATCGACGTGTAGGTCGCCCACGGCTTTCCGTTTGCTGTAACGTCCAACGTGATACGTTTGTTGCCGTCCGGTGTGGTTTCGGTTTGTCTCTGCACAACCATTTCGACGGAGCGCAGGCCGAAAAGGTAGTATGTTTTATATTTCACCGTGTTCCCGTTGGAGGTTACCTCGTCTGCAAGGCCCCACAGAAATGCGAGTACCGGCGGTTTCGGGCCGGTGAACGCATCGACGATGGTCTCCTGACTGTCGTCGGTTTTCAGTCGAAACCTGCCGCGCGACTGCAGAATCGGTGCGCGTGCGACGACGACCAAGAGGGCTGCCGTGGCGGCCGCTGGAAGCAGTGACGTGAGAGAGTACACGCCGAGGTACAGTGAGGCGACGGCCACGGCCATGAGCACATTACTGATACGCTCGCGTCTGTAGTACCGGTTTACGATCGAGAGCACCTCCTGTTGTTCCTGTTGTTGGTCGGTACTAGTCGGAGAGGGCATTGAGAAATAATCAAAACTTCTGACTATTAAACTGGATGGAACGAAATCGAGCGTCGACGTGACCCGTCCACAGTCGTCGTCGGGATTCCGAACGGGTCGTCGACGAACCGTTTCAGTTACGAACCGATCCGCGTCCGGAGTTGAAAACGACGATGAGGCTACTGACGGCCATCATCAGCGCGGCGATGAGCGGATTGATCAGCCCGGTCACCGCGAGCGGAATCGCGATGAGGTTATACCCGGCGGCCCAGCCGAGGTTCTGGCGGACCCGTCGACGGGTCCCGCGCGATATCTCGAGGATCGTTGGAATCGCCTCGAGGTCGGCATCCCGGACGACCACGTCCGCTGCGTCGACCGCGATGTCGGTCCCCTCCTCGAGAGCGATGCCCATGTCGGCACACGCGAGCGCCGGCGCGTCGTTCGTGCCGTCGCCGATCATGGCCGTCGTGCCCCCCTCGCGGAGCCTGCGGAGGATCGCTTCCTTCGATTCCGGGCGCACGCCGGCGAACACGTCGTCGATATCCGGGTGGGAGCGAAGCCACCCCGTCGCGCGCTCGTCGTCGCCGGTGAGGACCACGATCCGCCGGTCGTCGGCCGCGAGCGTGCTGACGACTGACCGCCAGTTTTCTCGAGGTTGGTCTCGAATGGAAACGACGCCACGAGCGACGCCGTCCCAGCCGACGACGACGGGCCGGAATCCGTTCTCGCGCGCGGACGCCACCGCGTCGGCGAGGCGATCCGGAACGTCCCACGAACCCGAACTCGGTTCCGAATCCGAACCTGAATCCGGCCCCGCCGATTCCGAATCTGAACCCGATCCCGAATCCGATTCCGAACCCAGGCCCGGACCGCGTTCGGTTTCGGAGTCGAACGCAGACGGATGCCCGACTGCGACGCGCTCTCCGTCGACGGTCGCCCCGACCCACCGCGGCCCGCTGGCGTACGAGTCGACCGACGAATCGACCGCCGGCGCGGCGTCGACGATCGCCGCGGCGACCGGGTGGTTCGAGCGCGATTCGACGGCTGCCGCTCGCTCGAGAACTGCTTCTGGGTCGTCCGCGACGACGGACTCGACGCTCATCTCGCCGGTGGTGAGCGTCCCTGTCTTGTCGAACACGACGATTTCGGCGTCCGAGATCCGTTCGAGGACCGTCGTCGAGAGCACCGCCGCGTTGTGCTCGGCCGCTCGAGCGCTTCCCGCCGCGAGTGCCAGCGGCGTGGCGATCCCGAGCGAACACGGACAGGAGACGACGAGTACGGACAAACCGATGAGCAGCGCCTCGCTGGCCGATTGTCCGGTCGCTAGCCAGAACGCGGTGGCGACCGCCGCGATCGCCACGACCAGCGGGACGAATATCACGGCGAACGTGTTGACGAGGCGCTGGACACCGCGTTCGGAGCTCTGGACGTTCCAAGTTAGTTCGACGAGCCGATCCAGGGTGCGGACGGTGTCATCGATCTCGACGACGAGCGTGCCGTCGGTGAGGATCGACCCGCCGACGACCGAGTCGCCGGTCGACGTTGCCCGCGGCATCGATTCGCCCGTCATGAACGCCTCGTCGACTGTGCCGGTCCCGTCGACGACCGTTCCGTCGAACGGGATTCGGTCGCCGGCCGTGACGATGACCCGGTCGCCGGGATCACAGGCGTCGCGGTCGACTTCGTGGGTCGATCCGTCGTCCGCGAGCACGTCGACGGTCGGTTCGCGCGTCGTCGCGAGGGACATGTTCGTGCCGAGCGCGCGGCGTTTGAGCTTCCCTTCGACGCGGTTGCCGACGGTGACGACGACCAACACCATCACCGCCACGTCGAAGTAGACGTGCCGCGACCCGATCGCGAGTGCCCCGAACGAGTAGGCGTACGCGGCGAGGACGGCGACCGAGAGGAGCACGTCGACCGTCGGCCGTCCGACGACGAGGCTGACGTAGCCGCTCCTGAAGATCGGATAGCCGAGGACGATGACGATGAGCGTGCTCCAGAGCGCCAGTGGAGCGAAGACCATCGTCTGGATCGTCGAACCGTAGAGAAACGACTCGGGATACAGGCCCAGATAGGTCGGGTAGATAAACAACACGTACGGGGCCATCACCGGCATCGCGAGAAGCACGGCGAGTGCCGTCCGATACTTGCCGAGGTCGAACCCGTCGTCGTCGCGTTCCTCGTCGGGATGGCTCGCGCGGTAGCCGACGCCGCTGATCGCGGCCGCCAGTTCGTCGCGGTCGATGACGGTCGGATCGTACCGCACCTGAATCAGTTCGGTCGCGTAACTCGCGCTCGCCTCGAGAATCCCGTCGGTCCCCGTCGCGACGCTCTCGAGGTACTGCTCGCACGTCGAACAGTGCATCCCGTCGAGGGACAGAAAGGCCGTTTCGTATCCGTCCTCGGGGGAGTCGGGACCGGATTCGGACGCTTCGACCTCGCGTGTCTCGTACTCGAGCGCGCCATCGCTACCGGCATCGCTCGAGGCGGCCAGTGTCGCGGTGGTCTGATCCGGCTGGCCGATCAGGCCGCGCTGACCGAACGTTTCGCCCTGATCGGTCCCGTTCGCCGGACTCTGCTCTGCGTGCGACGCTGTCGCCCCGATGTCGCTGACTGGCTCTCTCGAGGCGATCGATTCCGCCTCGTCGCTCGTCGACATATCGCCGACGGCGCGGTGGACCTCGAGACACCCGCGACAGCAAAACTCCCCCTCGACGTCGGCCTCGCGAACCGCTCGAGCGCCGGTGGGGAGTCCACAGAGCGTGCAGGCCGTCATGAGAGATACCGTGACCTACCGTACGACCTCGGCCGTATAGAAAGCCCGCCTCGGTCGGCGTTCGTTTCGGCGGTCGGTTGGCGGTGTTACTGCCGAGTTGCGGTGGTTCGCACGTCGGTTAGCGGTGATTCCGTCGGGTTGTTGTGTTCCGCTGTCGAGTGGTGATGGTCGTCCTCGAGCGACGATTTACGCCACCGACCCGACGTAGAGGGTCACGACGAGGATGATCCAGACGAGGTCGACGAAGTGCCAGTACATTGAGACCGTCGAGACGGCGGTATGGCGGTCGGCGGAGAACTGGCCGGTAACCGCCCGGACGAGGACGATGCCGAGCAGTATCACGCCCAGCGCGACGTGGAGGCCGTGGAGTCCCGTCAGGGCGAAGAAACTGCTGCCGAAGACGTCGGTGACACCGATGCCGTCGACGACCAGTAGCTCGTAGTACTCGAACGCCTGGCCGCCGACGAAGACGAGACCGAGCAGTACCGTGACGGCGAGCAGGCCGAGGAACCGACGGCGATTCCCCTCACGGATCGCCTCGTGGGCGACGTGTAACGTCACGCTACTGGCGACCAGGATGGCCGTGTTCGCGAGGACGATCGACGAGACGAGCGACGGGAGCTCGCCCGGCGGCCACGGGCCCGTTCGGATGAAAAAGTAGTAGACGAAGCCGGCGCTGAACGTCATGACGTCCGTGGCGAGAAAGAGCACCATTCCCCACCGGAGGTCGACGCCGCCCGCTTCCGGCCTCGAGGGCCGCGTCCAGTACGTCCGGACGAACCCGTGGTATGTCCACCCGTACAGCCCGCCGAGGAAGATAGCGACCCCGCCGACGAGGACGACTCCGCCGAGCGCGGGCCCGACGAGCGGTTCGGCCCCGCGTGAGAGCAAGAGGAAGGCGGCGCCGAAGTAGAGACCGGCGATTCCCACCGCCGTCACGAGCGGCCACCAGCTCGCTTCGCCGAAGCCCCGCGGCCAGTCGTCTTCTGCCGGCGGTACGTGTCCGTGCTCGTCGTCAGTTCCCTCGCCTCGGTCGCCGTCGACGGCGGACACCATGCCGGTACATACGAGATCTCTTCTCAAAAAGACCCGCCCAGTAACGCCGAAACGGTCGTGAGACGACCGCCCGAGGGAGTATTTTCATATCGCTTCGAGTCATACTCGGCCCATGGACCAGCCGACCGACCAGCGGCGCTCGAGCCCGTGGCCGATCGTTGCGGCGTTCGGAATCGTGGCGACGGAAGCCGGCGTGCTGTTCGGACTCGTCGCGATCGCCATCGCCGGCGTTCTGGCCGTCGGCGCGAGCGGCGCGGGAATGGTCTACGAGGCTGGTTACACCACGGATCGGTGGCGACCGTTACGGATCATCGGCGCGGTTATCGCGGGCCTCGCCGCGGCGGTCTGGATCGCCGTCGCCGGGACGATCTCGCCCGCGACGATGGTCGATGCCACGGCGACCGACGGGATCGCCGTTCGCGCGGCCATCGTCCTCGCGGGCGCGGTGGTGCTGGTTCTCGCGGGTTCCGTCGGTCCGATCGTAATGAGAGAGCGCGTCTCCGACGGATCCGATATCGAGTTCTGAAACGACCGTCGGGTCGCCGAGACGCCCGTTTCCGTCTCGAGGCGGGTAGTCCCAGCCCGTCTCGAGGTGCAGTCGCTCTCGTCTCGAGGCGGCAGTCCCTATTCGTTTAGAGAACGGCCGAGAGGATCCCGCTGACGAACACGCCGATCGTTACAGCCACCAACAGCAGTCCGATCGTTTCTTTTCGGGGCATACGCGTCGTCCGACGCCGGTGAACTAAAACCAACCGCCGAATGGAACCCGGTGTCCGTAAGCATCGTCCGGACGTCGGTGCCCGACAGTTATTACCCGCATCGTCGTGTGTCCTCACTGGAGATGACCGACCGCGACGAATCGTCGTCGAACGCGACTCCGGAGCAAGCACAGGCGGTCTCTGGAGCGCCTGTGGATCGAGCGGACGACCTCGACGCCGAACTCGACATCACCCCCCGCGTCATTCTCGCCGCGTTCGCCGGCGGGGCCATCGGCCTGCTCGCGATGATGCCGATCCTCTTCGTCCCGCCGGCGTTTCTCGACCTCTTCGAGGCGGAGTCGCTGGTCGACATCGCCCAACTCGGCCAGACGGTCGGCCTCGAGCCGAACCTCTTTCTCGGAACCCTCGTCTTCGTCGCCGGCGGAACGATCGCGTTGCCGCTGCTTTTCGTCGTCGCCGGGGCGTTCTTACCGCCTCGAGAGCCCCGAGCCACTCGCGCGATCACCTTCGCGACCATCATGTGGACCGGATTCGTGATCGCCTTCTGGCCCGGCGAGTACGCGGGCGTGTTGTTCCTCGGGCTCTCGCTCGCGGCTCACTGGGTCTACGGCTACGTTCTCGGACACGTGATGCAGCGATTCGCACACATCCCCCAGCACTCGGTGTGAGGAACCTCCCCTCCGAGTCGCCGGTACTGAGTCATCCGCCGTCGGGCGTCCCATCGCCCTCGTTGCCCCCGTCGCTCTCGTTGCCCTCATCGACCGAGACCGCCGGCTCGTCGCGTTGCTCGAGTCGGTCCTCGAACCACTGCCACTCGCGGGTGAACTGGCCGGTTGCTTTGAGGTTCCAGACGTCTGCGTCCCGGACGATCTTCCCGGTGCGAAGCGACTGGATCATGTTTATCACCCAGAGGATCACGCTGGCGCCGAGGACGAACGCACCGATGGACGCGATCTGGTTGAGCGTGATGAACTCGACGGGATAGACGGCGTACCGGCGCGGCATTCCCATGTATCCCAGAATCAAAAGCGGGATGAACGTGATAAAGGAGCCGACGATCAGGAGCGCAGACTGTATCCGCGCGAGTCGCTGGTTGTACATCCGGCCCGTGATCAGCGGGTACCAGTAGTAACTCGCCGCCATCATCGCGAGGGGGATGATGCCGACGACGATGAGGTGGAAGTGGCCGACGACGTAATGTGTGTCGTGGAGCACGAGGTCGACGGGGACCGCCGCGAGGAAGACGCCCGTAATCCCACCGACGACGAACGTACTCATGCCGCCGAGGATACAGATCATCGGCGCGGTGAGATTTATCTTCCCGTTCCACATCGTCGCGATCCAGTTGAACTCCTTGATCGCGCTCGGTATCGCGATGGCCAACGAGACGGCCATGAAACTCGAGCGCAGTCTGGGGTCCATTCCGGTCGCGAACATGTGGTGGGCCCAGACGCCGAACGAGAGGATCCCGATCGCGAGCGTCGAGTAGACGATAAAGCGAAAGCCGAACAGCCGGCGACCGCAGAACTTCGGCAGTATGAGACTGACCAGTCCGAACGCGGGCAACACGAGGATGTACACCTCCGGGTGACCGAAGAACCAGAACAGGTGCTGCCAGAGCATCGGACCACCCCCTTCGACCGCGAAGAACGTCGTCCCGAAGTTGCGATCGAGCAACAGCATGATCAGCGTGCTACCGAGCAGCGGAAACGCGAGCAAGATGAGCCCGCTTGTGACGAGGATGTTCCACGAGAAGATATCCAGTCTGTCCCAGCCCAGGTCGTCCGGCCGCTCCGTGAAGATGGTAACGATGAAATTGATCGCCGCCATCGTCGTGGCGATGCCGCTCAGATGCAGGCCGAGCACCGCGACGCTGATCTGCGGGTTGGCCATCTCTACCGACAGCGGCGTGTACATGGTCCAGCCCATCGCGACCGGCTCGAGCGCCTCGAAGACGGTCACGTCGACCGGCAACACGCCGAGCACCATGCCTATAATATCGGTGATTAGCCCGCCCCGAACCATGAGCAGCGACGGCGGGAGCAACCAGAACGCGATCGCGTTGATTCGCGGGAACGCGAGGTCGTCCGCTCCGAGCAACAGCGGTAACACGTAGTTGGCGATCCCGGTGAACACCGGCGTCACGAAGAAAAACAGCATCGTGAGGCCATGTGTCGTAAACACCGCGTTGTACGTCTCGACGTTCCAGATGGCGCTTTCGGGCACCAGCAGTTCGCTGCGCATCATCATCGCGTCCGTCATCCCCCACAGCGCCGCCACGGTTCCAAAGAGGATGTACAATAATCCGATGTCCTTGTGATCGACGGTCGTGAACCAGCGCGTCAGCCCGGTCGGTTTCGCCGTGCCCGTCAAGCCAATCGTGGGGGACGCGACCCCGCCGTCGGCGAACGATCTGGGCGGGCGATCACTACGAAACCGATAGTACCCTGCCAGCGCCGTCAAGATGATCGCGGCGAACGCGATTCCGGGGATCGTATCTAACATCGTTTGTTCGCGCCGGGCGAGACGGTTCGAGCGCCGTCCGTACCCGGCGGCTATGTGCGCCTTCAACGAACGGCGAATAAAGGTTTGTGCCGTTCGACCGTGGGTTCGCGATTAGAGCCGATTCGACTGAGGATTCGAGACCAGGACCCACTCGTCCGGGAGTTCGCGATCAGGGTCGACTCGAGAGGCGCGCGTACACCGCCCCGAGGGTGAACCCGTAGGCCCAGTGGGCGAACAGGGTGTAGGCCCCGAACAGGACGAGCAGCGGCCCGTCGACGTTCCCGCGTCCCGCGACGACGAAGGGGATCCACAGGATCGAGGCGAACACGACGCCGCGGGCGGCGGGATCAGGCCCGAAAGGGAGGTAGGGCTCGAGCGCGAGGAACAAAAGCGGCCAGCCGACCGAGCCGGCGACGGCGAACAGCACGAAACCGACGGTCGGATCGTTCGGCGTCCCGATGAACCGTGCGATCACCGAAAAGAGGTTCATCTCCGAGCGGGTCTGGACCTCCAAAAGCAAGAGCAACAACGACATGACCGCGGTCGCCGAAACGCCGGCGGCGATCACGTGCCCGAACCGATTCATCGATCGGTTCGAGTCGCCGATTCGTTCAGTTCCCATCATCACTGGATTCCGATCGTTGTTCCTCGAGCCACGATTCGTACTCGTCTTCGTCGACGACCCGGACCGTGGACAACATCTCGGGATGGCCCTGCCCGCACAGTTCGGCGCAGTACAGTCGATACTCCCCTTGTTCCGTCGCCGTGGTTCGGAGGAGATGTGTCTCGCCGGGGATCGCGTCCTGCTTGAGCCCCAGTGCTGGCACGTGGACGGAGTGGATCACGTCCGTCGACGTCACGTACATGTACACGGATTGGTTCTCGGGGAGCACCAGCGCGTCGCTGGTCGTCACGTTCTCGTCCGGATACTCGAACGTAAACTCCCACTGTTCGGCGACGATGTCGACGTCGACGGCGTCCGCTGGTGCGTCGGGCGGCCCGTCGTCGCTCTGGGGATCGTCGATGATCGACGACACGCTCGGCTGTGCCAGCGTGGTGAACGAGGCCGTTCCGACGAACAGCAACACGAGCGCGGTCGCGACCGTCCAGGTGATCTCGAGTTGTCGGTTCTCCCGGGTCGGCTCCGGTTCCGTCCCGTCGTCGTCACCGTTCGCACGAAACCGCCAGACGGTGTAGATCAGGATGCCTTCGACCAGCACGGCGATCGGAACGGCGAGGTAGAGCAACTGCTCGTTGAGGTTGCTGATAAACTCGTTCGTGACCGAATTCGCAGCGGACGCGGTCGGAATCGCGGCTACCGAGAGCAGGAAAAGCGTCGCAGCGAGGAGGGCACGCTGTAGGCTCCGCATCCATCAGCCCCCTTCATCAACGCCCCCTATAAGCGTTTGTCCGAAACGAGACCGCGATCGGTTCGACTCCGGAGAACGATGAACACGGTTTATCTGATTCGGGACCGAACACGCGGCTATGCTGGAGTGGCTCTCCCGAGAAACGGCGATCGACGCCTCGATCAACCTCGCTCCGGTGGCGATCCTCGCGTACTTCGTGATACTTTTCGAGCTCGTCTCGCCGTGGGAGTTCGAGCTGCTCCCCGTCGTCATGACCCACGCGCTGACGATCTTCCCGCTGATTCTGCTCGCGTTCGTGACCTATCTCGCCGCGCGACTGATCGAACGGGACGCGAGTCGATCGTAGCGTCGCCCGGACCGTTGAGACGGTCGTCGATCGTAGCGTCGCCCGGTCCGTTGAGCCGGTCGTCTATCGGGGCCGCCTGAGGCGGTTATCACCCGGAATCGTCCGAGGTCGTCACCTTCTGGACCACTCGAGGCGGCTGTCTACAGGGGCCGCGAGACAGAATCTCGCCCGATGTTTTTGTACGTGGTCGACGTAGTAACGCGGATGGATCTCCAAATATCGTCCATCTACACTCCAGAGGGAGCCTTCCGGTTCGTGATGATCGTCCTCGGACTCACGCTCGTCGCCATCGTCGTCTACCTGCTGGCGTTCACCGGCGCGAGCCTCCCGTGACTCCCTCGGCGTGGTCGTCCACTGACCGTGACCTCATTGGTCGCGATTTCGAATGGGGTCGATCCTTCGCGGGAGACGTGGCGTTCGTTTTTTCGACTTATGCACCAGAATAATCACAATACGGTGCCGGAAACGTGGGGTGATGGCAACTGAAGAGAAACGGTCGAACCGAACCACCGCCGAGCAACAGAACTCGAGTGCTAGTATCACACTGACGAACAACCGCGTGATGCGGTTTCTGTTCACGAACAAGAACGTCCAACATGCAGTGAACTTGCTCACCGTCGCGATCTTCTTCTACGCGATTTACCGGGCCGCAGTCGGTCCGACGGATTCGGCGACCAACTTCGGGAACGTCGCGTTCTTCGGCTTCTGGTGGGCGCCGGTCATGATTCTCAGCCTCGTCTTTCTCGGTCGAATCTGGTGTTACTTCTGCCCGATGGGTGCGATCGTTCGGTTTACCCAGCGGTTCGGCCTACAACGTCACTTCCCGATGTATACGCGAAAGTGGGTCGTGTTGGGCCTCCCGATATCCGTCCTATCGCTTACAGCCCTGTCGTTCGCCATGGCGCGGTGGCCAATGTACAAGGTCGGCGTCGCCTATTCGCCGCGTCTCATTCCGATTTACTGGCTCGTCATCCTCGGCGTCGCGGTCGCCGTCAGTCTCGTCTACCAGCGACAGGCGTTCTGTCGATACGTCTGCCCAGCGACGGGCGTCATGAGCGTCACCTCGAAGTTCTCGCCGCTCGAGGTCGCCCAGAACACGGACACCGGCGTTCAGTGTGCGACCCTCGAGTACAAGAGCGACTTTCTCAGTACCGACCGCCGGTGTACCGCCTGCATGAAGTGTACGACCGAAAACCCAGACGAGGACGTGGAGCTTCGATTCCGCTGGCCGGGCGCGAAGGTGCTGACCGAACGCATCCCGCTCGTCGACGAGGCGCTCGTCGCGCTCGTGATCTGGGCCGTCTTCCCGATCGATCACGTCCTCGGCGGCCCTGTCGAGGAGACCGCACTCGTCGGAAGCCTCCCCGGCGTCCTCGCCCCGACCGCCGCCTACGCCGTGAGCATCATCGCGACGATTCTGGCGTTTACCGCCGTCAATCGACTCGCGAGTAGTTGGAGTGGGATCGACTGGACGATGTCGTTCACGAAGTTCGGGCTCGCCTACGCGCCGCTGGGGATCATGTTCACGTTCGGGAGCCACGCCATCGGCGGGTTGCTCGAGTCGGGCGGCCAGACGCTGAACGTGTTCGCGGGCGGACTCGGTATCCCCCTCGACCTTCCCGCCGGCGCGAGTCCCGAGATCGTTGCGGCGTGGGACGCGTTCTTCGTCACCGGCTGGCTCTGGCTCGCGGTTCTCTGGAGTGCGGTGATCGCGTGGCAAGTCGCGCGCACGATGACCGAATCGAAGGAACTGGCGCTGAAGGCGTTTGCCCCGCATTTCGCACTGATGGCCGGGAGCACCTACGTCGTCGCCACGGTCCTCGCCACTCACTGATCGCGGGGAACTGGCCGGAACGGTGCGTCTTCTGACTGGCGGTTCGATAGTCGCACCAGAACGACCTATAGTTTCCACCGAGAACGAATTAATTGCATGCCTCCTAAAACTTACTTCGAGGCGGCGACAGAAGACGCAAACGACGACGGTGCGACGACCTCCCGACGAACGTTCGGCCGTATCGCGCTCGGTGCGGCCGCCGGTGCGGTCGCCGTACCGACCTTGACCGGTCAGGCGGCGGCCCACTTCGAATCGGGTCTGGAGATCCAGATTCAACCGTGGTGTGATAAAAACGAAATCGAGTACGACGACTGCGGAGTGGTGCTGGTCGCGGTCGAAGCAACGTCGTCGTTCGATCCGACGGACGAACCGGTTCGGTATCGGTTCGGTGCGCCGGATGTGGTTCGCGACGGCGACGGCGCGCGCCCGCTGAACGACGGGTTCGAGTGCGACGTCACGGGCGACGGAACCGACGATCTGGTGCTAAAATTCCCAGTCGAGGACACCGGCTTCGACGGCGACGAATCGAGCGGTCGCCTCGAGTGGGAGCGCGACGACTCGGGCGAACACGGCCTGTCCGGAACGGATTCCGTGACCCTGGTCGAAAGTCCCTGGTAGCGCTCGACGGCCTCTCCTCGTTTTCTGCACTCGGCCGGGAACTGACACCGATGGTGAGACGGTCGTGTGATCGAGCGGTATCAATGGACGGTCCACTCGAGTGAACGAGCGTGGTGTTCGATTCCGAAGTGACTACCCACATCAATAACAGTAGTTGGTAATACGGTTTCTTTATTCAGAGTTAGGCGTGAAAATCACGGTAAGTAGAGGTGGTCTATCTATCGATGAGTTGTAGGATGACAAAAATAACGAGAGTGAGCGGAAGAATATACATGAGGAGAAGAGCAATGAACCCGATGGCCATATTAATTGCGCCACCGCCACCAGAGCCTGTCTGTATGTAGATGAGGACAACAAACCAGAGAGTTGCCACCTGAATAATCCGAGTATCGTCCATAGCATAACATTAGCCGTTTCTATGTAATTATTTTCGATAAGTACGTACACGTAGTTGCCGAATTACCTGGTTTATATTCAATCACATATCTGAATGAAGAAATCGCGCTACTATCCACTGATAACTGCAAGAGTCACGGTTCGCTGTCGCGACCGCGGCTCTTCTCACTGATGAACGGGGATATAGCGTCCCAATCTGCCAATTTCCTTTACTAATTAAGAGCCCGGTAGACGGTCTTTATCTCGTTCCAAGCCCCAAACATGATGAGCCCCACCCCTCCAGCAAGAAGAACTCCAGCTCCTAACTGATGTAGCTGGTTCGTGGTACACTGTTGCTGGGCTATTTCTCCACCACTACTAACTGCTGTACAAGTGGTTATTCCATAACTGTAAGCGAATACTAATAGCAACATTCCCATAGCAATCACGGCTATTTTCAGCAATGAAGATCTCACTGGGTGACATTTTTGAGATCCAAGCAGTATGACTTTGATGTTTTTGGGTCGTGTTGGCTCTCTATCAAGACCAGTGCGATCGGATTTTCTGAATGCACAACCCGTACTCACTCCCTTGAGAGGACTATACACAGAGCAAAAGCAACCGATTATAGAAATCAGGATCTTGGTGAACTGCTGGATAGCGTCGGCTTCGACCGTCAGAATAGGGAATTGGAAGTACGACCGAGAAACGCCACGACACACAGCTCGGCTGGCGAGAAAGGCTATGACTGGCTGAAATTTCGCGAAAACTCTGCGAAGAGAGTGTACGATCACTGATCAAGCACTAGGGGTTTCGACCCATCGATCCGCGCGTTATATGCGTAATCGATGGCCCTCGATACCGGCAGCGAGCGATGTGTGAGTCAGTTCACTCGACGATCTACCAACTGTAAGGATGTCCTATTGCTCTTCTCTCTCCGTCTCGCCGGACTTCTGCTCGAGCTTCCGATCGATGATGGCGGCCGATTGCTCCACGTCCGACGCACTGACCTCATCACCGTCGTCCAGAAGCTTCTCGCGGTACGAATGGAGCGTCACCGACAGCCGGAGAGCATCGGACCGAGGAACCTCGACGATCTGTCCCTCCTCGTCGGAAACGTCGATGCTGTCTCGGAGGTCGAGCAGCCGATGCGCTTCTCGGAGGTCGTCTTTCTTCATGGCGGTTTTAGCCATACTTTCTATGGCGAACAGATACGCATCGATTTCGTGCTTATCCCGATCTAACCGGATTGGATCGGTTAATTCATCGAGTCGATTCAACGCCCCGTGTACTGTTTTGTATGTGTCTTCGCTCCCCATCTTCTCTTCACCCACCTTTGATAGTTCTAATACGTCTCCCAACAATAATGTTAGTATTACTGATGGTATGTCCTCTACTCGAGTCAGGTGCCGATTATGGCCGGATACGGGCCCGGCCCTGTATCGTGCATCGATCCGATCGGACTCGAGAGCGAAGACGCCCAGGGCGAGAGAGTTGGACGGAGATTTTCTCGAGGGCTTTGGTGGATCGCTATACAACAGTAGCTTGAGTGATTTTGGTATAGCGTAGACAAGAACGACTTGAACGAGAACGCTCGAGTCCGTCCGCGACTGTACTGCAGGTCAGTTCTGTGGGTCGATATCGTTCAGGGCGGCTAGATCGTCGTCGGTCAGCGATAGCTGCGAGGCGGCGACGTTCGATTCGAGGTGCTCGACGCTCGAGGTGCCGGGGATCGGCAGTGTCACGTCCGAGTGGTGGAGCAACCAGGCAAGCGCGACCTGGCGGGAAGTTGCGTCGCGGGTCTCGGCGACGTCCTCGAGCACGTCGGCGACGTCGTCCTCGTCGATCGCGTACATCGGCCCCCAGGGGATGAACCCGATCCCGTTCTCCTCGCACGCCTGAAGAACGTCCTCGTCGTCCCGGTTACCGACGTTGTACTCGTTCTGGACCGTCGCGATGTCGACGATGTCCATCGCGGTTTCGAGTTGCTCCACGGAGACGTTCGACAGGCCGACGTGGTCGATTTGACCCGCGTCTTTCATCTCGGCGAACGCGTGGACCGACGCCTCGAAGTCGGTCTCGGGGTCCGGTCGGTGATACTGGTACAGGTCGATCGAATCGGTCTGGAGCCTGTCGAGACTACACAGAACCTGATTTTTCAGGTAGTCCGGGTCTCCGTGGGGAAGCCAGTCTCCGTTGCGGTGTCGGAGCAACCCGGCTTTCGACGCGACGACCACGTCGTCGCCGCTCTCGAGTGCCTCGCCGAGGAGTCGCTCGCTGACCCCCGGGCCGTAGGAGTCTGCGGTGTCGAAGAAATCAACCCCGATCTCGGTGGCGCGGCGGACGACCTCTTTCGCCGCCTGCTCGTCCTCGGGGGGACCGATGATCTCATCGCCTGTAATCCGCATCGCTCCGAATCCCAATCGATTGATCGTGAGGTCGCCACCGATCTCGAACGTGGTGCTCTCGTTGAAACTCTCGGATGCCATGTGTCTCGAGAAGTCCCCCAGTCATAAAAACGACGAGGCCTGCTGTGGACGGTTCGTATCGATCTCAGGTTTCGAGCCCCGTCGAAGTCCGTTGCTTGCGGTCGATTCGACACTCTCGGTTGCCAGTGCAGACCGACACCGAAAGAGCGACTACCACTGGGTTCGATCAACGACTTCCACGAGTCGGTCGATAACAGAAGCTATAGTTCGGGTGAACGAGTAGCCGAGAGCCAGGATGTCGTGGTATCTTCTGCTATTGGCCGGCCTGTTCGAGATCGGATGGGCGATCGGACTCGAGTATTCGGACGGACTCTCGAAGCCGGTGCCGACGCTCGGCACCGTCGCCGCCCTCGTTATCAGTATGGTCCTGCTCGCACAGGCCGTCAAGGACCTCCCTATCGGCACGGCGTACGCCGTCTGGACCGGTATCGGTGCCGTCGGGACCGCGTCGCTCGGGATCGTCCTGTTCGACGAACCTGCGACGCTCGCTCGAGTCGGCTTTATCAGCGTGATCCTCGTCGGTATCGTCGGCCTCCATCTCGTTTCCGGGGGCCACTGAGGGTACCAGCGACGATTCTGGTTCGTCGGGTAGTCGCGAAGAAGGTATGCGGACCGTTCTATGACACCGTCGGGGCCACTCGGTGTCCTACGGTTCCAGTAGGAGGGATAGCGGACCACAGTGGCATGTGACAGAGTTGAGCACGTACTCGTAGCAACTCGTCAGATCAATCCTCGAGACCGCAGACGATTCTGGTTCGCTCGCTCGAGGCGTCCGTATTAGCCGCCGCCACCGGCGACGCCGCTGCCGATCGCCGCACCGCAGTTGTTACAGCCGACCACGTAGAAGCGCTTGGAAGACCGAAAGAGTCCCTCCATCTTCGAATCCAGGTCGTTGAACTCGACGTCCGATTCGTCGGTGATCTCGTTCTCGCATTCAGGGCAGTGTACCATACACGCTCGAGTCTCTCGGGAACTGATAAATATTTTGTCCACTCTGACGTATCGATCTCGAGATCGTCGCGCTAGTCACTTCTCGTCGACGGGCGTCTTCACGATGGTAACGGGGTCGTCCGAGAGTCGAGTCACGCGTTCGGCGACGCTGCCGAGCAGTCGGCGGTAGTCTCCCGATCGGTTCTTGGTCCCGACGATCGTGAGGTCAGTTCCGCCCTCGTCTGCGTACTCGAGGATCTCCTCGTGTGGAATCCCGTGTCGGATCGCACTTTCGGTCTCGATCCCAGCGGCGGACGCCCGGTCGAGTATCGACTCGACCGCGTCGCGACCGGCCTGCTCGAGCGCGTGCTCGAGGCCTTCGAACTCGTGGACGTACTCGTCGTCCGGATAGGAACTGTAGGCGTCGGCGTCGACGACGTACAGCACGTGCAACTCGGCGTCGTACCGCTCTGCGGCGTCGATTGCGTGCTCGATCGCTCGGTCGACGCCGGGGCTCATGTCGGTCGGGAGTAAAACTCGATCGTACATCGTCTCTATATCCTCGAGAAATACACATAAATGATGGTCACGTTCCCAGCCGCGAGGAGTTTCACCCGCTCTGTATCACGTCGGGAGGTTCGTGACCACGACAGCGAATCCGATCAGAACGAAGAGCGCGGAGGTGACGACCGCGTACCAGAGTACGCCGAGCGCGAGCGCGATTCGTCCGCCTATCCCGGTTCCGTCGGGTGACCAGTGCCCCCGAGGGGACAGCACAGAGACCGCGACGAGCGCTCCGACGGTTGGAACCAGGAGGTTCACCGCGAAAACGCCGCCGAGTATCGTCGCGACGTCGCTGCCGGTGACCATGTCGGTTCCCACGGTGAGAACGAGGACACCGAGATAGGAGATACACTGGATCACGCAGAGGCCACAGCCGACAATAGCGTAGTTGAGCGGGAAATACGCAGTCGGAGCGGAAAACAGCGCACGGAGGCGTTCGATGCTCAGAAGCGGTGACCAGGCGACGAGCGTGCCGACGGTAAAGACGGTTACCGCGGCGAGTTCGGGTGATTCCATCGGCTCACCCTATGATTCCGTGTCCCACACTAGTATTTTGTGACCAGTCTCCCGCCAGTGAGTCGGGATTCCCTTCGAGCACTCTTCGACGCGACTAGCCGAACTTGCCGGTGATGTAATCCTCGACGCGGTCGCTCTCGGGGTTCTCGAAGATTTTCGCGGTCTCGTCGAACTCGACGAGGTTCCCGCCCGTCAGGAAGACCGCCGTCCGATCGGAGATCCGCGCGGCTTGTTGCATGTTGTGGGTGACGATGACGACGGTGTAGTCCTCTGCGAGATCGCTGATGAGGTCCTCGATCTTCGAGGTCGCGACCGGGTCGAGCGCGCTCGCGGGCTCGTCCATCAGAATAACCTCCGGGTCAGGGGCGATCGCACGAGCGATACAGAGGCGCTGTTGTTGCCCGCCAGAGAGATCGAGCCCCGACGAGTCGAGCTGGTCTTTCACCTCGTCCCAGAGTGCCGCTTGCTCGAGTGCGTTTTGGACCTGCTCGTCTACGTCGCCGTCGTCTTCGCCCTGCACTCGGAGGCCGTAGGCGACGTTGTCGTAGATCGATTTGGGGAAGGGGTTGGGCTGTTGGAACACCATGCCGATCTTCCGCCGGAGCGCGACCGGATCGACGTCGTCGTCGTAGACGTTCTTGCCGTCGAACTCGAGGTCGCCCTCGACTCGACAGATGTCGATTAGGTCGTTCATTCGGTTGACCGACCGCAGGAACGTCGACTTGCCACATCCCGACGGACCGATCAGCGCGGTTACCTGCTTTTCCGGAATCGGCAGGTCGACGCTTTGCAACGCCTGATCGTCGCCGTAGTAGACGTCGAGGTCGCGTGCCTCGAGGAGTACTCGTTCGGTGTCGGTCCCCTGACTCGGCTCGTCCGCTTCCTCGCCGAGACCATCGGTTCCCGGCGTTGGTGTGGCTTGCTGACCGTCGAGCTGTTCGTTTTCCGTGGAAGTGGTTGAATCTTGTGTCATTATGAATCCCTCTGTTGGTATCGGTTTCGAATGAGAATTGCGATCGAGTTGATCGAAAGGAGGATCACTAACAGCGTCACCACGCCCGCTGCGACGACGCCGTACTGGAACTCCATTTCGGGCTGGTCAGCCCACGTGTAGATCTGCATGGGCATCGCGCTGATCTTGCTGAGGAGGCTGTTCGGCATGCCGAAGACGGCCGTCGGTGCACCGATCATGATGAGCGGTGCTGTCTCGCCGATCGCTCGGCCGAGCGCGAGGATCGTCCCCGTGAGAATCCCGGGTATTGCTCGTGGCAAGACGACGTTACGGATCGTCTGCCACTTCGTGGCTCCCATTCCGTAGCTGGCCTGGCGCTGGGAATCCGGAACCGATCGGATGGCCTCCTGTGCTGAGATGATGACGATCGGCAGGATGAGCAAGGAAACGGTAAAGCCCGCGACGAGCAATGTCCCGAATCCGATGTTCAAGAGGCCGACGAACAGACCGAGTCCGAGCAGCCCGTAGACGACCGATGGAACGCCAGCCAGATTGGAAATGTTTAGCTGAATGAACTGTGTCAGGTACCCGTCGCTCGCGTACTCCTCGAGGTAGATCGCCGCGCCGACGCCGAGCGGGAACGTGATCACTGCAATCAGGACCATCAGTGCAATCGAACCGATGATAGCTGGGAAGAAGCCAGCCTGATACGGGTTACTGAAGCTCGGCATCCCGGTGAGGAAGCCCCAGTCTAACCAACCAACGGCATCGACGGCGACGTTCGCCAGTAACACTGCGAGTGCGAGGATACCGAAGAGCGCCGCTCCGAACGTGAGCCATCGGAATGCCACGTCTTTCGTCCGACTGACGCGACCGAATCCAGAGTGGCCGGAGTCGGTGTGGTCGGTGTCAGTCGACATTAGCGATACACCTCCCTATAGCGAGAGGAAACCCACTCGCTAAAGACATTCATCGCAAACGTGATGACGAACAGCGTCAATCCGATCGCGAAGAGGCTCTTGTACTCAGTCGACTGGCCGACAACGTCGCTGGCCCCGATCTGAACCATTGCTGCTGTCATCGTCTGTACCGACTCGAGGAACATACCGGCTGGATTGGTCAGATCGGCCATTCGTGGCGTCTGACCCGCGGCGACCGCCACAATCATCGTTTCGCCGATAGCTCGAGAGAGCGCTAAAATGTACGACGAAAGAATCCCCGAGAGTGCCGCCGGAACGACGACTGATGTCGAAACGGTGAACTTCGTCGCCCCGAGGCCGTAACTCGCCTGCCGCAACGAGTCGGGAACCGAACTCATTGCGTCCTCGCTGATCGAGGAGACCATCGGGATAATCATGATACCGACCATAATCGATGCCGACAGCGCATTGAACGTCCCGATCGGGAGGAATCGGTCAAACACGGGTGTGATATACACCAACGCGAAATAGCCGTAGACGACCGTCGGGACACCTGCAAGTACCTCGAGTGCGGGTTTGAGGTATGCTCGACGGCGATCAGAGGCGTACTCACTGAGATAAATAGCCGTGAGTAGCCCGATCGGGAGCGCGATTAATGCCGAGCCGATCGTGATCGTAATCGTTCCGGAAATTAGTGGCCAGATGCCGTAGGTACCCTCTGCGGGTATCCATTCCGTCTCCGTGAAGAATTCGAGGGGCGGAACGGCCGCAAAGAAGTCCACGGCGTCGATCAGCAGCGTGATGACGATCGCGATGGTAGTCAGAATCGAGAGGAACGCACACACTGCGAAGACGTATTTGAACGCGATTCCGCGAATCGAACGAGTATCCTCTTGAACGATGTCTTGTGCGCTCATTAGGCAGTCACCTCGTCGATGGCGTCTTCGAGTTTCGCCAGGTTATCGTCGCGAACGTCCTCCGTGACCGGGACGTATCCGACCTCGGTGACGAGATCCGTCGACGAGCGCTCTAGGTAATATCGAACGAAATCTTGGACTTCGGGCCGTTTGAGCGATTCTTTCGCAACGTAGATGTAGAGATTTCGCGCAAGCGGTTTGTAGCTGCCATTCTTTGCGTTCTCGAGTGACGGCTTGGTACAGCCATCGCCGTCATCGATGCCGAGTGCTTTGATCTGGTCGGGGTTTTCGCTGTAGTAAGCAAATCCGAAGTATCCGATGGAAAATTTGCTACCCCGCACACCCTGGACGATCGAACGGTCGCGCTCAGTACCCCTGTAGTCCGTCCGGTGGGTGTCGTCCTCACCGAGAATCGCTTCGACGAAGTATTCGTGCGTCCCTGATGTCGTCGAGGAGCCGAAGAACTCGATCTCTTCGTCGGGCCATTCATCGCGAACGTCGCTCCAGCGCTGGGCACCGCCGTCACGCCAGAGTTCGCGGAGTTCTTCGACGGTCACGCAGTCGATCCAGTCGGCTTCGGGGTGGACAACCACCGTCAACGCGTCCGTCGCGACCGTGAACTCGACCGGATCGACGCTGTTTTCGGAGCATTGTTCTATATCTGCCTCGGCGATTTGGCGGCTTGCATTGTTGATGTCCGTCATATTGGGACAAAAGAAGTTCGAGAACCCACCCCCTGTTCCCGTCATACTAATCGAGACGGACACGTCGTTTCGATCCTCGGTAAACGATGACGAAATCACCGAGGTAATCGGGAACACGGTCGAACTTCCAGCAATTCTCACCTCCTTTGCCGCGCCAGCAAACGTTCCAATACAACCGGACAGCCCCGTTACGCCCGCGAGACTTGCACCGGCCAAAAATTTTCGCCGTTCGATTCCGAACGACGTCCCAGTGGTGTCTTTCGACATCACTGAATCATCGCTAGTTGCTAAATAAGTACCCTACTATGATAGCTATATATCTATATTTAGCTAGGGTACGTAGATAGAGCCTCGACGAGACCGACTTAGCTGAATCTATGTCTCACGAATCGGATTCACTGAGCCGCCAGTCCTCGAATGATCGACCGATCCGATGTTCGAACCATGGACTTCCACTCAACTGGTCCAAACCGTTTCGCTTCGCACCAAAGGTTTCGCTTGGCATCAGAAATCACACGCTGTACGCTACGGTCGACAGATGCCGATGCTTTTATTCGCCCCTTCTCGAATTCGCCACCATGAACTCGAGCGAACCGGTCTCGACCGAGTCGACTCACGGCGAGTCGACCGACGAGACCGGAAATGGCGACGTACAGAGCGAGGGACCGCCCGGGGACGAGTCGGTTCGTGACGTCGTCGAACAGTCTCGAAGCGGTGCGCCCGCGGCGGGCGCGGTCGTTCGCGATCGGTTCTCCGCCGATGAAATCTTTCACCGAATCGTCGCCGCCGCGGACGAGGAGATCTCGACCGGCACTCGAGAGCTGTTTTTCAGCGCGCTGGCCGCCGGATTCGCGATCACGGTGACGTTCATGCTGTACGTGTCGGTGACTCACGCGAGCGAGGGCGCACCGATCGTCGGGGCGCTTTTGTATCCGCTCGGGTTCATCTACATTATTCTCGGGGATTACCAACTCTATACCGAGAACACGCTCCCGCCGGTCGCGCTCGTCCTCGAGCGATTGGCAAGTATTCCGGCGTTGTTTGGCATCTGGTCGGTCGTGTTCGTCGGGAACCTTCTCGGCGGAAGCCTCGGTGCGCTCGTCCTCGCGACGACGGGCGTCTTTTCGAATGACGTGATGAAGACCGCGGTCGCTATTTCTGAAACCGGTATCCAAACGGGTAGCTGGTCGCTGTTTTTCAAGGGGGCCTTTGCCGGCCTGATCGTGGCGGGCGTCGTCTGGATCGATTACGCCTCACAGGACACCATCTCTCGGCTCGTGATGGTGTACATCGCGTTCCTCGCGATCCCGCTCGGCAATCTCTATCACGTCGTCGTCTCCTCGACCGAACTCATGTTTCTGGTCTTCCGAGGTAAAGAAGTGCTTCTCACGGGCGCGACGGAGTTCGTTCTCCCCGTCCTCCTCGGAAACACCGTGGGCGGCGTCGTGCTCGTCACGGTCGTCAACTACTTCCAGGCCGTCGAGCGCACGTATCAGGAACAGAATTACCAACTCTCTGCGCGAGAGATGGTCTTCGGAAAGGACGAGCCAGAAGACGTCGATTCGTAATCGATCAGCCCACACCGCATTGTTCGCGTACCGAGCGGATCGAACTTTCTGACGGCTCGCTGAGTTCTGCACAATCACTTCCGTCCTCGGGCCGCGACTCGCGAGCGGCGATAGTTCCTGAGAACGGGCGGAGACTCGAGCGTCGCCGCTCAGTCGCTCACCTCCGAGGACACGCTTTCTTCCTCGAGTCCCGACGACTGCCCGAGTCCCCGCTCCATACGGTCGACGATCCAGTCAGCCATGTAGACGCTCCCGACGCCGAGGACGACGCCGGCGACGACGTCGACCACCCAGTGAATGCCGAGGTACATCGTCGAGATAACGACGCACGAGACCACGAAGCCCGAGATCCCGAGCCATCGGGGGTACTCCCGACGACTCCGCCAGGCCAGCATCAACACGACGATCGCGAGCGACGTGTGCAGCGACGGGAACACGTTCGTGTTCGACGAGACGGCCGCGGTCAGATCCTGCGTCTGCGGGTAGAAGTCGTACATCAGCCCGCTGACGCTCGAGAGATGGTTCCGCGGCCCGTACACCACAAACAGCGTGTAAAAGAGCGTTCCGATGACGTAGTTGAGAACGTACGCGATGAGCAGTTCCTTCAGGCGGCGCTGTGAGGATGCCAGGAGGTACAGTATCGGAGCCGTGACGAGCAGGAACGGGAACCCGAACATGTACATCGCGGAGAAGAACGCGATCGTTTCGTCCGGGATGGTGTTTTGCATCACGGCGACGAACTCGCCCTCGATTGCGTATATTTCGGCGGTGAGATCCCAGTCGAGCTCGCGGGAGATTTGCACGCTCTGTTCGTGTGTCCAACGCTTGAGGACGAAAAACAGCGCGGCGACACCGAGGTAGGGGGCCACACCTCGAAGGCGCTGCCCGAGTTCATCCCATGCCCGTCGCACCTGTGTGCGTTCCAGACAGGCGAGACAGGTCGTCACTAATCCGATCAGAACTGCTAACACGGTGAGGAGGGTCATGTCAAGTACTGCCATCCGTCGTACTCCCTGCATCCACGTGATTGTTGATAGTTGTTGGGGGTATGACTCGAAGGACGGCTGCCTGGAGCGTGACAGCGTCGCCTCGAGGCGCTCGAGTGATCGCTCGTCTTCACCGGAATCACGGCCGCCGCGGATCGTATCTGTACCCGATGGGGCTCCCAGCGTCGTACTGATCGAGTTGTCGCGCCAGTTCCGCGACGTCGTCCGCGTCGGTGAACGCGAAGAGGCCGTCGACGAACGGAAGCGCAGCCGCCATTCCCGCCGCCGCCGGCTCGTAGGCCGGGCTGGCAGCCAGCGGGTTCAGCCACAGGACCGCTCGAGCCTGGGCCGAGAGCCACGCCGCGTCGCGCTCGAGGTCGCCCACGTCGCCCGTCTCGAGGCCGTCGCTCACGACGAACACGACCGTCCGCCGATCGACGGCGTCGCGGTGATCGGTCCGTATCGTTCCCACGGCGTGGCCGATGCGGGTCCCGCCACCCCAACTGGTTTCGGAGCGCTCGAGTTCGGCGAGGGCGTCGGCGACCGTCGGCGCGTCGAACGCGGCCGTCACGTCGCGGATCTCGCTGTCGAAGAAGAACACCCGGTCCTGCCGGACCCGCGACGCGAGCGTCCGGAGGAATCGCAGGAGGAACGCCCGGTCGACCGCGTCCAACACCGATCGGGAGACGTCGACGAGGGCGAGCACGCGCACTCCCCGCTCCCGGCGCGTTCGCCCGGGCATCGAGGCGATCGCCCCGCCGGTCGCGACGCTCCGACGGAGGGCGCGTCGCGCGTCCGGACGCCGACCCCGCTGGCCTCGCTCCCACCGTCGACCGCGCAGGGTCGCGAGCGCTCCCACCAGTCGGTCGACGGCGTCCTCGAGCGTCGAATCTTCCTCGCGGAGTCCGCTCCCCTCGACCGTCACCGTCTCCGGCCGCCCGGCGGGGCTGTAGGTCGCCGCCGCCGCCTCGCCGTTCCCCTCGTCGGCCGGACCGGCGGCGAGCGCGCTCGAGACGAGCGCGGTGTCTCTCCCGCTCGCCCGCTCGTCCGACGATTCCGTTTCGTCCTCGAGTTCGATCTCGGCCGGCGTCCCGCTCGCTTCGGCGAGCGGGGCGAGCGCGCCGTCGAGATCGTCGTCGATTCCCCTCGCGCCGCCCGCCCCACCCTCGTCGGTCTGCAGCGACGCGTCGAGCCGCCGCCAGAACTCCGAGAACATGCGATCGAAGGTCTCGACGTCGCCCTGGCGGGTGACGATCGCCGCTCGAAGCGCCGCGCGGGCCCGGGCCTCGTCGTCGAAGCCGACGGTGACCAGCGCCCGCGCGCCGACCACGGCGGCGTTCGCGGAGACCTCGACGCCCGCTCGCCTGAGCGTGCGGGCGAACGTCACGAGCGCGTCTACCACTTCGTCTCGAACGCCGGCGATGTCCGGGATGTTGTCGTGATCGCCGTTCTCATACATAGTCACTCTTCGGCCCGCGCAGTTCGGGCAGCCTCGGCGAGCGCCTCGAGCAACCCTTCGTCGACCCGCTGAACATCCGCGACCTCTTTCAGCAGGCAGCCGATCGTCCGCTCGATGTCGACCGTCGAGAGCGGTTCGTCACCGTCTTCGGCCCGTAGTTGCGCGACCGCCCGCGCCCAGTCGAGCGTCTCCGCGACGCCCGGCTGTTTGCGGAACGGCTCCTCCCGAAGTCGCTGGGTAATCGCACACAGCTCCGTCGCGACGGCGCCGTCCAGTTCGGGGACTTTCCGCTCGACGATCGCCCGCTCCTTCTCGAAGTCCGGCGGCTCGAGGTGCAGGTACAGACAGCGCCGTTTCAGCGCGTCGCTCAACCCCCGCGTGCGGTTCGAGGTGATGACGACGATAGGCGGCGTCGTCGCCTGTACGGTCCCCAGTTCGGGGATCGACACCTGAAAGTCAGACAGCACCTCGAGCAACAGCGCTTCGAACTCCTCGTCGGCTCTGTCGACCTCGTCGATGAGCAAGACCGGGGGACGCTCGCCCTCGCTCGAGAGCGCCTGTAACAGCGGGCGTTCCAACAGGTACTCCTCGGTGAACACCGACGAACTCCCGTCGACGCCGGCCTCGTCGGCCTGCACAGCGAGTAACTGCTTCGTGTAGTTCCACTCGTAGAGCGCGTTCTCAGCGGCTAGGCCCTCGTAACACTGCAGCCGTATGAGGTCGGTGTGGAACCCGTCCGCGAGCACTTTCGCGAGTTCGGTCTTGCCCGCGCCGGGATCGCCCTCGACGAGCAGCGGGCGACCGAGTCGGAGCGAAAGCAGGACCGTCGTCACGATGTCGTCTTCGGCGACGTACTCCGTCGATTCGAAGGCCGCTCGAAGCTCGGCCTCGGTCACGTCGCCGAAGCCGTCGCTGTCGCTCTCCGCTTCGAAACCAGTATCGTCGCTCACGTCTCCCACCTCTCGTGCGACCGCTCACGCCGATGTCGAGGCTGGTGGCGAAAGCGCCGATCCGCCGCAGCCTCCGGATCTGGCGCCCCTTCCGACGGTTTCGAACGGACCACCCCTCCGAACCGCGCGCTGGGGATCACGCTGTGACGGTCGCGTCGGCGCGCTCTGCGGCCCGCTCGAGCGCCCGCTTCGTGTACGTTTCGAGGAGGTGCGAGCGGAACTCCGACGACGCCTGAAGGTCGTCCATCATCATCGCTTCCTCGAGATCGTCGGCGGCGCGTTCGGCCGCCGCCGAGACGGCGTCGTCGCTCAGGCGCTCGCCCTCGATCGCGTCTTCGACGGGCTCGAGGCGGACTGCGTGGTCCATCACCCCGTTGGCACCGATGCGGGCGGTCGTGACCGTCCCGTCGTCGACCTGCACCTGGGCGGCGACGCCGACGAGCGCGTACCCCGACGACGGACTGGGCTTTTTCACGTACGCGCCGCTCGTCGCGCCGTCGCCACGGGGCACCTCGATTCGGGTGAGGAGTTCGTCCTCCGCGAGGTCGGTCATGTACATCGCGACGAAGAACTCGTCGGCGTCGATCCGGCGCTCCCCGTCTGGCCCCTCGACGACTAGCGTCAGGTCGCTCGCGATGGCCGCGCCCGGCAGATCTGACGCCGGGTCCGAGTGGGCGAGGTTGCCGCCGATCGTCCCGCGGTTGCGGACCTGCGTGTCGCCGATCTCGCTCGCGGCCTCCGTTAGCACCGTCGCGTCCGCCCAGAGCTCCTCGTCGTCGTCGATCTCGGCGTAGGTCGTCAACGCGCCGATGCTCGTCGCATCGCCGTTTCTGTCGATTCCCTGCATTGACTCGATGTGGCCGATGTCGACGACGACGTCGGGCTTCGCGAGCCCGTTTTTCATCGTCGGGAGCAGGCTGTGACCGCCCGCGAGGACCTCCGCGTCGGGGTACTCCGCCAGCAGATCAAGCGCGTCGTCGACGCTCTCCGCGCGGTGGTAGTCGAACTCGTCCGGGAACATCACTCCTCACCTCCGTTTTCGTGGACGGCCCGCCAGATCTTCTCGTCTTTCAACGGCATGTCGATGTGATCGACGCCGAACGGTTCCAGCGCGTCGACGACGGCGTTGACGACGGCCTGGGGTGCGGCGATCGTGCCGGCCTCGCCGACGCCTTTGACGCCCAGCGGATTGTGCGGCGACGGCGTCACCGTGGAATCGGTCTCCATCTCCGGGATGTGCTCGGCTTTCGGAACGGCGTAGTCCTGCATCGAACCGGTCAGCAGCTGCCCGTTGTCGTCGTACTCCGCACCCTCATAGAGGGCCTGCCCGATACCCTGAGCGACGCCGCCGTGGATCTGTCCCTCGACGATCTTCGGGTTGATCTGATTGCCCACGTCGTCGACGGCGACGTACCGCTCGAACTCGAGCTCGCCGGTGTCCGGATCGACTTCGACGACAGCGGCGTGCATCCCGAACGGGAACACGAAGTTGTCGGGGTCGTAGAAGCTGGTCGCCTCGAGCCCCGGCTCCATCTCTCCGGGCATGTCGTGGGCGAGGTAGGCCTGCTGGGCGATCTCCTGAATGTGCATGGATCGGTCGGGCGCCCCGGCGACGCGGAACTCACCGGCTTCGAACTCGAGGTCGTCCTCGTCGGCCTCGAGCTGGTGAGCAGCGATGGATTTCGCCTTCTCGACGACCTTCCGGGCGCTCTTGACGAGCGAACTCCCGCCGACCGCGGCCGACCGGGAGCCGTAGGTTCCCATGCCGTGTGGAATCTCGTCGGTGTCGCCCTCGACGACGTCCACGTCGTCGTACTCGATGCCGAGTTCGTTGGCGACGATCTGCGCGTAGGTGGTGTCGTGGCCCTGGCCGTGGCCCGACGTGCCACAGAACGCGGTGACGGTTCCGGACGGGTGAAAGCGCACCAGCGACGATTCCCACAGGCCCGCCTGCGCGCCGAGTTGGCCGGCCAGTTCCGACGGTGCGAGCCCGCAGGCCTCGATGTACGCCGAGAAGCCGACGCCGAGATACTTGCCGTCCTCGCGAGCCTCGGCCTGGCGTTCGCGGAAGTCCTCGTAGTCGAGCATCTCGAGGGCCCGATCGAGTGTCTTCTCGTAGTCGCCGCTGTCGTAGACGACCGCGACCTGCGTCTCGTAGGGAAACGCGTCGTCGGGGACGAAGTTCTGTCGTCGGAACTCGGCCGGGTCCATCTCCATCTCGCTTGCGGCGAGGTCGATCAGCCGTTCGACGACGTAGGACGCCTCGGGCCGTCCCGCGCCGCGGTAGGCGTCGACCGGCGGGACGTTCGTGAACGCGCCAGTGACCTCGCAGTGGATCGCCGGGATGTCGTACTGGCCCGACAGGAGGGTACCGTAGAGGTAGGTCGGAACCGCCGGGGCGAACGTCGACAGGTACGCGCCGAGGTTCGCGTCCGTCTCGATTTTCAGCCCGACGATGTCCCCGTCGTCGTCCATCGCGATCTCGCCGTGCGTTTCGTGGCCCCGACCCTGTGCGTCGGTCAGGTAGGTCTCCGAGCGCGTCGCGATCCACTTCACCGGGCGCTCGAGTTGCTTCGCCGTCCACGCCGCCAGCGCCTCGTCCGCGTAGTGGTGGATCTTGCTCCCGAACCCGCCGCCGACGTCCGGCGCGCGGATCTGCAGTTTGTGTTCGGGGTGGTCGATGACCCCCGACATGAGCAGGCGGTGTAAGTGTGGATTCTGGGTGGTCATCGCGACCTCGAGTTCCTCTGTCGACGGGTTGTAGTCCGCGACGGCACCGCGTGGCTCCATCGCGTTCGGAATCAACAGCTGATTCTCGAGGTCGACGCTCGCGGTGTGACTCGCGTCGGCGAAGGCCTGCTCCGTCTTCGTTTCGTCGCCGATTTCCCACTCGAAGGCGGTGTTTCCCGGCGCGTCGTCGTGGAGGTCGGCCGCGCCGTTCAGGGCCGCTCGAGGACTGGTAACCGCCTCGCGGCGCTCGTAGTCGACGTCGATGGCGTCGACGGCGTCGTGGGCGGCGTAGCGCTCCTCGGCGACGACGACGGCGATGGCGTCGCCCTGATAGCGAACTCGATCCCGCGCGAGAATCGGGTGGTCGACCTGCTCTAGGGTGTCGAGCAGCCACCCGACCGGGAGGTTCCCGGGGACGTCGATGTCCTCGGCGGTGAAGACCGCGACGACCTCGTCCATCTCCTCGGCGGCGGCGGTATCGACGTCGTTGATAGCAGCGTGGGCGTGTTGGCTCCGCTTGACCACCATGTGGGCCATCTGCGGCAGCTGAATGTCGTCGGTGTACTCCGCGTCGCCGGTCAGTAGGGCGGGGTCCTCGCGGCGCTCGATGGCCGAGCCGAGGATGTCGGCGGCGTCGACCTCGTCGGGATCGACGGATTCGACGCTCATCTCAATCGTCCCCCCGCGCGGTCGCGCCGTCCATCTGCTCCGCGGCGTTTTCGACCGCGTTGACGATGTTCTGGTAGCCGGTGCACCGACAGAGGTTCCCTTCGAGCGCCTCGCGGATCTCGTCCTCGTCGGGATCGGGGTTCTCCGCGAGCAACTGGGTGGCGGTCATCATCATACCGGGCGTGCAGTAGCCACACTGCAGGCCGTGTTCCTCCTGAAACCCCTCCTGAATGGGGTGGAACTCGCCGTCCTCGGCGAGCCCCTCGACGGTCGTGATCTCCTGTTCGTCGGCCTGAACCGCCAGGACCGTACAGGATTTGGCGGCTTTGCCGTCGATGTGGACGGTACAGGCCCCGCACGTGGTGCTCTCGCAGCCGACGTTCGGGCCGGTGTACTCGAGTTGGTCCCGGAGTGCGTGGACCAGCAACTCCCGCGACTGTACTGTGAGTTCGTGTTCTGTCCCGTTTACCGTGAGTGTGATGTCGTGTGCTGCCATACCTGGGTGTGACCGGTGTGGCGACGAGTCGGCGAGAAGCGACGGAGTCGGTGTTTCGGCCGGACGGCCGGGCTGTGCGAGTCTGGCGTGTTCATGGTGCTATAGTAGATCCTGAATTCGGTCGCGAATACCGCCGCCGTCGTTTTCGTCGGCGACTTCAGTCAGCCGATCCTCGACGTTGCTGAAGAACCGGTTGACGACTCTGTTCGCGACCGGACTGATGACGCGCTGTCCCATCTGTGCGATCGTGCCGAACACGTCGGCTTCGGCGTGCCACTCGATGTCGACGCCCTCGTCGGTCTCGACGAGGGTCATCCCCGAGGCCATCTCGAACGAGGAGTCGCTCGCGCTCCCCTCGCCCGAGGCGTTCATCACCGGGAACTCGCGTTCGTCGATCGTGACGACCGTCTGGAAGCTCGGTTTGACGCTCCCGACGCTGAGCTGGAGCAACGCCGCGTAGTGGGCCCCCTCCTCGAAGGCTCGTTCCGAGATGTCCTCGAGGTCGGCCTCCGGCAGCGTCGCCGGATCGTCGTCGGGTTCGCTCTCCCGACGCGCCTCGAAGTCGACGTCGTCCGGGTCTTCGACTCGAGTCATGAACTGACACCCCGGAAGGCACTGCTTGATCAGTACCGGGTCCGAGAGCGCCAGCCACACCTCCTCCATCGACACGTCCTCGATGGTGAACGTCCCGTCGAACTCCACGATCAGTGCACCCCGATCCGGCTAGTGGCTCTTATTAACGTGGCAAATGTTACCATCCTACTGTGAACAAAGATGGGACCGCTTACATAATAAACCCTAGTGGCGGGACGAGGAACGGATACCAGTACAAAAGTTGATTGCGGAGGTCCTGTTGGAATCCTCTCGTTAGAGGGTTTTAGTGAACGGGACGAGATGTGTAGATATGGACACACTCCAATCGAACGCTGGTACTTTGCGGGAGCGCCGATGGTAGACGTTGCGCTCTCGGTGGCACAACTCGTCTTAGCGCTGATTCTCGTGGTATTAAACGGCTTTTTTGTCGCTGCGGAGTTCGCCTTCGTTCGAATTCGCGGGACGTCGGTCGATCAGCTCGCAGAGGAGGGACGGCCCGGCTCGGGGACGCTCCAGGAAGTGATGACGAATCTCGACAACTATCTCGCCACGACGCAACTCGGTATCACCATCGCCTCACTCGGATTGGGATGGGTCGGCGAACCCGCAGTGGCAGCGCTCATCGAGCCCATACTGGAACCGGCTCTTCCTCCGAATATCATCCATCTCGTCGCGTTCGCAATCGGATTTAGTATCATCACGTTTCTCCACGTCGTCTTCGGTGAACTCGCACCGAAGACCCTCGCAATTGCCAAGACCGAGCGACTCTCGCTGTTCCTCGCCCCGCCCATGAAGGCCTTCTATTACATACTCTATCCGGGAATCGTCGTCTTCAACGGGGCGGCCAACGCCTTCACGCGATCGCTCGGTGTGCCACCCGCTTCCGAAACGGATGAGACGCTCGGTGAGCGGGAGCTCCTTCGGGTACTAACCCGATCCGGCGAGGGCGGAGACATTGACGTGGCAGAAGTGACGATGATCGAGCGCGTCTTCGATCTTGACGACACCGTGGTGCGGGAGGTCATGGTCCCACGACCGGACGTTGTGAGCGTTCCAGCGGATGCCACACTATCCGAGCTTCATTCGATCGTCTTAGAGGCCGGACACACGCGCTATCCGGTTCTTGATGCGAACGACGGTGACCAAGTGATTGGATTCGTAGATGTAAAGGATGTGTTGCGAGCAGAGGTGGACAGTGGGGATGCCGAGACAGTCGGTGACATTACCCGTGAGATTGCCGTCGTCCCGGAGACGATGGCAATTAGCGATCTCCTGATACAATTCAGGGAGGATCGCCAGCAGATGGCCGCAGTCATCGACGAGTGGGGAGCACTCGAGGGGATTGCGACAGTTGAAGATATCGTCGAGGCTCTCGTCGGAGACCTGCGGGACGGGTTCGATCTCGATGAGCGCGAACCCTCGATACGCCAGCGTGACGATGAGGGGTACGACATTGACGGAGGAGTCCAATTGTCGAACGTTACCGATGCTTTGGCTGGGAACTTCGAAAGCGAGGAGGTCGAAACGATCGGTGGACTAGTGCTCGGGCAACTCAACCGCGCGCCAGAACCTGGCGACCGCGTCGAGGTCGACGGTCACGTCATTGAAGTGACGAGCGTCGAGGGAACCCGAATTTCGACGGTATGGGTCCATGAAAAGGATCCCGATGATCCAGCGGTGGATTGAGCAGGATCTCCGATCCCACGATGTACGCAAAGCTTCGCTTTGCTTGACTTTGGACACCACACGAAGTGATATTTACAGGAACAGCCGTGGTGAATCGCTAGACGTAGCTTGATTTCACGGGTTCAGAGATTGCTTGATGTTGTGGGACGCACACATCGAGAAGACGGGCTATAGACAGTCAAGATGCGGCGAACGGCACCGCTGACTCATTGTCCGGGCCACACTGGCGATTCGAGCCGGGAGTGAAGTATATCGAGCTGTCCAGAACCCATCAGGTAGCTGGCGGGGGGCGTTCCTCCGGCTTCTCGCGGTCGTCGGGATCACCGGACCGAAGATCGCGGCCGTACGCGATCACCAGCGCGATCGCGAATCGACAGTGTGTGCGGCCTCGCCGGCACGCTGTTTTCGAACACGACTCGAGGCCGATCCGCTTCCCCAGGTGGCAATCGCCGTCAGTCAGTCGACGCAGTGGCACCGACGGAGGCATCGCTGCTCTCTTTGAGCCGTCCGATCCGCCACCGAAGGGCAAGGACCGTGATCAATCCGACGACGAGCGCCCCGTTCATGACGTAGAGCGCGTTCGTGTAGGTGCCGGTCGACTCGAGGACGAGCGAGGCGACCTGTGGGCCGACGACGCCCGCGACGCCCCACGCGGTGAGGGCGTAGCCGTGGATCGCGCTCACCTCCGCCGTTCCGAAGAGGTCGCTGAGGTACGCCGGGAGGCAGGCGAACCCGCCGCCGTAACACGTGATGACGACGAAGATGGTCACCGCAAGCATCCAGACGCCCGTAAGCTGGGGCATGGCGAAGAAAGCCGCTATCTGGATGACCATGAACGCGCCGTAGGTGTTCGTCCGACCGATGTAGTCGGAGAGCGTCGACCAGGCGATCCGACCGCCGCCGTTGAAGATCCCGATGTAGCCGGTGATGAACGCGGCGGTCGTTGCGGTCGCGCCGCCGATCTGCTGGAGCATCGGCGACGCGTAGGCCAGCAGCATGATCCCCGCGGAGACGTTGATGAAGACGATGAGCCACACCATCCAGAAGCGCGGCGTCGTTCGCGCCTGCGCTGCTGTGAGACTGTCGAGACCCGAGAGCGCGCTCTTTGCCTTCTCGTGTGCGTTCTCCTCGTCTTCCATCCCCTCGGGAAGCCACCCGTCCGGCGGTTTGGCGAGGTAGCTCGCGCCGAGCGACATCAGGACGAAGTACAGCCCGCCCAGGACGAAAAACGTCGTCGCGACGCCGGCGTTCTGTATCAGAAAATTCCCGAGCGGGCCGGTCACCAGCGCACCCGCCCCGAAGCCCATGACCGCGAGTCCGGTCGCCATTCCGCGCCGATCCGGGAACCACTCGACGAGCGTCCCGATGGGGGAGATGTATCCGATCCCCAGTCCCATCCCGCCGACGACGCCGAAGGTGAAAAGGAACAGAGGGAGGCTCCCGAGCCGTATGCTGAGCCCCGAGCCGATCATTCCGAGACCGTACAGGACTGCCGCCGCCAATCCGGCCGCTCGAGGCCCGTACTTCTCGACGTATTTACCGAGGAAGGCGGCGGTCAGCCCGAGCACGAAGATCGCGATCGAGAACGCGAGCGTCACGCTCGAGGTGCTCCAGCCCTGCGTCTCGTTCAGCGGGTTTTGATAGATGCTGTACGCGTATATGCTCCCGATCGACAGGTGGATCGCGATCGCGGACGCTGCGATCAGCCATCGATTCTTGTTGGCTGTTATTGGTGTCATCAATCATTATGGAAAACGAGGTAGAATAAATGACACCATCCATTGCACAAATACCCTATTCCCAAAACTTCATTTGTACCGGCTATTACCAGCACACTGTCTAGTTCTGCACCTCCTCGATCGGCGTCATTCCATCGCTAAGCAGGTCTGGCAACATTTTTAAATAAGGAGTTCAATAACCTGCTCGTTCCTCACACTGGCTCAACTAGACAGTGATATTACTAATATAGCTTCAGTTGTAAGTGATATTACCAGTATAGCTTCAGTTATTGCAGATGTGTCCTACCCCATTAATTTATGATAATGCGTCGCCGTTACTCAAAAAGACGGCATCAAATGACTGCTATCATATCAGGTAACGGACCGGTAATTCGGATTTCCGGTTCTGACCCGGATCAGGATCTTTTGCGTTCGGTTTCAGAAACCGACAGTACAGTCGTGAGCGTCGGATCGACGGGGATAGCGGCTCTGGAACCTCTCCTTGTGGCTACGCGTGCGGGAACCACTGCCTTCTACGAACAGTGTTCGGTCGAACGGCTCGAGGCGGTCGTCTCGAGCGTCGACGAAACCGGCGACGTCGTGTCGGCGGAACCGGACGCCGTGGTCGAGCACGAGCAGAATCCCTCGAGTCTGCCGACCGCGCAGCTACCGGGCCTTCGTGCTGGCGACCGGGAGGTCCTCGGTGCCTGCGGCTGGCGTCGGCCGACCGACCCGGCCGACCACGAGGCTGCGGGAGGGTTCGTCGACTCGAGTCCGGAGACGGTACTGGAGACGGGAGCGACCCTCCGCGGGCGAGGCTGGGGCGACATCTGTCACGACGACCCGGTGGGCGAGACGTGGCGGTCCGTCCGGTCCGGCGACGGCGACAAAGCCGTGGTCGTCAACGCCCACGGGAACCCCGCGGACGCCCTCCTGCTCTCGAGCGCCCCCTTCGACGTGCTCGAGGGGGCTGTTGCGCTCGCTCGCACCGTCGACGCCGAACGGATCGTCGTCTACGCGTCCGCCGACGACGACCGCGCCGTGGAGGGGGTTCGCGAGGCGATCGAAAACTATCCGGACGCGCCGATCGATATCGACGTCGCTACAGGTCCCGCAGCGTACCGGGCGGCCGAGCCGTCGATGGCGATCGAAGCGATCGAAGGCAACCACCGACTCGAGGCTCGGATTCGACCGCCGGGCCTCGACGAGGTCGGACTCTTCGGCCAGCCGACGCTCGTTCACACCCCGCGAACGGTCGCCCACCTCGCGGTGGCACTCAGGACGGGATCCGTCCCGCAAACGCGCCTAGTGACAGTGACGAGCGACGATACGCCCACCGCGACGGTCGAAGTTCCGGAGACGGAGACGCTCGAGACCGCCGTCGACGCCGTCGACGTTTCTGGGACGTTCAAGGCGGCCGCCGTGGGCGGGACGTTCGGCGGCATTACGAGCGATCTGGACGTGGGCGTCGGACCGGACGCGCTGTCGGCCGCCGACCTCGGCACCGAGGGAGTCGTTCACTTGCTCACCGACGACCACTGTGTCGTCGAGTTCGTCGGTCAGCGAACGCAGTATGCCGCCGAGGAAAACTGCGGACGGTGCGTCCCGTGTCGCGAGGGCACGACACAACTCGTCGGGCTCCTGCGAGACGTGTACGAAGGCGAGTACGATACGGATGGAATCGAGGAACTGACCGACGTACTGACGACCTCGAGTCTCTGCTCGTTCGGCGTGCAGGCGGGCCGGCCGGCCCGGACGGCACTCGAGGAGTTCGAATCGGAGTTCGAAGCGCACGCCGAGGGACAGTGTCCGGCCGGCAGCTGTCTCGACCCCGTGGAGGGATGATCACATGAGTTCAGAACGCCAGGAAACAGTCGACGTACCGCCGCTCACAGAGGAAATCGCACCGGGAACCGCGACCGATCCGTCGGTCGGCGGCGACGCGCCCGCGACGGTCACTGTCGACGGCACCGAGGTGTCGGTCGACTCGGGGGCGACGCTGATCGATGCCGTCGAAGCGGTCGAGACCGACGAGTACGTCCCCGCGCTCTGTCACTACGGGCGAGAGGGGATCGGTCCGCGAAGCGAGTGTCGAACCTGCATGGTCGAAACCGACGAACACGGCACCGTTCCGGCCTGTAGCTTCCCCGCCGAGGACGGCCTTACGATACGAACCGACGCGGAGGACGCCTCACAGGCGCGCGATGTCAACCTCGATCTGGTGCTGTCGGATCACAACCTGCGGTGTACGACCTGCGGGAAGAACGGCCGCTGTGAGCTACAGGACGCCGCGATCGAACAGGAGGTCGAGGAACCGCGCTACGGCGTCCTCGACGACCGCGAGGAGTACGAACCGCTCGACGACTCCTCGTCGTTCATTCAGATCGACCGCAACAAGTGCATCCTCTGTAACCGCTGTGTCGAGGCCTGCAACGACGTGCAGGTCGAAGGCGTGCTTCGAATGGAGGGATCGGGCCAGGACACGCGCATCGGCTTCCAGAACGGAGCCGAAACGATGGAAGACTCGACCTGCGTCTCCTGCGGTCACTGTGCGACCGTCTGCCCGACCGGTTCGCTCGTCGAGAAGGGGATCGAAGACGCGACGACGATTCCCCTCCCCGGCTTCACGCAGAAAAACAGCGTCGGCAAGAGCTACGAGAACTCCGGCGCGATCAAGGGGCCGATGACCCCGAAAAAACGGACCGAAGAGACGACCAACGGTGAATCGGCTTCCTCCGCAGAGAGTGGGGCCGACGACACACGCGGGACCGACGACACAGATGACTGGGCGTTCGACCGCGACGGTGATTGGCCATGAGCGACGACTTAGACGGCGTCGCCGGCTACATGGAACGCGCGAAATCTCAGGCGCTCGAGAACGTCGAACACGTCGCCGAGGGGGTCGCCGCCGAAACGCTCCCGGAGGGGAAGCTGTTCGAGATCGCCCAGTCGATCGGCGACAAGCGACTCGAGGAACTGAACGTCGCCGACACGACCTGTGGCTACTGCGCCGTCGGCTGCCGGTTCGACCTCTACTCCGACGGCGAGGAGATCCTCGCTGCGCGCCCGACCGACGAGGAGGACGCGCCGGTCAACGGCATCTCGACGTGCGTGAAAGGCAAGTTCGGCTACGACTTCATCAACTCCGACGACCGGCTGACGACGCCGCTGGTTCGCGACGCGAACGGCGAGTTCCGTGAAGCTACGTGGGACGAGGCGCTCTCGCGGGTGGTCGAGGGACTCGGCTCGATCAAGGACGAACACGGCGGCGAGGCGCTGTCGATGATCGCCTCCTCGAAGGCGACCAACGAGGACAACTACCTGATGGGCAAGTTCGCCCGGCAGGTCCTCGAGACGAACAGCATCGACAACTGCAACCGCCTCTGTCACTCCTCGACGGTGGCGGGGCTCGCCCAGACCTACGGCTACGGCGCGGCGTCGATCAGCACCGAGGACCTCGAGCTCGCAGACTGCATCCTGCTCACGGGCTCGAACACGACGGAGGCGCATCCGGTCCTCGCGACCCGGATCAAACAGAACGTCCGAGACGGGGCCGATCTGGTCGTGTTCGACCCGCGAGAGGTCCAGATCGCCGAGTACGCTACTCAGTACAGCCGCGTCAAACCGGGTTACGACGCTGTCTGGATCAACGGCATCACCCGGTACATCATCGAAAACGACCTCTACGACGAGGAGTTCGTCGCGAACCGAACGACGGGCTTCGAGGACGTCAGAGAGGCCGTCCAGGAGTTCACGCCCGAGCGCGTCGAGGAGGTCACCGGCGTCCCCCACGAGGAGATCGTCTCCGCGGCGGAGACCATCGCCGAGGCCGACAGTTGCGTCTTCGGCTGGACGCTCGGCCTCACCGAACACTCCCACGGGACCGAGAACGTCATCGCGATGGGGAACCTGGCCGCCATCACCGGCAACCTCGGCAAACCCGGCGCGGGCGTCTCGCCGTTCCGCGGCCAGAACAACGTCCAGGGCGGCGGCGGCGACATGGGCCCGCTCCCGGACAACTTCCCCGGCTATCAGGACATCGCCGACGACGAGATCCGCGCGAAGTTCGAGGACGCCTGGGACTGCGAGATATCCCCGGAGTACGGCTACTACACGACCCAGATGTTCCTCGCGGCCGACGACGACGACGTCCGCGGGATGTACATCGTCGGCGAGAACGCGGCGGTGTCGGAACCCGGCGTCAATCACGCCGAGGAGGTCCTCGAGAATCTCGACTTCCTCGTCGTTCAGGACCTCTTCGTCAACGAGACCGCCCAGTACGCAGACGTGGTCCTCCCCGCGTGTTCGTTCGTCGAGAAGACAGGGACGTTCACGAACACGGACCGCACCGTCCAGATGGTCAAGCAAGTGATGGAGCCCAAGGGCGACTCCCGTCCCGACTGGAAGATCCTGCAGGACCTTGCAAACCGGATGGGGCGAGACTGGAACTACGACTCGACGGCCGAGATCATGGAGGAGGTAAACTCCCTGACGCCGCTGTACGGCGGCGTGACCCACGAGCGCGTCGAGGCCGAGGGCGGACTCCAGTGGCCCTGCTGGGACGAGGACCACCCCGGCACCGAACGCCTCTACGAGGAGGAGTTCAACACCGACGACGGAAAGGCGAACCTGCAGGGGATCGGCTACAGCGAACCGGCCGAAACGCCCGACGACGAGTATCCGTTCACGCTTACCACCGGCCGAGTCCTCTACCAGTACCACACGGGGACGATGACCCACCGCGAGGAGGGAATCATGCAGTACATGCCGAGTGACTTCATCGAGATTCACCCCGACACGGCCGCGAACTACGGCATCGAAGGCGGCGACATGGTGACCGTCGAATCCAGGCGCGGCGAGATCGTCGTGCCGGCGCAGGTGACCGACCGGGTCGGCCCGGAGAACGTCTTCGTTCCGATCCACTTCGCCGAGAGCGCTGTGAACCAGCTCACCGACGAGGAGCACTTAGACCCCGCCGCAGCGACGCCGGAGTTCAAAGTCTCGGCCGTCAACATCAGCCCATACGAGGGAGAGTCCGAACCGATTCGAACCCCCGACTTCGAAGCCAGCACGGGTGACGACTGAGATGGCAAAGCCACAGTCTTCCTACCCCGACTCGGCGACGAACGCTGCACGCAAAGAGGAACCCGACACCGGCGGAGAAGCGGCGCTGCAGGAGGCGCTCGAGGCCCACGGTGGGAACCTCGCCGAACTCGTCGAGGGGACCGACGAACTCGACGACGCGCTCACGACCGCAATTTTGATCGCCGCGAGCGCCGACGACGCCGAACTCGACCGGATAACGTCTTCGACGGCGAACCTCATCGAAGCTGCGGACGGCCTCTCGACCGACGAGGCGGCCGAACTGGCGACGGATCTCGGCGAGAACGCCGACGACCTCTCGGCCGCCCTCGAGACCGTCCTCGCCCTCCAGCGAGGGGGCCACCTCGAGGACTTCGCGACGATCGCGACCGGGTTCGGCGACTCGCTCTCCGCGGCGGAGGTCGAGGAACTCTCGTCGACGCTCGAGGCGGACGGCAGCGACATCGTCGAGGCACTGGATGTCGTTCTCGCCCTCCAGCGGGACGGCCACCTCGAGGACCTCGTCGCCCTCGGGGAGACCCTCTCGACCCTCGAGATCGACGACGACACCGCGAGGGGGCTGAACAGCCTTCTCGGAGCCGTCGGTGAGGCGGAGCGAAACGCAAAGCCCGTGGGCGTTCTCGAGTTTTTGAAACAGCTCACGAACCGAGACGTCCGCGCCGGACTCGGGTACGTCGTCGCGATCTTGAAGGCACAAGGGCGCCGCCTTCGAAGACGATAGCAACACCGTGCCCGACCACCAATCGAACGAACCGAACACCGTCTGTCCGCGCTGTGGCGTTGGCTGTCGGTTGCAAGCCGGGCCCAACGGCGTGCGCGCAAACGGCGTCGTCGGGCCGGCCAATCCGAACGGTCGGCTCTGCCGGAAGGGAATCGGCGCACTCGAGACACCGGACGATCGACTCGAGGACCCGCTGATTCGCCAGAACGGCGACTTGCAGCCGGTTTCGTGGCCGACCGCCTACGAGCGGATCGCCGAATCGTTCGAGGAGATACTGGCGGCTCGCGGCCCCGACGCGCTGGCGTTTCTCGGTGCGCCCCACTGTACGAACGAGGAGAACTACCTCCTCCAGAAACTCGCGAGGATCCTCGGGACGAACAACGTCGATAACCGCTCGCGGCTCTGTCACGTCTCGACCACTCGAGCGCTCTCAGAGCGGGTCGGCTGGCCGGCGACGACGAACGGTCTCGAGGACCTCACCGACGCCGACGTGATCGTCGTCGCGGGTGCCAACCCCGCCGAACGACAGCCGATCGCGTTCAACAGCTTCGTTAGGCCGGCGGTCACCGACGGAGCGACGCTCGTTCACGTCGATCCCGTCGGGAACCGGACGACGCGACTCGCCGATATCCATCTAACTCCTCGACCGGGGACTGACGCGCTGGTATTCGATCTGTTGAGCGCGCGAATCGTCGACGACGGGGCGGGAATCGACCGGGAGTTCGTCGAGAATCGGACGCGGGGATTCGAACAGTTCGAAGCGTCTATCACCGACCTCGAGCGCGACGAAACGCGTCTGGCCGCGGGCGTCGAGTCGAGTGCGCTCGAGGAGATCGCGGATCGGATAACGGCTGCAGACCGGGTCGCCGGACTCGTCGGAACCGGTATCGAGAACTCGGCCGGCGAGACGAACGCCTCTGGGGCGCTCCTCAACCTGCTCTTGCTCACGGGGAACCTCGGGCGTCGAGGTGCCGGTCTATACGTCCTGCGCGGGCTCGCCAACGAACAGGGGGCGACGGACGCCGGGTGCGTTCCCGACCGGCTCCCCGGTCACCAACCGGTGACCGATTCGCGAGCCCGCGCTCGAATCGCCTCGGAGTGGGGCGTCGAGCCGCCGTCAACGCCGGGAAAGACGGCGACGGAACTCCTCGAGTCGTTCGGCAACGACGTTCGCGGGGCGCTCGTGGTCGGCGAGAACCCCGGCGTTTCCAAGCGCGACCCGGAGTGGGTTCGCGAACGGCTGGGGGCGCTCGAGACGCTCGTCGTCGTCGAACTGGCCGCCAACGAGACGACCGAGCACGCGGACGTCGTGCTTCCGGCCGCCGCTGGCATCGAAAAGGCAGGGACGTTCACGAACCTCGAGCGGCGCGTCCAGCGGCTCTCACCCATCGCCACGCCGCCAGCGCGAGCGCGGTCGGACTTCAGGATACTCGCCGAACTGGGCGGTCAGTTGACACAGAATCCGAGCGCGTTCGAGTACGAAGACGTATCGGAGGCGTTCGGCGAACTCCGCCGAATCGCACCGCCGTACGCCGGCCTTCGCTACGACGACCTCGGACTCGAGGGCGAGCGGTGGCCGGCGGGTAGCCCCGGCGCGCTCTACCGCGAGACCTTCGAGACCCCGGACGGACGGGCCCAGTTCGGATCGGCCCAGCCGCCGATTGTGCGAGGTTCGACGGACGGGTTCTGGTTGGTGACCGGCGGCCGCTCGAGTGGCTCGCACGACGCGGAGACATCGAGTGAACTCCGCATCAATCCGGCCGACGCCCGCGAAATCGGGGTCGACGCCGACGAGACCGTCGTCGTCTCGAGCGGCGACGTTTCGATCCGCGTCACCGCGCGGCTCGCCGAGAGCGTTCGAGCGGGGACGCTGTACGTTCCCGCGGCGGTCGCCGATCCGTTCCTTCGCCGCGACGTAACCACTGTCTCGGTCGACCCGGCGTGACCCGTCTCGCGTCCGAGTTGGGTGGGCAAGCGGCCGATTTGGGTATGCCCGCGTCCGAGCTGAACGCCGTGGATCGACGGCGAGTGATTTGACTCGGTGGTCCGAGCCGGTTTCGAACTGCTGGGCTCCCAACCACGAACGGTCAGACGGCGAACGTCGATAGCACCCGTACCCGTCGAATTGTGAGACGTTCTCCTTCGACTGATGTAGCTTTCATTGTGTTAGGCTTCCTACTACTATTCGAAACGAAATCACGATGGTATCCGATACCGCTGGCGCGTTCCAAAATCTGGCTCTCGAGCGGTTTGGCGGATCCGTTTCGACCGGATACGACCGATGAGTTTCCTCGAAGTGCTTCCGCTGGTCGTCGTGATGGTCGCGGGACCGCAGTTACTCTCCACGATCTTCCTGGCCACGAGCGAGCGCTGGCGGGCGAACTCGGCGGCCTACGTCTTCGGCGCGGCCCTCTCTATTAGTCTCGTCGTCAGTATCGTCTACTTTCTCGGCAGTAGTGTCGGTGGCGGTGGTGGCGGTCTGCTCGGCTCGAGCGCACACCAGCTACTCTACGTCCTCGTTCTCGTCCTCCTCGTCTACGCGGCGGTCCACACCTACCGAACGCGCGACGTATCCAAACCCCCGAAGTGGATGGGGACGTTGACGAGTGCGACGCCCCGGTTCTCGTTCCGTCTGGGATTTCTCTTGCTGGGATTTTTTCCGACCGACGTGGTCACGTCGGTCAGCGTCGGCACCTACCTCGCGGCGAACGACGACCCGGTGACCGACGCGGCGGGGTTCGTCCTGCTCACGCTTCTCGTTCTGGCGCTTCCGGCCCTCGCCGTTTTCGCACTCGGCGAGCGCGCGGAAGCCGTGCTTCCCCGGATTCGCGACTGGATGAACGACAACTCGTGGCTCGTCTCCGAGGCCGTGATCGGGCTCTTTTTCGTCATGACCCTGCGGAACCTGTTCTGACCTCGATCCTGCTGTCGACGGCTTTTTCGAGTTCGTTCGACACCACGAGATACGCACTCGGTCTGTACCCTTCCCGGGTCGTTACGTGTCGTCGGTGAACAGGAGGTCTTCGAACGCGGTCTCGAGGATCGCATCGGGATTCAACTCGCGGTCGGGAAACGGATCGTCGTTGTGTGTGTGGTCATCGGATCACGAGCCTATGGCCGTGCTCACCCATTTCTTCCCTAAAAACAGCAGCTGTCTCCGAGTAAATCGGCCATCGATAGACCTCCGAAATTCCTATGGGTTCCGTATCCGACGTTTCGATGGGATGCCCTCCCTCTCTCGCCGCGAATACCTTGCGGCCTCGGCTGCGACGGCTCTCGTGACAACTTCAGGCTGCCAGATCAACTCGTGTACGCCGACAGATCCTGGCGTGGCACAGTGGTCACAGACACGTGCCTCGCCGCAAAATACGAACGCCGTTCCCGATCAGCCGACGCTCACAGCTGGCGGTGACTACTGGACGAGTACCCTTGCCGACGATATCGACATCACTGGACTCGTTGCCACAACCGATATGGCTGTCGTCGTCGGCCGCACGTCCGGCGAGCACACTGGCATCCTGACCACCGTCCAACTCGACGACGGGTCCTCCGATACGACCCACGAACTCACTCGCCGTCCAACTGGGCCGCCAGCCCTCGCAGGTTCGGTCGCTGTTACGCCCGTACTCGGGGAGTATACCGAGCCCTCGAGCGGCGCGCTCGTCGCACTCGACACCGCTAGCTGGACAACCACCTGGACACATGATACAGCTGGCCGGCCCAACCCACCGACTATCGCCGACGACCTCCTCGTCGCCACGGGCGATCAGGGAGATGTAACCGCTCTCGAGGCATCCACCGGCGACACGCAGTGGACGCGGACGTTTGGTGACGATCACCAGCGTGCAAGCATCCCTGCACCGCCAGCCGTCGACGACGACGCCGTGTACATCACGGCAGATGGCTCTGCCGCGCAGGGAATCTATGCGCTGGACCGCGAGACCGGTGAGACACAGTGGGAAATTACGGGGCCAAACATCCCGGAACCGCTCGTCCGCACGGAGGACGTCGTCCTCGCGAGCTACGACCGCTACGAACTCGCGGCGTTCGATGCTGCCAGTGGAGACCGACAGTGGTCGAGAGCGATGTCCGATGGTGGTCTGTTCTCACCGGCAATCGGGCATAGCCGTGTCTTCAGCGCGGATGAGGAAACTGTGTCTGCACTTGCCGTGGAGGATGGTGATGTCCACTGGGAGCGGACTCTCGAGGTCGACGGCTCGCCATTAGTCGTCGGGGAGTCGGTCGTCGTTCCGACGACCGACCGGATTATGGGGTTGAGTATCGAGGACGGTAGCGAGCTGTGGGCTCTGTCTGAGACATCTGCGACGAGGTCTGTTCCTGTCAGTCGTGGTCTGCTTTACACGTCAGGGAATACGGTGACTCTACGAACGAACTGTGATTGACGTCCTCCATCTGAAGGCGGAGGTCCCGACCACGTTTGGGATATTAGGGTTTGTAGTCTCCCACCGCTGTCCGAGGTTGGAATCCTCGAGAGAGGTCGAATCTCGAGCATCAATCCCCGCAAAGCCGTTGGTCGGGAGCAGTCAAACAGAGAGATTGAACAGCACTCGCCAGATAGCCATATCGAGTCTATCGAACGCTTTGCACAGTGTTGATGGAGCAGACAGTTCAGTGAGATTGGTAGCGTTCCGAATACAGGGAATTGCGATGAGTTCGTCGAGGAGTGTTCGATACGTTGTGTCCGTTCGAACTTTGAGACAGAGGAGAACGCTATCTACTACTTGCCCAAGGGGTTGGGCCAACGACTGTTACCCCTCAGTCTATCGAATCACTCCGCGTTATTGCGAGATGACTTTCGCTAACGGTTAACAGCAATCGTTCTCGTTCGATTTACTTCTCAAGTCGTAACTGCCTATGTTACAGCAGCAATCGCTATCTTGACACCTTCCCCTCTCTACCAGCAATTGGGGCGCTTATTGTCGGCGTCGCATTACTCACAGGCCTCCATGCAATCCTTCAAGATATTGGTGGGTGGAGCAACGGAGTTCCTCCCTGAAATGAACCGATTCTCTGTAGCAGTCTATTAGTTCCCACCCATGGGAATATAAACTATGTACGATACCCTTCTTGTCCCAACTGATGGCAGCGAGGCTGCGATGGATGCGGCCAAGCACGCCTATAGTCTCGGTGAGCGCTACGATGCAACTGTCCACGTTTTAGCCGTCGTTGAGCATAGTGAAAGTGCGTCTATCGTTGGCCAAGGTGATGAGAAACTTGAAACACTCCAAGAAGATGGCACAGAGGCAACTCAAAAAATCATTAAAGAGGGCCTCTCGCGGGATATTGAAACAGTCGGTGCTGTGAAGGTCGGTGACCCAGATAAGGTAATTCTCGATTATGCCGACGAGCACAATGTCGATATGATTATAATGAGCACACACGGTCGCTCAGGTGTTGGTCGATTCCTCATGGGCAGTATCACAGAACAGGTGATTCGAGGCGGAGAAATCCCCGTTCTTGCTATTCAACGATGATATCCTTAGAACAATCTAGTAGATAGTGTCATATAAAACATCACAATGGTTCGGAGAGTATAGAAGAAAACGCAAATCACGCCTTGTCCCTATTCCTATCTCCACATAATGGAACATCCCCGTTTGACAGAGCAGCGATTCCAGCATATGCTAGTGGTTGCCGCTATCTTGGGAATCGGTGTTGGTCTCGTGGCAACCGCATTTCGTGTCACTTGGCTATTTATCAAGCATCATCTTTGGATGACATTGACTGCGACGTATTGGCGTGTCCCAGTTAGTATTGGCGCAGGAATACTCATCGGTATAATACTCTACTCAACGTTCTATCCAGGCGCTCTCTCTGCACTTGTCCAGCAATTTCACAGTGAAGGGCGTGTTGAACTCGAAGAGAACATACCCATACTCCCTGTTGGCCTAATCGGCTTGGTTTCAGGGCAAAATGCTGGACCAGAAGGTGTAATGTCAGTTGTCGGTGGCTCGTTTGGAACGTACGTTTCAGAGCTATTCGGATTCGAGAACTCAACAAAGCTACTCACTTTAGCGGGCATGGGTGCAGGGTTTGGGGCCATCTTAGGAGCGCCAATTGGCGGCGCACTTCTATGGTTGGAACTTCCCCATAAGCGTGGGCTAGAATATTATGAAGCAATCATCCCAACATTTGTTGCATCTTTTGCAGGTTATCTAACTGAAGCAACGATTGGAGGAATGGAGTTATTTCCAGCATGGAATACAAGTTCACTCGTTCCCCCTACACTTGGAAAATTAAGCTGGGCGATCGGTATTGGAGTTGTCTGCATCCCGTTTGGACTTGTGTATTCACGTTTATTCTCTAAAATCGGAACGACATTTCGAAATCTATCTGTGGCAATATATATTCGCACAACGATTGCAGGTACTATTATTGGGATCCTTGGATGGCTTGTCCCACTCTCGTATTTCTACGGGGGAACAAAGATGAATACTCTACTGGAGGGCAGCTTTTCAGTGCCAACACTCCTGCTAACCCTTGGTGCAGTTATGGTTGCTGCGGCAGTGACGATTCACGGAAACTGGATTGGAGGACTAATCATTCCACATATGTTTATGGGCGCACTTGTTGGTCAAGTTGCAGCATTAATTGTTCCCGGTCTACCACCGATGTTGGCGATGCTCGCAGGGATGGCCGCATTCAATTCCGTGGTGACTGGAACACCGCTATCATCAGCCCTGATAGCGATCGCCTTAACTGACGGTGCAAGCATCACACCCATATTTCTTGCATCCCTCATTGCATTTGTAGCGAGTCCCTCGATCGGGTTCCTTACGGAAGCAGCACCACGTTCTGAACCTCCAGATTTCCACATATCTGAGGACAATTAAAGCATCTACCCCATCATATTTTACTATAATAGTATGAATTCTATCTAGTTTCTTGCCTTTGCACCTTTCTATACTGAATCTGCTGATGTGTAGCAGCGATGCGGCTAGAAAACTATATTTGCGTTGCTTATACCGAGATATAAACGTCTCGCACGACAGCCGTACCGCTATCAACTAGCCGGCGCTCCCAAAAAGCTGCACTGGAGGGACCAAGGAGCGACCAGCCACCGGATACAGACGAGTACGAGGTCTCGTCACTCCCACGCTGTCCGTGATGTGACACACCGGTTACTCGAGTCACAAGTCGCGGGCCAACGGAGCATATCTGCTCGCCGTGTGGCTATCAGGTCGGCTCACCTGATCTCTGAGTAAGCGCTCGAGCAGGTGCGGACCTCGCTGACATCGAGGTTTCTGAGTACGCACAGGTATTACGGACAATGACGACCGAGTTCGGTCTCTCAATCCATTGTTTCGACAACTTCTGGTCTGAACTTGTGTACCGGTATCGCCACAACGAACAATGACCGTCATGGCCATCAAAGACTGCCTATCGTGGGAAGTGTTGGTCCGGTTGTCAGTGGTGGATCACTGGAAAGGGGAGAGATAGACAGGAAACGGCATTTATTTCTCGATGATTTGAACCATTGGTCAATGTTTAGGCGATCTCCTCGGATTAGGACAAGTATTTGTTGGTGAAGGTGTGCAACCATGCCCAGCAGACAACGAACTAAAAGAAGTGTACCTGCTTGCTTTTGTCGCCAACAGTCTCGATAAGGAACTGTCGTTGATCCTTGAGAAGGGTACAGGGGTTGTCGTCTGAACCGCCTATAAATCAATCTCACATCAGGATAGTCAACTGTCTTAGAGCACGTCCTGAGTGATACCACCATCGACTTTAATCGCTTCTCCAGTAATATTGCGATTCTGGGCGAGAAAGACTACCAAACGTCCCATATCCTCTGGCTTTTGATCTCGGTGAAGTGGTATGGACCGTTGAATGGTGTCCTCGTAAGCTTCCTCACTGGCGGGCGTGAGCACGTCACGCCACATTGGCGTGTCGACGATACCGGGACACAGCGCATTGACTGTCACATCGTCCTCTGCTAACTCGAGAGCAAGCGTCTTCGTGAGCCCAATCACAGCGTGTTTTGACGCTGAGTAGTGTCCAATCCCTTCCGATCCAATTTCACCCGCAATTGAGGCGGTGTTGATAATCGCGCCGCCGTCTTTGAGATGAGGGATCGCTGCACGCGCACAGAGGAAGATTCCCTTCGCATTGACGTCCATGACGGAGTCCCATGCATCCTCGTCCATCTCCTCTACGGGTGAGTAGGTGATAATTCCGGCATTGCTCGCGAGGATATCGAGAGTTCCAAGCTCATCAACTGTTGTTTCGACCATCTCCTCGACTTGCTCTGCGTTGGTAACGTCACACTCAACAAGCAGTGTTTCCGCGCCTAACGATTCGAGATCGTCTGCGAGCTCACGTGCGTGTTGTCGATTATCGGGTTTGGAATCACTGTTGGCCGCTTGCTCTGAAATACCAATGTCCGCGATAGTGATATTACAGCCAGCTTTTGCTAGTTCACGCGTAATACCTCCGCCAATATCACCCACTGCGCCGGTAACAATAGCAGTCGAATCATCGAGGTTGTGCGCTTCCATACAACAGGCTGCTATAACAACAGGGACTAATGCTTGGGCTGCAAGTGCATGGGCGGGCTCCAGAAGTGATATTTACAGCGTCTACATCAGCTCTTTTGAATCAGCAGGCGCTACCTAGTTGAGCCAGTTTGAGGACCGAGCAAGTCGCTGAGTTCCGAAGATGCTTGCAAATTCACCTAGCGAGCGCTATGACGCGGATTTAGAAAGATTTGTGAGAAAGAGGGACGGTGAACTCCCATTAGGGCGTTTCGAGAAATCCGCGGAGTCGATCACCATAGGCGTCGGGTCGGTCGGCAATGACCCAGTGACTCGCCTCGTCTAACTCGACGAGTTCGGCGTCAGGGATGTCGTCTTCGAGTCGTAACCTCGCTCGTATCGGTCTCAGTCGTATGACTGGTGTTGGTACCGATGGCGTTGCACGAAAGCGAAATGATTGCCGCCTGGGAGTCCCAGGGCGCGAGCATCCCTTCGACAAATTCCTCACTTGGATCGTCGTAATGGGTGTCACGAAAAATCCCCTCGAGCGTTCCTCGAGCATCGTCAACGCTCATCTCGTTGATGGTTGGGGGGAGACCGAAATCGACGATCGGAGTTCGCTGCGTGGGAACGCAACAGGAACGAATCCACGATTGACTGGTAGTTCACGACTGACGAAGCTCGCATCAAACTCCGCCAGCTATATCCAACGAATCATGATTGAAGCGGCAATAAGATATTTAGAATGAAGAATAGAAAAGCAATACGGATGAAACTCTACCTCGAGCAGCTTGACAACCACCTTGGAAACATCAAGCGAGCAGCGGAAGCAGAAACGGACCCACACCGGAGTAAGATCCTCTGGAACTACGTGCACCACGGCGCATTCGAGACTGGCAAGGACTGGGAACGCATCTTCGATCCCGAAATGATTATCGACAACCCTCAGTACCAGATCCGCGATGGCAACGAGGTGCTGAGGCTCGACGGCACGGAAGACGTTAAGGGCTTCTATAAAGGTCTCATAGACGAGAATCTCCTCTTCATCGACGAAGGCAACCACGAATTATTCGTCAACGACAACGGACTCGCCGAGTTCGCAACTGAGATCGAAATCAAGACCGGCCAGCGAATCCTTGACGAGGAAGATCTGGATGCATGGTATTACCAAGATGTCGAAATCGACAACCCTGATGCTACGTACGTGTTAAAGAACCGGCACGCCATCTTCTGGCCGTACACGGAGGATGAGCGACTAATCGGCGAAAATATCTTCCAAATTGCTCCCACGGAGATCGTAAAGCCCGATCCCGAAGAAGTGCCGACCATCGCCGAAGTCAAAGACCTAGTAGAGAAGTATTATCCGGAGAACATAGACGGTGACACGCCGTACGCCGCCGACTAAACAGAACACGGAAAGTAGCGGCACCAATGAATTATTAGCAACTAAGACCGACGCTCGAGGAACCAGCCACTATCTTGGCGGACTCAGAGAGGGCGAGATCGTCTCGACCGTCCCTCGACCCCGCAAGCACCGAGCGACGAAGACATCACTGTCAGTTTCGACGTGAAGGCAGAAAAAGGACCCTATCAATAGTGAATTTGACAACTGCGGACCTCACAATCCAGTGTCTATTTTACGAACGCGAACCTGAAGTGTACAGTCTAGTATCCTTCGGTGATACACGACACATATCTTGTTCCGTCGGATCGAGTGGTCTCGCCTCTGTTCGAAGTATCTGATTGTAGCTCCTGCTCAAGTAGGGAAAAGTAGTCCAATCAGTTCGATCCTTACGAGGTACGCGATGGACGGAGGAGGGCCGACGCCCGCCGGCAAGCGCATCGCCGCCACGTTCTAAGAGCGCAGCCACGACGGACGACGATTGGGTCGATAACCGTCCACTGGATCATGTGTTCGACGGGTCTGACGCAGTCTCATGCCTGCATAATCGGGCGGAAACGGATGCTCCCTTCTTATCATATCGAAAGTGCAACCCCGTTAATACGCTCTGCGTGGCAGACAAAAACATGGTCCGGAACGATTCTCGAGTACGAAACAGCTACGACTGGTCGACACGGCAGCGCCGCGGTTGGTGGATTCTGGGGCTCGCGTTACTGGCCGTGGTCGGACTGGTGGTCAATCGCTATCTCCCGTGGCTCGTCTTCGGGCTGTTCGTCTACTACGTGGCGCGGCCGATTACCCGACGACTCGAGCGACGAATCGACTCGCCGACGCTCGTCGCTGCCCTGACGTTGCTCGTGATCATCGTGCCGATCATCGGCGTGGTCGGCGTCCTCCTGCTCGTCGCCCTTGGGCAACTCGTGACGGCGATTGCGGATCTGCCGATTGACAGAATCGTCTCGCAGCTCCCGGTTCAGGTTTCGGATCTCCCGAACACGCCGACGGAGGTGTACGATACGACGGTGGTACTGATACAGCAACCGTCGGTTCAGAACCTGCTCGGCACGGTCGGCGGCATACTCGGCGGCATCGGTGCGGTCCTATTCAACGCGTTCGTATCGCTGTTGATCGCGTTCTTCCTGTTGATTAGCGATCGCGACATCGCGGCGTGGTTCGAGTCGAACGTGTTCGGCGAGGGAAGCGCCGCAGCGGCGTACCTCTCTAAGATCGATCGCGGCCTCAGCTCGGTTTACTTCGGGTACACGATGACCATCTTCGTGGTCATACTCCTCACGACGCTGCTTTACACGGGATTCAATCTCCTCGCGCCAGCCGATATGGCGATTCCCTCGGCGGTGCTTTTCGCCGTCGTTACCGGTCTCTTCACGCTCGTGCCGCTCGTCGGGCGTTCGGTCGTGTACTTCACGATAGCTGCTATCCTCGCCGTGCAAGCGATCGCCGTCGACCCCCGACTCCTCTGGTTCCCGCTGGCGTTTCTCGTAGTTATGATCGTCGCGTTCGACACCCTCGTCCGGACGTACATCCGACCGTACCTCTCCGGGCGGTTGCTCGACACCGGGCTGGTCATGTTCGCGTACCTGTTCGGCCCGCCGCTTTTCGGCTGGTCGGGCGTTTTTCTCGGTCCGTTCCTGATGCTGTTCATCGTGACGTTCATCCGAACGATCCTTCCCGCTCTAGTGGGCCCGGAGCGCGACCGCGTCGACGGCGACCGAAACCACACTCTCGACGAATTCTCGGAGAACGTCGGCGAACGGGGCGAAAATCGCGCGACAGAAACCGACGGCTCTGATTTCGGAACAGACGACGGAACAACGGCCTAGACAGCTATGTTACTCAGTAACGAACGCGGCGTATGACTCGCGAACCGTCCTTCGATGTCCACACGGCCGCCGCGATCGACTCGAGTGACATCCTTCTGGTCGGACTCGCCGACATCGGGGCGGCGAACCTCACCGTGGTCGACTATCTCGTCAGCCACCTCGAGACGACACAGATCGGCTTTATCGAAACTTCGAACGTCCCGAGCGTCACCCCGATCGAGGGCGGCGTCCCCCGTCGCCCGATTCGGCTGTACCGCGTCGACGACGTGCCGATGACGATACTCGTGAGCGAGGTTTTCATCCCCGTCACCGTCGCCGATCGGTTCGTGGGTGCCCTCCTGGAGTGGGCCGGAGGTCACGACATCGACGAAATCTGCGTCGTTCACGGGACGCCGTTTCCCCACGCCGAAGCGGAACATCACGTCTTCTACGCCGCGACTCCATCGTTCAGACGGTCACACTGGGACGATGGGGAGAGTGATCAGATCGATCCGCTCCCTGGGGGCGTCCTCGATGGGGTCGCCGGCGAGTTACTCAGAGACGGACTCGAGGCGAGACAGCCGTCAGTCGGCGTCTTCGTCACGCCCGTCCACCTTCCCGGACCCGACCTCGAGGCCGCCCTTCGACTTCTCGAGGGCGTCGAAACCTGCTATCCGATCGAGGTCGACGAACGGGAACTGCGCCGGCAATCGGATGAAATGAAGCGATATTACGAAGAGCTCACGTCTCGACTCACTGCGCTGAAAGAACGACAGCAATCGGTCGATAGCCGCGACTTTCCGGAGGATCGGATGTACATGTAGTCCGCTCACGGGTTGTCAACTGGAAAGGTCGCGGCGTTCGAAGTACTCGGCGCTGACGATCACGAGGACGATGACGGCGCTCAGGAGGACGCAGAGATCGGACCACGATCGGTCGCCGGATACGAGAATTCCGCCCGGATCGAAGTACCGGGAGAACGCGACGGCACCGAGCCACTCGTAGTCGGTATCGAACGTGAACGTATCGAGCAAAAAGAGCGCGAACACCGCACCGGCGCCGACCGTCTGCGCTCGCCGGATCGAGTCGAACGCGACCGAGGCGAGCAGGCCGACGCCCGCACACGCGAGCAGATAGACCGTCGAGTACGCGTGTATGACGAACAGATCCGTGACGTCGATCGATTCGCCGACGAACACCACGCCGGCGTAGACGGCGAGGAACGTGATCGCGTTGACGACCGCGACGCTCGGAACGAGCGAGAGGAACTTGCTGAGGACGACTCGAGACCGCGTCACCGGCAGCGACAGCGTGAGCCCGATCGTTCCGCGTTCGACTTCCCCGGCGACCGTCGTGGCCGCGGCGTACGCGTAGTATATCGCGAGCAGTATCACCCATCCGAACTGGTAGAGCTGTGAGACCAGATACCCCTCGATCGTCGTGAGCGTCGTCACGTTCCCGACGAACGCGCGCGTCGCTTCGGGCGGGAGCGACTCGAGATAGGCGTCGAGGTCGGCGCCGGTCTCCTGGATCGACGGAAAGAGCGCCACGGTGAGCACGATCAGCGCGACCATCGCGCCCGCCAGTAGCAGGGACCCGCGGACCCGTCGACCGGCTTCGAACGAAGTGAGCTCGAGCATCGGGTGTGGACCGTTCCGTCCCCCGACAACGGCAGGGCTCATATACGTGGGCGAAATCGTAGAGGTAACGCGGAGTTGTCGCGGTAACGATCCGGTAACCGGGCTTTCAAACCGGGGAACGAGCGGGTCGATTTATCGGTCGCTCAGTCGTTTCGGCAGGGACATGCGGGGGTCTGCGACGAGACGGAGCGGGCGGTCTCGAGCGCTCCGAACGACGGGCGTGTTTTTGCTTACCTGCGGACTCCTCCTCGGCGCCGTCGCTGTGATGGGTCCGGTCGGAGCGCAGACGGGGACGCCGACACAGATCGAATCACAAAATCAGACGTCGGCGGACGGACAAGGAGGGGCTCCGACAGAAGATGGCCTCGTATCGCCCCCTGTGGGGGTTCAAAACGAGACCGTGCTCCCGCCGTCAGCCGAGAATGACACGCCCTCGTCCGGGTCGCCACAGGCCGCCCCCGAGGCGAATACGCAGATTGTGCAGGGTCCCGAAGGAGCCGTCACCGTGGCCGTCGCGGAGAACGAATCGATCCGCGCCGGGACGAGTGGCTCGATCGAACTCGAGGTAACGAACGACGGCGACCGATCGGCGACCGATATCGTGGTGTCGCTCCAAGCGTCCGACGGAGCCATCGCGTTCGGACCGCTCGCCACGCCCCGACCGACTCGATCGATCGCGGTCGAGGATCTCTCGCCGGACGAGGCGGCGACCGTCGGCGTCGATGTCGTCGCGACGAGGGTCGATCCCGGAACGTACCCGCTGTTCGCCACCGCGCAGTATCGCGTCGATGCCGACTCGAGAGAAATCGATAGACAGAACGTCAGTGCGCCCGCCGAATCGGACCAAATCGTCGAGACGAGTGGGCCGACGATGCTTGAGGTCGAGATCACCGACGCCCCGTCGTTCGACGTGACTCCCGTCGGCGACGGCGTCCCGATCGATGGAGAGCGGAGTTACGCGGTCCGAATCGAGAACGTCGACGACGAACGGGTGACGGGCGTTACGGCCACCATCGAGGCCGGCCCGCCCCTATCGAGCGAGTCGCCGACGGCGTACGTCGGAGCGCTCGAGGGCGGCGAGTCGGAAACGGTTCGATTCGGTCTCGAGTCGTCCTCGGACGCCGTTGAGACGACGACCAGCGTCGCGCTCTCGCTCTCCTACGACGCCGGATCCGGCGAGCGAGCGAGCGCGGATCCCGTCCAGGTACCGGTTGCGATCGTCGAGGAGGACGACGACGCGGACGTCGATTCCGTCGGGCCGTTCATCGCCGTCGGGCTCGTTCTCGTGCTCGCGGCGATCTGGTGGGTCCGTCGGCGCTGAAATCCGATCGATGGTGACGTGGTCAGCGGGCGCGACCAGCAGAGGGCGGGTTGGTCAACCGCCGTCGCTCGTCGGCGTGTCGGCCGCGTCGCCGTCGCGGTCGTCCGTTTCCCCGTAGAAGTGCATGAAGACGTCCTCGATGGACGCCTCGCGGACCGACAGATCGAGGACCGTGTACTCGCCCAGCCGATCGATCAGGGCGTCGAACTCCCGCGCGAGGACGAACCGGTACTCGCCGTTCAGCCGATCGACCGTCGCGACGCCGGGGAACTCGAGCGCGTCGGCCGGTGGCTCCTCGGCGAGTCGGACGGTGACGACGGTCCCCCCCTCGGAGAGCAGGTTGTCGACGGTGTCGAGTTCGATCAGCCGACCGTTTCTGATAATCCCGACGCGGTCGCAGACGCGACGAACCTCGCTCAGGATGTGCGAGGAGAAGAAACTCGTCCGGCCGGCGTCCCGTCGAGCGTCGAGCAGTTCGTAGAACTCGTTCTGGACGAGCGGGTCCAGTCCTGAGGTCGGTTCGTCCATGATCGCCAGGTCGGGTTCGTGCATGAACGCCGCGACGATGGCGAGTTTCTGCTCGTTGCCGCTCGAGTAGGTCGCCACGGGCCGATCGAGCGGAACGGGGAACCGCTCGAGGAGTTCCTCGCGGCGCTTTTCCCCACGTAGCCGACCGAAGTGATCGAGCACCTCCCGCCCCGTCACGCGACTGTAAAACGTCACGTCGCTCGGGAGATAGCCGAGACGTGCTTTGACGGTGCGCAGTTCGTTTCGTTCCGATATGCTGGCTCCGAACAGGGACGCCGTCCCGTCGGTCGGCTTCAACAGACCGAGAAGGAGCCGAATCGCCGTCGACTTGCCCGCGCCGTTCGGACCGAGAAAGCCGAATATCTCGCCCCGGTCGACGCCGAACGTGAGGTCCTCAACGCCGCGAACGTCGCCGTAATACTTCGTCAACGAGTCGAGTTCGATCGGCCGTGACGCGGCGCGGTTCACGTGCGAGACGACGCTCCCGGTGACCTTATACGTTCCAGCCGGGACGGAACCGTGTGCGCTCGCTCGAGAAGTTGGTTCGAAGTAGCCTCGAGACGGTTAGGTGTCGTCGGAACTCGACGGGTCTTCGTCGGCGTCGTCGCCCCGAATGAGGGCGACAGAAGTGGGCGACCGCTTGGCGACGTACTGAGCGACGCTTCCGAGGAAGAATCGCGTGAGACCCCGTTGCCCATGACTGCCGAGGATGAGGTGGTCGATATCGTGGTCCTCAGCATAGGAAACGATCGCTTCCGCGGTCCCGCCGATTTCCGTTTCCGCGACTATCTCTCGGTCGTACTCGCGTGCGATCTCGTCCGCTGCAGTAATCACGTCAGATGCGATATCCTTGGATCGCTCGAACGCGTCCTCCGCGAAGAAAATGTCGTTGATCCCCTCCCACCGGCCCGCTCCCACGGGTCGTTCACGTACAACACACGAATCGTCGCATCGTCGTAGGTCTAGAGTGCGTGACCCAGCGCGTCGACCGATTGCGGTGATTCGTCGAACGCGACCAGGGTCGTGGTCGTCACACGATTCCGGTCGACGGGCAACAACAAATAGCTCGGTCGTGGCGGCGAGTGTCACGGGTCCAATCGTCACCCGATCGCCGCCTCGCCGATCGCCTAGCGAACGACCGTTACCGGGACCGACGCTCGTCGTGTGACGGACTCAGCAACGCTGCCGAGCAATACCCGTGCCACGCCGGATCGACCGTGACTTCCCATGACGACGTGGTCGACATCGTTCTCGTCGATATATTGTACGATCGTTCGAGCAGGCGGACCCGTTTCGACCGTCGTCTCTAAAACTGTCGTCTCGAGAATATCTGCATCTTCGGCTCGAGTACGTGCTCGTTCGAGAAATCCTTCGCCGCGTTCGACGGCCCGGTCGTAGGCCTGCGCATCGTAGTAACCGCCGCCCTCGTAATCTCCGTAGACGCCGGCCATCGGGTTGACGACGTGGAGCGCCGTGATCGTCCCCTCGTCGTACGTCGCAACTGCGTGGTCGAACGCGGCCCACGATTGTGGCGACCCGTCGAGTGGGACGAGTACGTGTATTCCCATACCGGGAGAACAATTCGAGAATACAAGAAACTCGCTGGGGTATTTGGGCTCGATTCGACCCCGGTCCCGTGAGTTCAATTTGGCCGGCACTACTGACTCAAGCCGTGCGACGTACTGGCTCGAGGAAGTGTGTTCCTCGGAAGTCGTCCCCATGCCGTTTAGGACGGGGGAGACACTGCTATCGATCAGTACTCGACTGGGAACGCGATCTCGGTCGTGACTTTGTACTCGACAATCTCGTCATCTTCGACGGTAGCCGTCCAGCGCTCGACGTTGATTCCGGAGATGTCGTCGACCGTCTGGCTCGCTTCGCGGAACGCTTCGTGAGCGGCGTCTTCCCAGGATTCTTCTGACGTTCCCATCACGCGAATGATTTTGACTGCTGTCATGGCAATCGGTGTACGACTAACTCCGGTATAATTCTCTCTCGCTCCGACCGTGACATTTGTCGCAAGCGTGAATTCCGCGCGAGTGTCACCCACTGGGTTCATTACCAGCGACCGAGTACGAAGCGCGTGACAGATGAACGCGCTTCGCGCCCGGAGACAGGTTCCGGCGCGGACGCCGATATAGAACGGGTATCGACCGAAGAAATCGTCGATGTGATCCGGGCCGCTCCCGTTCCCGTCGTGAACACACAATACCTTGCCGACGAGTGTGACATTTCTGTCGACGCGCTCTTCGAACAGCTGTTCGAGCGAGTCGAAGACGGAATCCTCGAGCATCACAGTGTCGAAGACCGGTGGCACCTCTGGTGGCTCACCCTCGAGACGGAACTGGAGGAGAGCACACGAACGGACGGCTAACCGCCACTCGACCGCGAGACAGGCCGATGGGTACAAACACGATACGATCGATCACGCTGTCGGCACCGTTCAATCCGTCGTACAGACGATACGCTCGTCGACGCTACCGATCTTTCCAGACCGCGGGTGGTTTTGTCCCTCGTCGCCGATCGCGACGAGGTCCGCGTCGAGTTCGTCGGCCTCCTCTCATCTCCTGACGGTGTCACACCTGTACTCACGGTCGGGTTTTATGCGCCTGAGCGGCGTTGGGTCTTCGTGCCATGAATTTCGATGAATTCACCGGACAGGTGCAACATCGCCTCGAGCTACCGGGCACGGGTGAAACGGTTCGCGCGATCAGAGCCACGCTCATGACGCTCGGAGAGCGGATTCCGGCGGGGGCGGCCGAAGATCTCGCCGCGTCGCTCCCGATGGAGATTCGCTGGTACATGACCGGTGCCGTCCACGAACACGGCCAGCGATTCGACTGGAAAGAGTTCGTTTCACGGGTGAGTGAAATCGAAGCGGCCGATCGATCGGACGCCGCCTACCACGCTCGGGTAATACTCGATCTCGTCCACACGCAGGTTCCGGAATCTGACTTTCAGCAACTCCGTGATCAACTACCGGAAGGTAGCCAGGACGAAAACTGGGGGAAGTTATTCGAAGTCGTCGACGCCGGTGGCTGGGGTGACGCAGAAGAAGCCCAGACAGGCGGCGGACCACAACCCGAGGACAGATAACGTATTTCACGCCAAAGTATGATCGAAAATACGTTTTCAATGAGTCTTGAGATCTGGAGACGACCGGACGATGCACTGTAGAAATATGCTCACTCCGGAGAAAACCGGAGTTCTTTTGCGGGGTCCTCCGCGACGACCCACCACCGCACGTCCTGTTTGGGATGACGCCGCTCGACGTGTTCGTGAAGTTGTGTACCGGTATCGAAGTCGCTTCCACAGAGGTTACAGCGGTGATAGTGGTGTTTCGGCGACAGAACGGTATCACGATGTCCGTCCGAATGAATCCGCGGTTTCAAATGGTATTCATTGGCGGAGCCGCCCGGGAGCGTTCGCTTGAGTAGGATAGCCAGTCGTTCAAAGTGGATAAATTGCGGGTGATCGACAACGAGTTCCGAAATGATCGCGAACGGGATTGCGATCAACACGACGACGACGAGCACCTCGGGCGTTACCGCAGCATCCGTTGCGATGACGACAGCGAGAAGGTCTTCTGTCACACCGAATACGATGCCGATAACGAAGAACTCGAGCAGACGTTTCAGCCGTTGAACGTACATATCGAGTCGTACGATCCAGAGCCGATAGAAGTTTGCTCTACTGGTTGGTCGGCGGACTGATCCGTCGATGCCTTGCAGACTGTGACAGCAGCGTTAGGTCGTAATCTTCCGTTCATCCGACACGAGGATTCACAGAGAATCCCGTATAATTGGTTGAGTGAATTGCCTCGAGGCTTGATCTCGAGTCGCTGGCCTTGCTCATCTATGGAGGAGGCAGTTCTCTCACTGCGACCGGATTCGTACTGGCGGTACCGGCGGCTCTGTCCCGCGAATGCTCACCCGACGATCACTCATGAACTGTCGTGTGGCCACGACAAAATTTCTTCATAGTCGCCCGGAACGACGGGTCCATCGAGGAGCGGATCACCTGTTTCGTCCATCCACTCGTAGAGTTGCTTCGAGAGGTCCCGTCTGATGTCTTGATAGCGAGGTTCGCGTACGACGTTGTCGTCCTCTTGGGGAGCATCTCGGAGATCGTAGAGTTCTTCGTACTCTCTGGACGGGATTCCGTCCGTTTCGCGAACTTCGCGGCCGGACTCGCTCGCGAAAATATCCGTCGACAGGTAGACTGTCGGGAGATGCCAAAAGTTTCGAATGTATTTGTAGCGTCCGGTCCTAATTGCACGGACCGGATTGTACACGTCGTGCCACGTCATCTCTGCGAAGATCCGCTCCCGCTCGTTGTAGCCCGTTTCAGTATCAGCGATCAGGCCGGCAACGCTTCGACCGCCAATCGACTCGGAACGGTTTACGTCCACGAGATCGAGGATCGTCGGTAATACGTCGATGTTGCTCATCAAGTCCTCGTACCGCACGCCGGCGTCGACAACGCCCGGATAGCGTATCACCAGCGCGGCCTCGAGTCCTGCGTCGTAGCATGTGCCTTTCGCACGCGGAAACGCGATACCGTGTTCTGTGGTGAAGATTACGAGCGTTTCCTCTTCGATACCGGCGGCAGCAAGCGCTTCGAGGATGGTCCCGACTGCGTCGTCGAGGGCGTACACCATGCCGTGCATTTCTCCGAGATCGTGTCTAATTCCGCGTCGGTCCGGGAGATACGGGAGTGGACGGACCGATTCCGGTTCGTCGCCCCGGTAATAGTCGGCATCGAATCCGAACCGACCGTTCTCCTCTTCGACCCGGTGGCACTCGAAGAAGCCGACCGACGCGAAAAATGGGGCGTCATACGCCGATTTTTCCAGAAACGACGTGACGACCGACGCGACGTTACGGGCTCGATTGGCCTGGTGGACCGACGGGGAGACGCCAGGATACAGGTTCCCCTCTGAGTGAACGTGATCGTATTCAAGTCGATCCGTATCCTGGGTGATGTGCTGGAGACCGAACAAGTGCGTCTCGTATCCGGCGTCGCTGAGATACTGCGGGAGGATCCGTTCGTCGTCGTGAAGCTCCCAGTTCTGGTGTGCGAGCCCCATCAGACCGTTTATGTGCGGTATACGGCCGGTCATGAGGCTCCCACGACTCGGCGAGCACTGCGGGGCGGTCGCGAAGTGGCGCTCGAACAACGCTCCGTCCGTCGCTATCGAATCGACGTTCGGCGTCTCGATGTCCACACCGTAACAACCGAGATACCGACCGATATCGTGGCCGTGGATCAGGAGAACGTTCGGTCGTTGGTTGACCATGACCTCGGGGTACACCGGCACTCAGAATAACTATTGGGCACGTGAAAGGCGCGTAACGCGATCTGGATCAGAATCCACACGAGCCAAGGCCGCTGTTCAAGCGTGACCGTGGAAACTACACGTTGCTCGGCTTCGACAGTCGCAATGGAACGTTTGTGGAACCGCATCGATCCTGACCGAAATCTGTGGATTAGGGCTGACGACTGCAAGCCTTTCACCGGCGTAATTGGTATTTGCCATCCACGATAGGTAATATAACAACTATTTACGTGCGAGGGTTTGATCTCACTGGCCGTCGTACAGTGCGAACGGTGGAGATATCCGATGGTTGATTATTACGACAAAATTATCGTCGGTGTCGCTGGAAGCGTCATCGGAGGGATACTCGCCGGCATAGTAATCGGGTTTGGGTTCCAGACGGGCCTCCTGCTCGGATCGTTCGTCGCAACGTTCTTTATGTATGATGCCATGATCCGTAATCCACCGCGCTCGCCGACCGACCCAGTGGTCGTGGCTTCCGCCATCGGGTGGCACGCGTTTTTGCTCGTACTCGTTCTGGCAGTATCCCTCGGATAGGGGCCAGTAACAAACCCAGTCAGCCCCCGTTTCTCGAGGAGTGTGATTGTGGATAAATGACTCTAATGAGTCGATCGGCCACGACCAAACCGTTCGTGGCACGACCGATCCGTTCGACGCTGTTACCGATCCACCGACGTTCGCGAGTACGCAACGACGTTCACTAATCAAGAAGGTATGTCATAGATGAAGTAAATATAACACAAAATAAATAATAATATTGGCTAAATAATTTTTTATTGGGCACGATTGTAGTCCCTCCAGATGGTAGCGGGTATGCTGGTAGCGGGTATCGCTGCATCGATATTCGTGGGATTCAATATTGGCGGATCGTCAACTGGCATCGCGTGGGGGCCCGCTGTCGGTGCTGGGCTGATACGGAAGGCGACTGCGGCGGGAATCATGACGTTTTTTGTCTTTCTCGGTGGCTGGACCGTCGGTCGAAACGTGATAGATACGCTTTCTGAGGGGATAATCACAATCGAGATTTCACTTTCGGCTGGTATCGCCATCCTGTTTTTCATCGGGCTTGGCATCCTGCTCGCCAACGTTTTCGGCGTCCCCGTACCGACATCGATGACGACCGTTGGAGCGATCGCGGGGCTCGGGTTAGCGACGAACTCGCTGAACTATCAGACCGTCGTTTGGATCATCTCGTGGTGGATTTTCGCTCCTATCGCCGGCTTCTGGATCGGGGCGACGATCGGTCGATACGTCTACCCCGCGTTAAGTCGACGAGTTCAGATCGAAAACTCCGATGGGCCACTGATCGTTCTCGACCGTGATGGAGCGGTTCCACGGCCGGTTCTCGGCCCAAACACGACCTGGCGTGAAGTCGCCACCACGGCGGTAGTCATTGTCACCGGCTGTTATATGGCGTTCAGTGCCGGCGCGAGCAATGTCCCGAATGCGGCCGCACCGCTAGTGAGCGGGGGAGCGCTGACGGCGGGCCCTGCAATCGTCATCGCGACGTTCGCGATCGGTCTCGGTGGGTTCACGATCGCCCGCAGGACGATGGAATCGGTCGGAAGCGATCTCAGTGATATCACGCTTCTGGCCGCCCTGATCGTCATGATTACGGCTGCAACGATCACGACTGCGCTCTCGTACATCGGCATCCCGATCAGCCTCGTCATGGCCTCGGTCATGGCGATCGTCGGACTCGGCTGGGGGAGAGCAACCCGACCGATCACCGCTCGAGAAGCACTCGTTGGCGAGACAGAAAGTACCGAAATCGTCCCAGGAGCGCTAACGGTCGAGGACGAACACGAGGAACTGCCGCCGATCGGCGAACCAGAACCCGAAGAAGTACTCGAGGCGGACGAACTGTTCAGGCCACAGGCCGTCATCAGGTACGTTTCGATGTGGATTATCGGGCCGTCGATGTCGACGGTACTGGCGTACGGCTTCTTCCTGCTCGTTCCGGGAATTACGTGACGACCATCGAAACGTACCTTCCCGAATGGAATATCCCCCCACACTTATTCGCTGACACGGTGTAACGACGGCATGATTTCACGTATCCTCGTTCCCATGGACGGCTCCGAGATGGCTGAACGGGCGCTCGAGTACGCTCTCGAGAACCATCCAGATGCCGATGTTACCGTGCTCCATTCCGTTGGTGGTCCGACGATGATGATGGGGCAAGCGGTCGCGCTCGCACTCGAAGACGACCTCGAGGAAGCGGCTCACGAACGCGCCGAACCCATCTTCGAGCGAGCACGCGAGATCGCAGCACGACGAGACCGAACCTGCGATACGATCGTCGAAATCGGTCATCCCGTTCGACCGATCGTCGAACGGTCGGAGAACTACGATACGGTCGTACTCGGTAGCCACGGAAAGCACAGTGAGGGGGTAACCCGCCAGTTTCTCGTTGGAAACGTCGCGAAGATGGTATTCCAACGAGCACCGGTACCCGTTACGTTCGTCCGGTAGGTATCCGTGCCCGATTGGGCACGAAAGGGCGATCGAGATTTCGGACGAGCGACGAAACCGAGCTGTCGTATCCGGCGCAACCGTCGGATAGTGCGGGATCCGAATTCGATGTTTCGTTCGAGACGCACTCGAGGCCTATCAGTCGACTCGTTCCGCGGCCCTCCGAAGGAGCGGCGGCGTCGCGAGCACCGAAACGAGGACGAGACCGAGTCCCGCGGAGAACAACCGCTCGTCGATGATCCCCGCGGCGAGTGCACCCGTAATGACGACCAACTCGACGCCAGCACGAGGAAGCATGCCGACGCCGACGACCAACGCTTCGTTGGACGGATGGTTCACGAGCCGTGCGCCGATGTAACTCCCAGAAATCTTCACCAGCACTCCCACGACAACGACGGTCACCACGAGGGGATCGAACTGACGGAAGACGGCCGGATCCAACTGCGCTCCGACGTTCACGAAGAATAGGGGGACGAACACGCCGTATGCGATTCCGGATATTCCTTCTCGAATCTCCAACTCCCGAAATCGATCCTGACCGCCGACGAGCAACCCGGCTACCAACCCGCCGACGATCACGTCGAGGCCCGCGACGTCGGCGGCGTAACCGAAAAGAAATAGAATGCCCATAATGCCGATCAAATCGGCAGCCGTCTGCTCGAAGCGAGCGAGTAGCTGCGAGAACCGATCGATCAGCAGCCACTGAACGAGGATCGCACCGAGGAAAAACGCGATTACGAGACCGACAATTCTCCCGTACTGTGCGATTGTTCCACCTGCACGGACTGTCGCGAGCAACAGCGAAAACGAAACGAGACCCACTATTTCTGCGGTGACTGCGGCGCCGACGACATGGAGGCCGTATCGGGTCTCGAGTCGGTCGAGATCGAGAAACACCCGTGCGGTGATTCCGACCGACGTGACACCCATCGTGATCGCCAGGATACCGCTCGCAGCGAGCGAGTAGCCAAAGATGACTCCGACCACAACGCCAGCAGCCGCGGGAAGTCCCACACCGAACAGCGCAACGACAGCGACGGACCCACCGCCTCGCTCGAGGTCAGCGAGATCGATCTCCTCGTAGCCCGCGTCGAACAGCAACAGCATCGATCCGATCGCAGCGAGCAGGGAGAACGGCCCCGACGGATCGACGATTCCCAGAACGGACGTCCCGAGGACGATCCCGACGACGATCTCTCCGAGGATGACCGGCTCACCCGCGCGTTCGAAGAGTTCGCCGAGCAGGAGCGAACCGACGAGCGCGATACCGACCGAGAGAAAGACATGAACGTCCGTCACGGGGACGGTATCCACGTCGAACGATAAAAAATGGCATCGCGTGACATCCGTAATGACAACCTTCTATGGTATAATCGACCGACCCGTTGGTGGTCGGCCCCATTGAGCATCATAAAGCCGGCTGGTAGGTCATTACACCTGGATTTTGTCGTTACGTGTCGCTAATCACCTCTTTTCTCCCCGTCATCGTATCCGGCTCGAGGCTGAAATACCGGAACGTCGTTTCTTTCGGCGGCCGTTCGAAGATGTCGACGAGCGGGATTTGAATCGACCACATTCCCTGTATCTCGGCCGAGTCGTACGGTGCGTCGGCGATGTCCGAGAGCCGACCGGTGGCGACGACACTTTGCCATCCGTCGTCAGTCTTCTCGTGTGCAACGAACGCGATCGGTTTTTCGACGAGCTCGTCTTTCCTGCTGTCTCGCGGGAACGAGAGGCGGTAGTAAAAGCGATTCACGTCCGCACTGTATCCGTACGAAATAGGTATCGATACTGGCGGCTCATCGGGATCCGTCGAGAACGAAACGACGCCCGTTCCACCTCGACCGAGGAACTCGTCGACTTCCTCCTCGGTCATTTGAACCCAGCGCAGTCCTTGCATATCGTCTCGCAGGACGCGTGGATAGAAAGTACCCTACTACAGTACCCCGTACGTTCAGTACGATGAGACCTCCTTCCTCGTGTACCACATTATTCTCACATATAACGTGAACCGCTTCGGCCTACTCCGCCTGGTAGAAACTATACGACGGTTGTCTAAGTGATATCTGACCGGACCGTCTCGAAAGTCAGGCGTAGGCGTCGAACTCCTCGCCGAATATGAGGAAGTAACCCGTCCCGACGACACCGACCGCCGCCGCAATAGTGAAGGCGATTTCGGGGCTAACGAAGTCCCAGAGGTACCCTCCGAGTGCCGCACTCGGAATAACGATCGTATTCCGCAGAAGGTAGTATGCACCGGTGACTCGACCGCTGGCGTCTTGCTCGGCGGGACCGACGATGAGCGCTTTGTGGGACGGCAGGCCCGCAAACCGAAGGCCCGAAAAGGCGAAGATGAGGATTATCGCCCACTGAAGCCCCACCGCCGGGGCGAGCACCTCGGGACCGGCGATGAGGACGATGGGGAAGGTCCCGTAGACGAGAAATCCGAGGGCGACGACGGGTTTGAGGCCGATTCGCTCGGCGAGTTTTGCCGCCGGCGCCATCGTCACCAGCGCGACGAGCATCTCGACGCCCAGCAGGTAGCCGAAGAACGCCGCCGGAGAGAGGTCGATCGCGTAGGAGAACTGGCCGAGCGCAAGTGTGGTTTCGAAGCCGACCTCGTAGACCTGCGTGATGACGAGCACGAAGAACACGTAGACCATGCCGTTGGCGAACCGCACGAGTGTGTCCCCGATCAGCAGCGGCCGGAGCGTGTCCGGCATCTCGCGGAGATCAGAACGAATCTGGCCGAGGCCTTCGAAGTTGTCACCGATCGTGTCCTCACTGGCGTCGTAGAGGACGTGCTGCACGACCGTGCCGATAGCTCCGAAGACGGCCGCGACCGCGAGCACGTACTGGAAGCTCACCGTGAACTCGGCGAAGAGGCCGATCAGCACGGCCGCGAGGACGGGACCGATAAAGAAGGCGGTCCGACGAAACGTTTCGGTGCTCGCGAATCCTGCGGCCAGTTTCGACGGATCGGTCGCTTGCTTGACGACGGCGAACGTCGCACCGAGGCCGAACGACTTCCACGCCTGTGCGAGCAGTAATCCGACGAAAATCCAGACCCACGGCTCGAGCGTCACGCCCGCGATTTCGATCGTGCCGACGGAGGGAGCGAGTAGCCAGACGACGAATCCGAGGGTCGAGAGCAGGCCGAACAGTGTGAGCGCGTATCGAGAGCCGATGCGGTCCGAGACGGCGCCGCCGGGGTAGGGATACACTGCCGAGATAACGTTTCCAACCGTCCCGTAGAGACCGATAACGAAGCCGCTGGTACCGAGTGCTGCCATGTACTCCGGAAGATAGCGGCTAGTCATCTGAAAGCCCAGACTGAACGCGAACATCGCCGCCGAGAGGACCAAGACGTCCCGTTCCAAGGCGAAGAACTGTCTGAACGTGCCTAGCGGGCCCGAATCATCCGCGTCGACGGTGACCTGCTCTTGGCTCATGTGAGTGAGAGACGATATATGCCCGTTTATCGCGCAACGTGGTAAATACTCTTTCTTTAGAAAGCCGAAACCAGCGGTCGAGAGTAGCTGTCGCCGGAGTTGCGGATACTGCTCGAGTCGGGTGATCAGAACGGTGTTCGACGAACGCCGTAAGTGAGTGGGAAAAATTCAGGCGTGGAAAGTGTCCTCGGTAGTTATGTCAACTCGAGCGTTTGAAACAATCACGGCATTACGATCACCATGACAACACTAATTCAGAAATAGCCGTTACGTTCAACCGCAGGAGTGGTTCAACTCACCGGGGCACGTCCACGACGGAGAAGAAAAGCACCTGATTCCCGCAGAAGATCGAGACTCGATGACATACGTCGTTCCACATGAGGGGAACTGACGAAGATGGAACCGTTTTCTCGGACAAATCGTACGAAGCGAACCAGTTACGGTCCCGCGATGCGCCCACGGAGTGGGTTCAAGACTGGGAGTGGCCGTACTATATCCGAACGGAATCGATCGACGACGAGTAACAACCTACACTCGGAATTCCAAGACAGTGCCGATAAGGATCATACAGCCACCGACGAATACCACGAGGAGCTCGGTTGAAGAGATCTCGAGCGCAGGTGGATCGGTCGATACCAACTCGTTCACGGCGCCAGTGATCATCACGACTGAACCGACCGCGACCAGGAGCGCGGGGAGTCCCCACTCTCCAGTGACGAACAGGGCGAGCGCGTTCAAGCCAAATAGTATTCCGATGATGGCAAATAATCCGTTGTAGATGGAGAGACGCTCCATGTATTCGATACCATTTACGATCGGTAATAGTTGACCAGATCGAAACCAGTGCTGTTTGCCGCTTATCAGAGGACTGTCGGCCAGACGAACTGGAACATGAACCAGATGAGGCCGGTCAGTACAGTGGTCATTACGATGTTGAGAATGATGCCGGCTTTCATCATCTGCTCTTGTTTGATGTATCCCGAACCGACACTCATTCAACTGGTGAACTCGTCGTCGACCGCTCTGGAGAATAGATGTTATGGCACTCTCTCTATTGAGCGAACCGCGTCGAGATCGCGACTTGAGGCAGTCGGTCTGCTTCCGCTATGAGTCAGCGTATGTCTTCACCAGTTACAACGGGCGTACGGGAGGTAGAGAGCAATTAGTTCGCGGTGTGGACGTGCTCGCTATGGTCACCCTCGTCGATCGTCGACTCCGAGCGGTGGAGCCAGTAGAGGAACAGGAAGAAGATCGTCGCGAGCACGTTCAGAACCAGTTTGTAGTTCATCTCGATGCTCACTTCCGCGATCTGGACGCTCGAGGCAGACGGGATGACGCCCGCCCCGAGGAAGATGAAGTGGATAACGAAGCCCGTGAGCACGGCTGAGAGGAAGATCATTCCCGAGAGGATCGCCGCGAATTCGGTACCGTAGTACTCGCGGTAGGCGTCCATGATCGGTGGGACGATGAGGTCCGCGTAGATGTAGGAGAGCACCGATCCGAACGGAAGACCGTTCGCGTAGAGGACGGCGGCAAACGGGACGTTCCCGACCGAGCAAACGAACGTGGCGACGCCAATGACCGCCCCAAGCGCTGCCGTCCAGAAAACGTACACCGGCAAGCCGAGCGTCGGGCCCGAGAAGACACTCGTCCAGACGCTTTCGGGGATGAACCCCGAAATGAGACCTGCGAAGATGAATCCGATGGCGATCTCGTCCCAGAGCATTCCCCACTCCGACCACTGTTTGTCGGCGAGCGCCTTCCAGCCCGACAGGGATGTCGCCTGCTCGCGGATAGTGGTGTTTACCTCCTCGGGGTCGAAGCTCTCCTTGCAGGACGCCGAGCAGAAGTAGTACGTCCGACCGTCGTGTTCGGTGGAGTAGTCCGCCTCATTAGGGTCGATCTCCATTCCACAGACGGGGTCCGTTACCGTCGAGTCGTTCTCGTCTTGGACATTCTCTCTGGCCCGTTCAATGACCTCGTCGGGCGTGAGATACACGAAGCCGACCACCATCAGACCGATAAGCATGAACCCGCCGACGACGTCGGCGACCAGGAACTGCCAACCCAACAGGAGATAGATGACGATGCCGATCTCGATGACGAGGTTCGTCGATGCGAACATGAACGCGCCGAGCGTCGCTGCAGCGGACCCACCTTTCTTGAAGAGGTTCTTCGCCGTGGCGATTGCGCTGTAGGAACACGACGAGGAGACGAACCCGAACAGCGACCCGTACCCGATTTCTCGGAGGCCGTGGCCTTCCAATAGGTCCGAGACCTCCTCATCGGACGTCCAGGCCTCGACGCCGCCGGCGATCGCGAATCCGATGACGAGCGCCCACCACGTGATCCACGCCATTGCCGCGGTCGTGGTCAGGAATTGGCGCGTACTCTCGACGAAGAACGCCCACAAGGGTTCCGATGTCGTGAGGGCGCCGAGCGCAACCGTCGCAAGCGCGATAACCGCGAGGATCGCGTATTCCCTTTGCTCCATATCTTCGGTTGTGGGTCTAGACTTTACGGAGTTTCGGCTACCATCCCGCTGGTGAGCCACCATCGCTTTCTGTTTCACGATGTAACATTGAGCATATTGTTAAAATCGGATCTATAAAAATTCTCATCGGCTAACAAATGTTGATGGGACCGGTAAGTACAGATGAACTACTTGGCAGTCATCGGTCAACTGTAACTGCGTGAGAACCAGAGTCGATGTAAAGGTAGTTCCGGCGTAGTGATCGTCGGTGTCTGGACCCAACCGAACTCGGTACAGACGACCGGCACCTCCTCGGCCGGCGCGCCGTACTCGGTATCGAATACTACCAAGGGTCGTCACCGCGAATGCGGTCCTCGAGCACTTCGAGGAGTCAAAGTGAAATCTGGTATCCGAGCCCGTCGTCGGCGACGAGGACAGCCTCGTCGTCGCTCCCCAATCCGGAACGTGAAACCATCCAGACCATAGCTCCTACAGCGATTTACGGACCAAGCAATTTTAAATATGACCCGTCCTATCGGCTGAATATGGGAACTGTTCGGTTCGTGGATACATACGCAGCGTCCTCTCGCACCCGTCTGGTGCACATATCGGACCACAGATCGCTCGAGGGCCGAGATTTACGTCGACACAGAGGGGCATCCAGCACACGTCTGCCAACCCGTCGACTGTCGAAAGAGATGGGTGCTGACACTCACCGACTGTGAGTAGTGAGAATCCACCGCTAGAAAGCGCTGTACGCTCGCCGGTATCTGGTGAGAATCTTCAATGAAAACTGAGAGGCTACTCGAGTGGCGGTCCATCCTCATCGGCTTCGTCGGTGCCGGACTCGTCCTCGCGTTGATGCTGTGGGTCGTCGGTATCGACGGGATCGTTGCACAACTCCGGCGAGCCCAGCCAGCCGTCATCGCCGTTTTGCTCGGTTTCATTCCGCTCTGGCTCACCGCCTGGGGACTCTGCCTGCACACCGTCTTGCGAGCGATGGGAACGCCGATTTCTCGAGTCCAGTCGATCGTCGTATTCACCGCTGCGACCTTCGCGAATCAGGTCACTCCCTTCGGACAGGCCGGCGGTGAACCCATCAGCGCGTTCTTGATCTCGAAGACCGCAGATACGGAGTACGAGAACGGACTGGCCGCGATCGCAAGCGTCGATACGCTGCACTTTTTCCCCTCGATCGGCATGGGGATAGTCGGTATCGGTCTGTTCGCCCTGCGTGGACTCGACTTCGATCAAAACCTCCTCCTCGCCAGTTTCACTGTCGTCGTGCTCCTGACCGGGTTCGGTCTCGCGCTCACGCTCGGATGGCGATTCCGCGATCGGATCGAGGCGACGGTCCTCTCCGTAATCCCGCCGATCACCCGCTGGATCGGTCGGACCGTCCCGCGTATTGAGACGCCGACTCGAGCGGACATCGAGCACCGCATAGACGGATTTTTCGCTTCTATCGACCGAATCGCCAGCAATGGGCGACTTCTCGTTCTGGCCGGACTGTTCTCGTGTGCCGGGTGGCTCACGCTGGCGATCTGTCTATGGATATCGCTGGCGTCGATCGGTGTTACCGTCCCCTTCGTGGCGATGCTCGTGGTGTTGCCAGTCGCCAGTATCGCCGGGATCTTCCCACTTCCGGGCGGTATCGGCGGCGTCGAGACGGCGTTTATCGTTCTGGTCGTCTCTACGACTGGCGTTGCGACGACGGCTGCGACGGCTGCCGTCGTCATCTATCGGGGAGCGACCTACTGGCTCCCAATGCTGGTTGGTGGCGGCATCGCCGCTGTTATCGTGGACAACCTGTATCGCCGTCATTGACGTTCGAACGGCTCACGAAACTGTGATTCGTACCGGATTTCTGGACGTACAATTGAACCTATAAGTTTATAGTATTGCTATCACAACTCTGGGGTATGACGTCCCTCCACCGATACCTCGCAGCCGCTGGTATCGCCGTTCTCACGGCGGTAGCGTTGCTTGGCGATTTCCGTGTCGTCGAGCACGTGACTTCGTTCTTCGAGATCGTGTTCGCACACCCGTTTTGGTTCCTCGACACCGTCCTCGACGTACGCGTGTGGTTCGCGGTCGCCGTCGTAATCCTCGCGGCCTCGTTGCTGTTGTATCTCTATGGGCTGTTCCGAGAGGATTCCGACGCGCTGGTCCATGCGGGCCGGTCCGTCGAGGCGGTGGTCCCCGTTCACGACGAATCCGACGTGATGCACCGGTCGGTAGAACATCTCGTGGCTTCGACCTACGAGGACCTCGCTATCACGATCATCTGCGAACCGGACGATCAGCCCTCTCTCGCTCGAGCCGCCGAGCTGGCCGCCGAACACGACCGAGTCGAGTACATTCAAAACCGTCGGCCGGGATCGAAGGCGGGCGCGCTCAACGACGCCATCGACCGCAGCGATGCCGACGTGATCGCGATGTTCGACGCCGATCAGGAACCGCACCCGGAGCTGATCGCCCACGGAATGGCCGCGTTACGAGATCATGACATCGCGCGGGTTCGGAGCCTCCCTCGACCGACGGGACGGATCGAATCGATGGCATACTACGAGTACCTGCTGCTCTTTTTCCTACCCCAGAAGCTCGCTCGGACTATCCTCGGACTCGGCATCGTCGGCACACGCAGTGTTCTGATAGAGCGCTCGGTCTTCGACGAGGTCGGCCTGTTCGACGAGGAGACGCTGACCGAAGATATGGACTTCACCCATCGGTGTCATCAGGCCAACTGCTCGGTTCGAGAGCTGTTGTACTATCCCTGTTACGAGGAGGCGGCACACACCCTGCGTGACTGGTGGGGCCAGCGAGTCCGCTGGATATCCGGCCACGTCTCCGTCTGTCATCGCCACCTCAGCGATTGGCGCAATCTCCGCGACCGCGCGTTTCTGAGTTCGCTCCTGTCACTCGTGGGGACGTTCGCCGTCGGCTCACTCCTCTCGGTGACCGTCCCGCTGCTCGTGCTCGTCGCCCTCGCTCACCCCGGAGTCGTCGCTATGGGGCTGTCCGGCATCTACGGAATCACGCTCACAACCCGTGGGATAGACAATTACACCGCCGACACCGAGGGATTCGATCTGGCGTGGCTGCTCGTCCCGGTGGCACTGACGCTGTTCGGGCTCGTCGTCGTACAGGTGGTCGTTAGCTATGTCGTCGGACGGGAGACCAGCTGGTACCAGGTGGAAAAACACGGTCGATGACGAAACGGCGATTTCGTTGCGGGATAGTTCGATTTTTGATCGGTTTCTCGTGGGTATGTCACTCGAGACGCGACCGGAATCCATATTTGTCATACTCTGAATATAATTTGGGGGATGGTCTGATTCACACTCCTCCTATGTATTATCTATTTAATGATTTGTTAAGGTCGTACAGTCCACAGTAATGTGCTTACTCCCCAAGAAAACTCAGCTGCTTTCGTGAAGTTACCTACGGGGTAGGAAAACTGACACCGCACGTCGCAAGCAGAAGACCTCCGACTCATGCGGTTTCGGTTGACGGAATCGACCGAATCACCAATGCTTGCGCCTCAGAAGAACTGAACCGTAGCCATCAACGTGAAAACGGTAGTACACGAAACCGGTTTTCTCGGCGTCCTGAAGCAGAAGATAGTAGGTGACCCATATTTTCCGGTCAGCGATCCCGATATCGTGAACGAATCCCGAGTCAAGATTCATTTCAGAATATACACAATACTAACTGGGACCTTTCCCATCAGTATTTCGCCATATCGAGTTGCAACGTAACTTTTCACGAGACTATAATCTACATTAATAATATAAATATCGGAAAATAAGAGAAGTATCGCGTGGCGAATACCGATTAAATGGGAGTATGATGGTAACGGGAACGGCCGATGCCTCACCAAACAGCGAGACGATGCGAGCAGATGCAACTCGGGCTCTGGCCGACCGGGTCGTCCCCACACGCTGATATGATCGTCGACGGCGCAGATGAACGCCACCCCCGTGTGGACAGCCCCAGCTCATCCGTTACTGATCGTCTTCGAGCGTTTGCTGACGGACCGACCCGTGTCGAGCACGGAATTGACCAGTATTACGGTCGTACATGTGTAATCAAATCTGCGACTCGAGATCGAGTCTGCTGCTGAAGTCTCGATCAGCGGGGACCGGGCATGACAGAGCGTGTTCGCCTCGACTGAACGGTTACGAGAACATCACGTTCACTTCGATCGTGTTCGCCGTGGATAACAGTTCGTTGTCGAGATTGTTTTCCTCCCACTCGTTCGCGAGTCGGTGTTCCGGCCCGGTGACGGTGACGGCGCCGTAGACGGTCCCGTCGTTGTCCAGAATCGGGGCGGCGATGGCACTGACCCCGTGGAGATACTCCCCCTGATTATACGCGATTCCCTCCTCGCGAACCGTGGCGAGTTCGTCGAAGAGGGCGTCTCGATCCGTGATCGTCTTCTCGGTGAAGACGGGGAGTCCCCACTCGTCGATAATCTCGTCGACTCGCTCCGCTGAAAAGTGCGCGAGCATGGCCTTCCCGCCGGCCGAGTTGTGAAGGTAGGTATGCGTTCCGACGTCGATATCGCTCGTGAACGAGCGGCTGCCCTCCCTGACGTTGATGACCGTCCCGAGGCCGTTCTGGGGTGTCGAACAGAGCACCCGTTCTCCGGTGCGCTCCGACAGCGCCTCGATGGGCTCGGTCGACGCCTCGTACAGTGGTTCGGCGTGTTTGACGTGCTCGCCGAAGGAAAGGAATCGAAGGCTCAGTCGGTACTCGTTGCCTTTCTGGACCACGTACCCCTTCGAGCACAGCGTCGTCAGGTGGGCGTGGACCGTACTCTTCGCGAGTCCGGTCCGCTCTGTAAGCTCCGTTACGCCGGCTCCATCGGCCTGCCACAGTGCCTCGAGGATATCGAGGGTTTTGACCACTGCCTCGACCCGATTTCCTCCGTCCGTGCGTGTCGTTGCCATAATTCGTGTTCCACGAAGTTCAGTAAAACTGTTCCGCTCTAATGAACGGAAATCGAACCCGAAAAAATCCCGTCGAATCGCGTTCGTTCGTTTCAGACGCTAATTTAGCCGATACGCGCCGTCGGATCGATTACGAGCCGATTGAATCTGTGTCACACGGTAACGTTTAAGTAGGACGTTATGAAAGGCAAGTTATGGACTTTAGCGAACCGTCCGAAGCGGTGCAAATCAAGAAGGCGCTCGACGAATTCATCAAGCAGGAGGTCGCGCCTCTCGAGACCGAGTACGACGAGTTCCTCGGTGCGGACTACGAGAAACACATCGTCGACGAGGATCATCGGCAGGTCCCCGAGTATCGAAATATCGTCGAGCAGATCCGCCAAAAATCCGTCGAGGCGGGCTTCTACGGCATGACGATGCCCGAGGAGGTCGGCGGCGGCGACGTCGATATCCTCACCCGCGCCATCGTCGGCGAACACATGTCCAACCGGCCGCCGGGCTTTCACAGCGCCATTTTCGGCGGCGCGGGCGGCCCGACGCCCATTCTGCTCGCCTGCGACGAGCGCCAGCGCGAGGAGTATCTCGAGCCGCTGATGGACGGCGAGATCACGACCTGCTTCGCGCTGACCGAGCCGGGCCACGGCAGCGACGCCCACCACATGGACACTCGCGCGGAGAAGAGCGAGTCGCGTAGCGACTCGGAACGAAGCGGCACCGCCGCGGAGAAAGACGGCGACGAGTGGGTCATCAACGGTCAGAAGGTCTACATCACGAACGCGCCCTACGCCGACTTCGCGATGGTCTTCGCTCGCACGAGCGGCGAAGACGGCGACCTCGGCGGGATCACGTGTTTCCTCGTCGACGAGGAGACGCCCGGGTACGAAATCGGGACGATCCACCGCGCGATGGGAATGACCCCCGGCACGCACGCCGAAATCCACCTCGACGATTGCCGCGTCGGCGAGGAGCAGGTGCTGGGCGAGGTCGACAAGGGGTTCCAGTCCGCGATGGACTGGATCGGCGGCGGCCGGATCAACATCGCCGCCGGCGCGGTCGGGACGGCCGAGTACCTGCTCGATCTGTCCGTCGAGTACGCCCGCGACCGGGAGACGTTCGGAAAGCCAATCGGCCACCGGCAGGGGGTGTCGTTCCAACTGGCCGAACTCGCGACCGACATCGAGCAGGTCCGCCAGCTCTACCGCTACGCCGCCTGGAAAATGGACAACGGCGAGCGCGCCCGCAAGGAGGAGTCGATGGCGAAGCTCCGCGGCGCGAAACTCGCCAACGACGCGGCCGACATCGCGATGCAGGTCCACGGCGGGGCCGGTTTCATGAAGGACTTGCCGATCGAGCGCAACTACCGCTCGGCGCGGGTCTTCCGCATCTTCGAGGGAACCGACGAGATCCAGAAGCGAACGATCGCCCGCGAACTCATCTGAGATGGGTGAATCGACGGATCGAGGCGCGAGCGCCGCGAGCGAGGTCTCCCGCATCGACTTCGACATCGAGTGGCCGCCGAAACACGCCGCTGCCTACCTCATAGAGGAGCCGGCGCCGATCCTGATCGACGCCGGAGACCCTCGAGAGCGCGCCGAAGCGACGATCCGCGAAGGGCTCGCGACGAGAGGATACGATCCCGCGGACATCGAAGCGGTCGTCGTCACCCACCCCCACACCGATCACATCGGACAGATACCGCTGTTACGCGAGGCCGGTGCCACGGTCTACGCTCCCCGCCCCGTCCTCGAGCAACTCGAGCGCGATCCGGCCGACCTCGCCGCTGGCGTCCGCAATATCGGTCTCTCGGCGGGCTACCGCGGCGAGGCCATCGAGCGCGAGATTGAGCGTGCGACGTCGTCGCTCGAGCGCAACCGCGACCTGCTCGCCTCCGAGGGAACGATTCCCTTCGCGTTCGACGAGTCGTTTACCGTCTCGGGTCGAGAGTTCGAGCCGATTCACACGCCCGGGCATCAGGTTCATCACGCCGCCCTGGCGACGGATTTGAACGGCGAGCGCGTCCTCTTTTCGGGAGACGCGCTCATCGAGCCGTTCCGATCGGGGGCGATCAACGTCGGTATCGACTACGGGGCCTACGAGGCCGTCGACGACTTCCACTGCACGATGGACCGCCTTGAGGGGCGCGCCGTGGATCGGGTCTTTCCCGGCCACGGCCCGGTCTTTACCGACTACGCGAGCGCCATCGAGAACACGCGCTCGAAACTCGAATCGCTCACGGGGGAGACCCTCGAGGCGGTGACGGCCGTCGGGCCGGCGACGCCCCGGGAGATCACCCGGAACCGCGCCGGCGAGGTCCGGTATCCGGCCCAGTTGCTAGACACGCTCGGGGCCCTAGGAACGCTCGACGATCGGGATAGAGTCGAGTTCGAGGAGCGCGACGGCGTCCGCTACTACTCGTTCGAGAAAGCCTCGCCGTAATCTATGGAGAAGACGACGCGGTTCTCGGCAGCGACGACCGGTCCGCCGCCCGCGAGGACCTATGAAACGTCGACGGCGGTCACGCGTTACCCCTCCGTTCGCTCCTCGAGCTTGTACTTCTGGATTTTGCCGGAGGTAGTACGTGGCAGTTCCTCGATGAACTCGACCTCGCGGGGGTGTTTGTAGGAGGCGACCTTGTCGAGGAAGTACTCCGTAATCTCCTCGCCCGTGACGTCTTCGCCGGCTTCGACGCCCGGTGTGGTGACGACGTAGGCCTTCGGCACTTCGTTGCGCCGCTCGTCCGGGATCCCGACGACGGCGCCCTCGGCGACGGCCTCGTGTTCGGCCAGCACCTCCTCGAGTTCGCTGGGGTAGATGTTGTAGCCCGCTGAGTTGATCATGTGCTTCTTCCGGTCGACGATCTCGTAGTAGTTGTCGGCGTCCCGGCGGGCGATATCGCCGGTCCGGAAGAAGCCGTCCTCGGTGAACGACTCCTCGGTTGCTGCGGGCATGCCGTGGTAGCCTTTCATCACCGACGGGCCGCGCACCAGGAGTTCGCCCTCCTCACCGATGCCGACCGTCTCGCCGCTTCCGTCGACGATCACGGCCTCGGTCATCCGGGTCGGTTGGCCGATCGTCCCGTGGCGGAGGCCGAATGTCGAACCGCTCTGGGTGTGGGTCGCGCCGGTGGTTTCGGTGAGCCCGTACCCCTCCGACAGCTCGACGCCGGCGGTCTCCTCGAATTCCTCCTGGACGGCGACGGACATCTTCGCCCCGCCCTCGGAGACCGATTCGAGACTGGTCAGGTCGAACGCCCCGAACTTCTCGCTGTTTATCATATCGACGTACATCGCGGTGACGCCGACGTAGTGGCTGATCTCCTCCGTCTCGATCAGTTCCATGGCGGCGTCGCCGTCCCAGTTCGCGGCGCTGCGCAGGTAGACGCTGCCGCCCCGGACGAGGGGTTGCCAGGCGGTGTGCGTGAAGCCGGTGATGTGATAGAGCGGGAGCCAGACGAGGCTCCTGACGTCCTCGTCCGCGACCGCCTGCTCCTGCGAGAGGGTCACGAACGTCTGGGCCCGAAAGTTCCGGTGAGTCAGTTGGACTCCCTTGGGTTTGCCCGTGGTTCCCGAGGTGTACGGCAGGAGGGCCACGTCGTCGTCGGCCCGTTCGACGAATCGCTCCTCGCCGCGAACGTCGTCGAAAGCGTGGATGTCGTCACTATCGCCGCCGACCGAGATGATCACCGGTTCCCGGTCGATCGCCTCAAGGGCTTCCTCGAGGTGGGGCGCGACGGCCTCGTGGGTCAGGACGACCGAGGCGTCGGTATCCTCGAGTTGATAGGTCAGTTCCCGTTTGCGGTACTGGGGATTGACCGGCGAGACGACGACACCGGCCTTGAACGCACCGAGCGCGCCGATCAGGTACGGCGGACAGTTCGGGAGGTACTGGAGCATGATATCTCCGGGCTCGATTCCGAGGTCCGCCAGCCCGCCGGCGAACCGGGCGCTTTCGGTCCGCAGGTCGTCGTGGGTACGCGCCCGTCCGTGGTACTCGATGGCCTGGGCGTCGCCGTGCAGTTGGGCTGTCTCGTCGTGGAGGCGGGCCACGTTCCCTTCTCTGCCATCCTCGGTAACGTCTGCCAAATTCATGTCCCATGGTATCACGGAATGGTATAAAATAGTACCTATGTTTGGCAGAGTGAGGCACACGATGCTGTTACGTTGGTAGCGAATGTGGTAGAATCAAACAACAGTGGTGTCCGTTCGGGAAATGGTGTGTTACTTCTCACCACAATCTATTTGTGTTCGGTCCGGATATCGGATGACCATGGTACAACGTGTCGCGCGGAGGGATACCCGTGGCTGAACCGGTCATCGTAGGCGTCGCCGAGAGCGAGCTCGGCGAGACGCCCGACCGGAACTGGCTGGACAACGCCGCCATCGCAACCGTGCGCGCCGTAGAGGACGCCGGCTGCACCCTCGAGTCGGTCGACGGCATCGCGGTCGCCGGCGGCGAGGACTACATGCCCGCGCTATTGCTGTCCGAGTACCTCGATCTCGACGACCCCTCGTTCCTCGAGGGGACGGAGATCGGGGGCTCGTCGTTCGAGCACTTCTGCGGGCACGTCCGTGACGCGATGGTCCGTGGGGAGACGGACGTGGTAGTCGTCGCCTACGGCTCCACGAGCAAGACCGGCCCGGACCGGGACCGATCGCTCGCGGAGACCCATCCCGTCGACGGCTTCGTTCGACCGACGGGGCTCTTCCGGCCGCCCGGTGCCTACGCGATGGCGGCGCGCCGGCACATGCACGAGTACGGCACGACCGAGGAACAGCTCGCGGAGATCGCCGTCGCGACCCGCGAGTGGGCCGCGATGAATCCGAAAGCGGCCCAGCGAGAGCCGATTTCGATCGACGACGTGCTCGAGTCCCGACCGATCGCAGAGCCCTTTACCCTGCTCGACTGCTGTCTCGTCTCCGACGGTGGCGGCGCGGTCGTGCTGGTGAGCGAGGCGAAAGCGCGGGAACTCGGCGTTCCGGAGATCGCCGTCGCGGGCGTCGCCTCGACGAGCACCCACCGCCAGGACATCAGCGAAATGCCGGACATGACGACCACTGGGGCGGCGGTGACGGGACCGAAGGCGTTCGCGCAAGCTGGAATCACCCACGACGACGTCGATGTCGCCGAAATATACGACTCATTTACCTACACCGCGCTGGTCACCCTCGAGGACCTGGGCTTCTGCGAGAAGGGCGACGGCGGCGAGTTCGTCTCCGGCGGCACGACCGCCCCCGGCGGCGAGCTGCCGATGAACACGCAGAGCGGCGGGCTCTCGTACTGCCACCCCGGCCACTTCGGCGTCTTCGTTCTCATCGAGGCCGCCCGCCAGCTCCGGGGCGACTACGAGGGCAATCGGCAGGTCGACGACGCTGAGGTGGCCGTCGCCCACGGTACCGGCGGTGTGCTCTCCTCGAGCAGTACCGTTGTCCTCCGGAGGGAATCATGACCGGACGAGTCGAGGACTGCCGCGAGGAGTGGGACGGCCCGGTTCCGGTCCCGACCGGCGCGACGGTCCCGTTCTGGGAGGGAACCCTCGAGGGCGAACTGCGCTACCAGGCCTGCGACTGCGGCCACCGCCAGCTCTACCCACGGGCGGTCTGTACCGTCTGCGGCGCCGAGGACCCGCCGTTCGAGGACAGCGAGGGCGTCGGAACGATCTACACCTACACCGTCTGTCACGTCCCCGGCGAACCCGGGTTCGGTGATCGGACGCCGTATATCGTCGGCGCGATAGACCTCGCGGAGGGTCCCCGCCTGCTCGCCCTGCTCGACGCCGATCCCGACAACCTCGAGATCGATGCGGCGGTCGGCGTCACGTTCTGGCGAGTCTCCGACGAGGCGGCGATTCCGGTGTTCGCGCCGGAGTAGTCGAGCCGACGGAAAATCGGTCGCATCGTTTCGCTTCCCTACTCGAGGTCGGCCGTCGCAGTTCCGGTCAGCAGCGTTTCACCCGCTACCGTCCGCGCCTCGAGTTCCGTCTCCACCGTGCCCGCATCGGCGTCGATCCCGGCGACTTCGCCGCTCGCGACGACGGTGTCGCCGGGGAAGACCCTCGACTGGAACCGAACGCCGAAGCTCGTCACGTCCCGCAGGTCGAACCAGTTGGCGACGACCCGCGAGGTGACGCTGGCGGTGAACATCCCCGGGCCGAAGACGCTCTCGTTGCCCGCCGCCGTCGCGTAGGGCTCGTCGTAGTGGATCGGATTGAAGTCGCCGCTCGCGCCGGCGTACTTCACGAAGTGCTTGCGCTCGAGGTCCTCGACGACGACCGTCGGACCGGTCGCGCCGGGCTCGAGTCCGTCGACCGTTCGAACGCGCTCGAACTCGTCGACTGTCGATCCGGGAGTCTCGGGGGCCGCGTCGGCGGTGGCGCTGTCGAGTTCGGCCCCCTCGTCGCTGGCAGACCCGTCGGCGTCGTTCTCGGCCGCGTCCTCGTCGTCCATCGAGCTCTCGTCGTCGATCGCTCCTTCGGTCTCGATCGCCGTCGAGCGGTCGATCAGGACGAGTTCGCCATCCGGCGTCCGGTACTCGGTCTCGAGAACGGCGAAGGTCATCGTCCCCGCGCGGCCGCCCTCGCGCTGGAAGACGTCCGCGAGCGTGGTCGTTCCCTCGAGGACATCGCCGACGTAGACGGGGCGTTCGTACTCGTAAGCCTGCTCGCCGTGGATGACGTACTCCGGCTGGAAGGCGAGGTCGAAGCCTTTGCCGTCGACATCGTCGGGGGTGTACCGCGGGAAGCGAGCGACCTGCGAGTAGGTCAGCGGCGCAGGGACGCGGTCGTGGCCCCGGTCGGCGGCGACCGATTTGTCACGGAAGACGGCATCGTCGGCCGTGATCGCTCGGGCGAACTCCTCGACTTTGCCGGGTTCGATGCGGAACTTTTCGGTGGTGGCTCGGGAGTCGCCGACCATCGCCTCGAGTTCCTCGATGGGTCTATTCGGCATCGTGGCCCTCCGTGGCTCGAGCGGGTGTGGTTTTCGGTCGTCGGTTCGTCGCATCGGATCGCACCTCGGATCTGCGGTGGCCGCGTTTCATTGCCGTCATGGTTTGTGGACGACTGACATAACAGTACCCCTCTCGGACGCTATTCTCGCGGGCTCCTCGACCGATCTGAATTCGCCGGCCGGAGTACGACCGTCCCACGTGCGGCGTGTCCTGCTATCGTGGCACCACTGCGTCGCCACGCCCTCCCCAACCGATTCGTTCGCTCCCTGCGTCGCTCACTCATCCCTCGCACGAGGCTGTCGCGCCCTCGCGAGCGCTCGGTCGGCCGCCAGCGCGCGCCACCACATGCCGCCGGGCGAGGCAACCCCCGCGTGGAAGGACCCCGAAGCGAGACTCATGTTACCAGTACCCATATATTTTTCAGCTCGAGTGACAAACCACGGGCAACATGGAGGCCGATATCGTCTCCGCGGAGACGCTCATGGAACCGCCATACGACGGTAACGGGGCGCGCCTCCTCGAGGAGCGCGGAATCGAACCGTGAGCGAGCCGTACACGGAGATGCGATCAGGTGGGTATCACGACGATGTCTGAAGAGTCAATCTACTCGACGGCGGAGATCAGGACCATCGCGCTGGCGGTCATCGCCGGCGTGTTCTTCGGCGGCGTCGCGACCGGCGTCGCGTTCCCGACGCTGCCGCTGCTCGACGAGCGACTTGTCATCTCCGCGCTCATCCTGAGCGTGATCCTCTCGGCCAACCGTATCGCGCGGCTGTTCATGAACACGCCCGCCGGGACGATCATCGACCGGATCGGCGCGCGGACCCCGATGATCTTCGGCCTCTTCACGCAGGCGCTGGCCCCCTTCGGCTACGTCGTCGGCCTCCACGCGCCGCCGACCGATCTGGGAACGGTGCCGATACTCGGGGACGTGTCGCTTCCGGGCGTCGTATTCGTCGTCTCGCGGCTGTTCTGGGGCGTCGGCAGCGCGTTCGTCTTCATCGGCGCGTTCGCGACGATCACGTACGTCACGACGGCCGACAACCGCGGCCGGTGGGTCGGCTACATGCGCGGGGGCCAGTCGCTCGGCTTCCCGACCGGGCTCGTCCTCGGCGGCCTCCTGACGGATCTCGCGAGCATGCAAACGGCGTTTCTCACCGCCGGGTTCCTCGCGTTGCTCGCCGGCACCGTCGCGACGCTCGTCCTGCCCGACGTCCACGCCGGCGCGGACGGGCGGGCCGCGAAGCTCCGCGAGGTCCCCGCGCTGCTCGCCGCCAACCCGACCGTCGTCCTGATCGGCTACGGCAACTTCGCCGTCCGCTTTCTCTGGGGCGGGATCGTCCTCTCGACGCTGGCCCGCTACGCCAGCGACTACGGCCTCGAGCTCTCTACGCTCGGTGCGGCCGGCATCAGCGGGATCGTGATGGGGCTGGGCGTGATCACCTCGGGGTCGATGACGGTCGTCACCGGCTGGGCGTCAGACATGGTCAGCGACCGGACGCTGCTGACGGTGCCCGCGTTCCTCTCGATGGGCGCGGGCTTTCTGATCATCGCCTACGTCCCGACGCTCGAGGCGCTGCTCGGAGCGATCGTTCTCGTCGGCGCGGGCATGGGCGCTGCCGCGCCTGCGATGTTGGCGATCGTGGGCGATCTGACGCCGGGCGACGAACTCGGGCGAATGGGCGGCGTCTACCAGGTGATGGGCGACGTCGGCCTCAGCCTCGGGCCCCTCGTCGCCATCCCCGCGGTGGACCTCTGGTTCGGCTACCAGCTGACCTACATTCTGTGTGCGGCGCTCGTCTTCAGTTGTCTGACGGTCGTCTCGCTGCCGCTGCTACGCAACCCCGAAGTCTCGCGGGCGGGCGTGAAAGCGGATTGAGGTCGCCGATATCGCGGGGATCGGTGGTCGTTCCCCGCCTCGAACCCGATACCCCACTCACGGACGAAGCTTTGATGTTTGGCCGCTAACATTGTTATTAACTATCATGGTGAAGACACGCATTCGAGGCGCAGTCGCCCGGGTGCGTCCGCGACTCCCCGCGGTCGCAGTCGCGTTCGCCGCGGGACTGGCCGCAGTGGGAGGATCCTACCTGTCCGTGGGTCGACGGCCGGCCTTCGTCGCGACGCCGTTCGATCGACTCGTGGTGGTGCTCAGCCCGGACGCCCTCGTGACCTTCGCGATCACGCAGCTCGGAACGCTGGGCCATCGGCTGGCGTTCCTGACGGCCATCGCGGCGACCGGCGCGGTCTTCGGTCTGGTCACCGTACCCGGCGCGGCGTTCGTGCTCGCTCGAGGCCCCGTATCCCGCGTGCTGTCTCGCGGGAGCGCCACGATCGTCCTCGGCGCGACACTCGGAGCGGTCCCGCCGGGCCTCCTCGCGTACGGACTAACGCGCTCGGGGTTGTCGGCGCTCGGCGCGGCCGGCGGAGCGGAATTCGCCCTGCTCGCGACCGCCGGGACGACCGCGCTCGTCGCTGGCGAGGACCCTCCCACCGGATCGCTCGCCCGGCGGCGCGTCCTCGGAGCCGTCGGATCGGCGATCGGCGTGGGCGCGCTCGGCCTCTTCGTCCGCGGAACCAACGAGGAATCGTTCCCCTCTCCCCTCGAGATCCCAGCGGACGCCCGACCCGAGGTACGGGAGTTGCTCGAGCAGGCGAAAGCGCAGTCGTTCGACGTCGAGGGCCTCGAGCCGCTGGTCAGTACGGACTTCTACGAGGTCGACATCGGCAACGTCGACCCCGACGTCGACCGCGAGGAGTGGTCGCTCTCGATCACCGGCGCGGTCGGCGAGAGCGCAGAGTACGACTTCGAGGCCATCGAGGGCATGACCCTAGCGGACCGGTTCGCGACCCTGCGATGCGTCGGCGACCAGCTCAACGGCTGGCAGATGGACACCGCGCTCTGGAGCGGCGTGCCCGTCCGGCGTCTCCTCGAGGCGGCGGAACCGGAGGGCGATCGCGTCATTTTACACGGCGCGGACGGCTACTACAACGAGTTCCCGCTCGAGGCCCTGTGGTCGGGGCTACTGGCCTACCGGATGAACGGGCGACCGCTGCCGCGAGCACACGGCGCGCCGGTTCGCGCGCTCGTTCCGGGCCACTGGGGCGAGATCAACGTGAAGTGGCTGACCGAGATCGAGGTTCGCGACGAAGACACCACGGGCTACTGGGAGCACCGGGGCTGGCACGGCACCGGCCCGGTCAACACCGTCGCCAAGCTCTGGCAGACCCACTCCCTGGGAAGTGGCCGCTTCGAGGTGGCCGGTCACGCCTACGCCGGCACCAGAGGTATCGGGGCGGTCGAGGTTTCGACCGATGGGGGCGACACCTGGGTCGACGCCGAACTCTCCGATCCCCTTCCTGGCGAGGACGTCTGGCGACAGTGGTGCCACGAGTACGGGGCGGGCGGGCGTCACGAAGTAATCGTTCGAGCCCGTGACGGCGACGGGAACCTGCAGATTCCCGAGAAGGACGGTCCGCGTCCCGACGGTGCCACCGGCTGGGTTTCCGAGACCGTCACACCGCAGTGAGTGTCGGATCGTTTCTCCGGCGTGAATTCGAAAAAACGGCTCGCAAGCGGAGAACCGAAACGACCCTGCAACCGACCCCTCAATTCGTATGGAAAAACATGAGGTTTATATGGATATGGAGGAATGCTATCAATAGCCAATATGGCTTGAGACCGAATGACACGGGATACTATCAACAGGCGTCGGGTACTTACGGGAGCAGGTGTCGGAATCGCTTCGGCGATCGCGGGGTGTATAGGTGGCGGCGGCGGCAGCGATGGCGTCCACTTCATCACGGACTATTACACCGGTCCCTGGGAGAGTCTCTGGGAGGAACTCGAGTCGGCGTTCACCGACGAGACGGACATCGCCATGAACATCGAGGAGGGCGGTATGTCCGGAACGCAGGAGGGGCGACTCTCGCAGTTGATTCAGGCCGGCACGCCGCCGGACGCGAACACCTCGACGTTCGATCAGGTGGCCGATATCTGGGAGACAGACCAGCTCGAAACTGTAAACGACGTGGTAGCGTCGATCGAGGAAGTCAACGGGGAGATAAACACCGAGGCGTTCCTCGGGGAGGGTGACGAACTCTATCAGATCCCACACGGGCTGTACGTGTCTAACTTCCAGTACCGAGCGGATGTCTACGACGAACTCGGACTCGAGGAACCCGAGACGTTCGACGATGTCCTCGAGAACGCACAGGTCATCGACGATTCAGAGGAGTACCCCAACATGCGCGGGTACGGACTCGCCGGTGCACCGACCGGCAAGAGTCAGGACGAACTCCTCGTCCTCCTAGCGAGCGCTGGCATCTCGGGGATCGGCCTTCGCTGGAGCGATCCGGACGCCCGCGAGGAACTCGAGGTCTGGTGGCCCGAGGAGACGGTGACCGAGGTGTTGCAGTACGCCAAGGACCTCGCCGAGTATTCGCCCGATCCGACGAGCATCGGCTGGTCCAGTTCGCTCAGCAGTTGGGTCCAGGGGAACTACGGCCAGTGTTATCACCTCAACTGCTGGCCGATCGGCGTCACCGCACAGCAGGCCGAAGCGAACGACAGTGACGAGTTGCGCGCGGTGGCCGAGAACACCGAGGTCATCCCGTACCCGATGCTCGACGGAGTCGACCCGGACGAGAACTGGCTGTCCTCGCCGGCCCCCGACGGGTATCACATCTTCGCCGGCGGTGAGCGGCCGGGCGACGCCAAGGAGTGGTTCGAGTGGCTCTACGCCGATAGTATGGAGCGGACCGTCAGCTTTTACCAGACGGATCCTGGCCGGTTCCTGCCGACCTACGCCGACGTGCTCGGATCGGACGAGTTCCAGAACCAGGACATCTTCGAGGCGCATCCTCACTTGCTCGAGAAACTCGAGTACGTTCAAGACGAGATCTGGGGGAACCACTACGGCAGCGTCGACGAGGCAAACACCTCCTCGCCGGAGTCGCTTTACATGCAGCGCCAGTGGTTCTACGGCGAGATGATCAACCGCGTGGTCACCGAGTCCGACTCCGTTCAGGAGGCCTACGACTGGGGCTACGAACAACTCGAAGAGGCCTTCTCGGAGGCCCAGGACACGTTCGGATAGTCGATGAGACGCAACTTAGCACGCGGTCGAACGCACTCGGACGCTATCGGCGTTCAAAATTTAGCCTGATGAGTGGAATTACTACCGGGCTGTCAGTTTGGCCCTTAGCCGACGTTTGAGGGGGTAGCGATAGAGCGAGCGAATCGTTTATATGCTACCGTGAGATTAACACACACATGCAGAGGGGACACAGATATGGCCAGTGAGACCGGAAAATCGGTACGAACCGGCAGGGCGTACGTTCCGTGGGACGACCTCCCGGTACGGCGAGAGACGGTCGTCGGGGTCGCGACCGTTCTGCCCGTCATCGTCCTGTACCTACTCATCGCGGCGCTCCCGATCGCGTTCGCGTTCTGGGCATCGTTACACAACATCCACACGCTCAACCCCGAGTGGCAGTGGGCTGGCTTCTCGAACTACCGCGAGGTCCTGAACATCTCCACGTTCTGGGGCTCGCTGTGGCGAGGGATCGTCTACATGGTCGGCAGTACGCTCCTCCAACTCGCCGTCGGGCTCTGGATGGCGCTTGTGCTCAATCGCATCACCCGCGGGCAGAAACTGCTCACCGCGGTGGTCTTTACTGCCTATCTGATCCCGACGATCATCGTTTCGCTGGTGGCGATGCGGATCTTCGATCCGGCCGGCGGCGTCTTCCAGATGATAGGAGCCGAGTGGTTCGGCCTGTGGGGCACACAGGAGGCGCCGCTCGGCTCTCGAGACTGGGCCATGCAACTGCTGATCCTCATCGGCACCTGGAAATTCGCCGTCTTCGTTACCATCTTCACGCTCGCGCAACTGCGCGCGATTCCGGACCGGTTCTACGAGGCGGCCAAGATCTGCGGCGCGAACCGATGGCAGATGTTCCGAGACATCACGCTGCCGCGTCTCATGGGTATCGTGACGGTCGTCGTCTTGCTCCGTTCGGTCTTCATGTTCAACAAGTTCGATATCATCTGGCAGCTCACGGAGGGCGGACCCGGCAACGCGACGACCACCCTGCCGATACTGGCCTACAAGACCGTCTACACGGAACAGGCCTACGGACTCGCCAACGCAATTTCCGTCGTCATGTTCCTGTTCTTGCTCGCGTCGGCGATCATCTACTTCAAACTGTTCAATCCCAGCGAGGAGGTCGAAACAACCACATGAGCCAAAACGAACCACCGGGAGGCATCTTCGGCCTCTCCTACGACAGCGAAACCCGCGCCTTCGAAGCACTGAAACTCGTCAGCACCGCGATCATCGTACTCGTCGGCGTCTGGCCAATCTACTGGATCGCCCAGCTGGCTTTCACCGATTACGAGACGGTCGAGAACGTTGTCACGGTTTTCCCCACGCAGGACATCTTCACACTCGGTAATTTTTCCGTGTTGACACAGCCGGAGATGTACACCTACATGATCAACACGGTCGTGGTCGCCATCGGGACCATCGTGACGGTCGTCCTCGTGTCGCTGGTCGCCGGCTACGGCCTCGCGAGACTGGAGTTCCCATACAAGGAGCACTTCGCTCGAGTCCTCCTCATCGGCTATCTCTTCAGCCCGATCGTCATCGGAATTCCGCTCTATCAGATCTGGCAGAACATCGGGCTGCTCAGAACTCGTGTCGGGCTCATCATCGCCCTGTCTGCGATCTCCATGCCCTTCTCGGTCTGGCTGATGTGGAAGTACATCATGACGATCCCAGAGGCCCACGAGGAGGCAGCGTGGGTCGATGGCGCATCACGGTGGCGCGGTTTTCGAGACGTGGTCGTGCCCCAGTGTCGGCCGGCGATCATCGCCGCGGCGCTGTTCGCGTTCGCGCTCGCCTGGAACGACTTCACGTTCGCTGAGATCCTCCTGCCCGAGACCGACACCACGACGTTCGCACCCGGAATCCTCCGGGCGATGGGACAGGCGCAGTTCCTGCCCGACGCCTACCTGATGGCGATCTCGCTGGCCATGACGCTCCCACCGCTCCTGTTCGCCTACTTCATGCAGAGCTACCTGCTGAAGGGGTTCCAGGTCAGAGCGCTGTGAGTGAACAGTACCTTTACAACGAATACCACGAGAAATACTAACATATGACAGATATCAAAATCCGGAACCTGACGAAGGTGTATCGGGAATCGGGCAACGAAATCGTCGCCGTCGACGACGTCGATCTCACGATCGAGGACGGCGAATTCGTCACACTGGTCGGCCCCTCCGGTTGCGGGAAGACCACGACGCTTCGCTGTGTCGCGGGGCTGAACAAGCCGACCAGCGGGACGATCACGTTCGGTGACCGCGACGTGACGGACAAGCCGGTCCAGGAGCGCAACATCGCGTTGCTCTTCCAGGACATCGCGCTGTACCCGCACATGAGCGTTCAGGAGAACATGGCGTACGGCCTCAAGATCGCCGGATTCTCTCGAGAGGAACGGATCGCACGCGTCGAGGAGGCCGCCGAACTGCTCCAGATTACCGACCAACTCGAGAAGATGCCGGCCGATCTCTCGGGCGGCCAGCAACAGCGCGTCGCGCTGGGCCGGTCGCTCGTGCGCGATCCGGAGATCTTCCTGTTCGACGAGCCGATGTCGGATCTAGACGCCAAGCTCAAGGCCGAACTGCGCCCGGTCATCGAGAAGGTGACCGACGAGATCGGCTGTCCGACGCTGTACGTGACCCACGACCAGGAGGAAGCGATGACCATGTCCGATCGGGTCGCAGTCATCAACGACGGCGAACTGGCTCAGGTCGCCCCACCGAAGGAGGTCTACGACGAACCGGACTCGCAGTTCGTCAGCCAGTTCATCGGCCAACCATCCACCCAGTTCTTCGACGGTAACGTCCGGTCGGTCAACGGCACGGCAGAACTCGACGTCGGCGGCTACGAGTACGACCTCGCTCGCGACGGCCTCGACGGTTGGGCTGACGAGGGCGTCCGCGTCGGGATCCGCCCCCAGTACATCCGGACCAGCGACGATCCCGGGACCGGCATCCCGGCGACGCACCTGCTCGACGAGCCGCTGGGCGACGCGACCCACAGCTTCTTCGACACCGAGTTCGGCGAGATCGTCGTCGTCACCGGCCCCGACTTCGAGGGCGACGGGGAGGAGTACGGCCTCGTCTTCGACGACGAGTACATCCAACTGTTCGATACTGACTCCGGCGTCCGGATCGCGTAATCGGGTCAGTTCTTTTCCTCGCCGCTCGCTCGAGCGGCCGCGCTCGCGTCCGCGTCGGCGGCGACCGCCGTCTCGAGATCGGTCGGCGCCGTCGAGCGAACGACGATCGTGTTCGCCGCGTGATCGCCGACGCGACGGCCGTCGGTCGCAAGCGCAACGACGAGACCGACCACCAGCGGCGGGACGCCCAGCAGGTCGACGTATCGAGACAGGTTTCGCACGGCGCTGGCTCGGAGGGTGCACTGTCTCCCATCTGTCATCACGACCAGCAGACCGCGATTTACCTTCCCCGGTGTCCGGCCGTAGCGCCACTCGAGGGTGAACGAGTACGTGGCGTAAAGCGGCAGGAGAACGAGTAGCGACAGGGGGATCACCGCCCCGCCGAGGGCCTCGTAAGGTCCGTTGAAGAGCACGCTCGCGACGTAGATCAGGGGAAACTCGAGGAGGACGTAACAGACGAACAGGTCGATCGCCGCCGCCCCGGTGCGGGCGAGCAACACCCCGCGGTCGCTCGCGGTTTGGACCTCCGGTGCCGGTTGCCGTCGGGTCGGTACGAACCCATCTAGTTTCCAGTCGATCACGGTCCGATCGCCTCGCCATGTGCGACCGAGTCGTTCGCGAGTGGGTGGGGAACGCCTGCCATCGCTCGCATGCCGTCACCCCATGCGGACGTCCGTCCGCAACGTTACGAGGAAGTAGCCCAACAGGAGGAGCGTGATGCCGCCGAACACCTGCGAATCGATCGAGAGGTAGCCGTCTATCCAGTACAACAGGACGCTGGTGACCGCCAACATGACGATGGCACCGACCGTTCGCCAGCGTTCTGCGACCTTCTCGAGGACGATCCCCGGCGCGGATTTCTCGACCGCGTCCGATGCCTCGCGGATGTTCTCCAGACCCGCGCTATCGGATTTCCGTGACGCGCTCTCGCGGCTCATATACTGCCGTTTTTCCCATCGATGGCCATATATCTATGGGTGGTGGTGACACGCACAGAATCGAACTCGATTCCCCGCCCCTCGAGTCCCCAGCGGCGACGAATCCCAGCGGACGCCGTCGGAAACGAGGCGCTCTAAGGCGTTACTCCTCGAGCGCGGCGATCCGCAGCTCCTCGTCGAACTGCAGGGTGTTCTCGATCTCGGCTTCGTCGACGTCCTCGAACGCCCAGCGGGCGATCGAGCGGCGGTGAACCTCGTCGGCACCGTCGACGATTCGGAACGCACGGACGTTCTCGTAGAAGTGAGCGATCGGCAGGTCCTTGCCGATCCCGTTGCCGCCCAGACACTGCAGCGCGAGGTCGATGGTCTCGTTGGTGACGTTCGCGGTGAACATCTTCGACATCGCGACCTCGATGCGGGCGTCGCTGCGATCGAGTTCGCGCGCGGCGTGACGGACCATACAGCGGGCGGCGTGCAGGCGCGTCTCGGCGTCGGCGATGCGGTGGCGCAGCGCCTGTTTCTCCTCGAGTTTCGAGCCGAACGCGTCCCGCTCTTGCAGGTAAGCCTTCGCGATCTCGAGCGAGCGTTCCGCCATCCCGGAGTAGCGCATGCAGTGGGTGAGTCGGCCGCCGCCCAGTCGCATCTGGGCGATCCGGAACCCCTCGCCTTCCTCCCCGAGCGTGTTCTCGACGGGGACCCGGACGTTGTCGAACTTCACCTCTGCGTGGCCGCCCTCGCGTTCGGTGATGCCGTGGCCGCCGAGGTGGGGGATGTTCCGCTGGACCTCGACCCCGTCGGCGTCGCGCGGTACCATGATGATAGAGGTTCCCTCGTATGGGTGGGCCTCGAGGTCGGTCCGAACCATCGCCAAGTAATAGTCAGCGCCGAGCCCGTCGGACGTCCACCACTTGTGGGCGTTGATAACCCACTCGTCGCCGTCCTTGACGGCGGTGCTCTGGAGCATCTTCGGGTCGGAGCCGGCCCCGGCCCTGGGCTCGGTCATCGCGAACGCCGTCTGGATCTCTCCCTGCACGAGCGGTCGGAGCCACTCCTCTTTCTGCGCTTCCGTGCCGACCATCTCGAGTGTGTGCATGTTCCCCTCCTGTGGCGCGTTGGCTCGGATCGCGAGCGCACCGATGAGCGAGCGCCCGACTTGCTCGAAGGAGGGAAGCATGTCGCTGAAGTCGAGTCCCTGGCCGCCGTACTCTTCGGGAACCTGCGGCGCGAACAGATTCCTCTCTTTGGCCAGCTCCCACAGCTCGTGAATCTCGTCCATCGTGATGTCCTCGCCCGTCGCGAGTGCCTCTCGCTCGCGCGGGATGACGACTTCGTCCATGAAGTCCGCTACGCGCCCCGCGACCTCCGTCGCTTTCTCGGAATCGTGGTATTCCATACTATCCATGATAGTATACAGAATTGTAAATCTATAGGTGTCCGATCGCATACATTGGAAGCAAGAGGAGGGATCGGTCTGCTACGCGACCCCATGTCACGTCCGCGTACCCGTCCCCGTCCGAACCGTGGCCCCGTCCGCACCGATTCGAAAACCGCCGGGAAACTCCGCTCAGACTCGCTCGAGGATCGTCGCGACGCCCTGCCCGAAGCCGATACACATGGCCGAGAGGGCCGTGTCCTGTCCCGTCCGCTCGAGTTCGTGGGCCAGTTTGGTCAGCAACATCGCCCCGGTCGCACCCAGCGGGTGGCCGTGGGCGATCGCGCCGCCGTTGACGTTGACGTCCTCCCACGACGCGCCGGTCTCCTCGAGCCAGGCGGCCACGACCGCTGCGAACGCCTCGTTGACCTCGAAGAGGTCGACGTCGCCGACCGTCATATCGGCTTTCTCGAGGACGTTCTCGGTCGCCGGAATCGGCCCCTTGAGCATCGTGATCGGGTCGACGCCGACGACTTCGGTCTGGACGATCCGGGCCATCGGCTCCCAGCCGTGTTCCGCGGCGGCCTCCTCGCTCGCGATTAACAGTGCAGCCGAGCCGTCGACGATCCCCGAGGAGTTGCCGGGATGGTGGAAGCCCTCGCCCTCCTCGCGGAAGGAAAGTGGAAGCTCGGACAGGGTCTCCACGTCGGTCCCGGGACGCGGGTGTTCGTCCCGTTCGACGACGACCTCCTCGCCGTCGAGTTCGGTCTCGACCGGGACGATCTGATCGTCGTAGCGACCGTCATCCCAGGCCTCCTTCCAGCGCCGTTGGGAGTCGGCGGCGATCTCGTCGAGTTCCTCGCGCGAGAAGTCGTACTCCTCGGCGATCCGTTCTGCCCCCTCTCCCTGGTGGGTCACCTCGTCGAAGTGCTCGAAGTAGGTGTCGGTGACGCTGTCGGCCCCGTCTGCCCCGTCCGCGCCGTCCGAACCCATCGGGACGCGAGTCATGTGCTCGACGCCGCCCGCGACGAGCACGTCGTGTTGGCCGGCCATGACGTTCGCCGCGGCGAAGTTCGCCGCCTGCTGGCCGGAGCCACACATCCGGTTCAACTGGACGCCCGGGACGATATCGCCCCAGCCTGCGACCATCGGCGCGAGTCTGGCGATGTTCAGTCCCTGCTCGTCGATGGGCGTGACACAGCCGTATATCACATCCTCGATCGTCTCCGGTTCGAACCCGTTGCGCTCGCGCAGCGCCTCGAGCGGTTCGGCAGCGAGGTCCTGCGGGTGCGTGTCCCTGAACGAGCCGTCTCGTTTGCCAAAGGGCGTTCGGACGGCGTCGACGATGACTGCGGAGTTCATGACGTACGCACGAGTATTCCGTCACCGGTCATAGATGTTGTGCATAAATCGTGACCGATCGCGCTGGAGACCGTACCGTCGAATACTTTCTCGAACCTGCCAAGAAACACGGTAACTCTCTCCAAGGATTAAGTCAGATTCCATAGTGTTTTCTCGAGGATGAACTTTGGTATTCAGGACCCAACCGCCATGGTAATCGGCGGGGCCGACCGCATCGGACGCGCAGACTGTCGAACGCTCGCCGAGGGGGCGCGAACGTCGTCCTCGAGTAGGTCTCGAGCGTCGGGACCGACGGGAGCGAGTACACCCGCGAGCGCTTTCGGACGGGTGACGTTCGGAACGACGCCTCGCGTGGGTTTGCGGCCGTACACGCAAAGGAATTCGCCGGAACCCGGATCGAACCGCCGGCGTCGGAGCTGGCTCGCTGCGCTACCGGACCGATCAGCGGATCGCACCGCGGTCACGGAGCGCGGCCCGCTCGTCCTCGCCGTACCCAACGCTGGCGAGCAGTTCGTCCGTGTGCTCGCCGTGATCGGGGACCGACTCGTCGAGACTCTCGGGTGTTGCCGACCCGACGGCGGGAAAGCCGACTCGCGGCGGCGCGTCGTCGGGGCGCTCGACTATCCCGCGGGCCTCGAGTTGCGGATGCTCGAGTGCCTCCGCGGGCGTACAAACCGGTCCGGTCATCGTCTCGTCGCTCAGCGCCTCGAGCCAGGCGTCCCGCGTGCGGCCGGCGAAAAGCGACTCGACCTCCTCGCGGACGGCTTCGAGTTCCGCGGCGTCGTCGGTGCCGTGGGCGTCGATCAACTCCTCGCGACGGACTTCCTCGCAGAAAGCCTCCCAGAACTTCGGCTCGAGGGCCGCGAGGGTCACGTAGCGTCCGTCTGAAGCCTCGTAGACGTCGTACCACGGGTACTGCCCAGTGAGCGCCGTCTCGCCGGGGCGGGGATCGTCACCGGTCAGCGCCTCGTGAGCGACAGTCTGCGAGAAGGAGGCGACCACGTCCGTCATGGACACGTCGACGTACTCGCCGCCCTCCCCCAGTTCTCGCGAGAGCAGCCCGCCGACGATCGAGAAGGCCGCGAACAGCCCGCCGCCGAGGTCGGCGATCTGGTAGCCCGGGATCTGGGGGGCCATCGACTCGTCCGCGCGGGTCATCTCGAGCAGGCCGGCGACGCCGACGTAGTTGAGATCGTGACCCGCACGCCGGGCGTACGGTCCGGTTCCCCCGTAGCCGGACAGCGAACAGTAGACGAGCTCGTCGTTGTACTCGCGGAGCGTCTCGTACTCGATCTCGAGTCGTTCGGCGACGCCCGGCCGGAACTGTTCGAAGACGACGTCCGCGTCCGCGACGAGGTCGTAAAACGCCTCGCGACCGCCCTCCGACTTCAGGTCGAGCGCGACGCTGCGCTTGCCGCGATTGACGCTATCGAAGAGCGCGCCGGTGTCGCGGTCCGTCGTCGGCGGCATGTGTCGGGCGTAGTCACCCGCGTCCGTGTCCTCGACTTTGATCACGTCCGCACCCACGTCGGCGAACAGTTGCGTCGCGTAGGGGCCGGGCAGCAGTCGCGTCAGATCGAGTATTCGAATCGAATCGAGTCGCATGGTATCACGTCTCGATCGGCGCGCAAAAACCTGCCGCCGATGATCTGCCTCGCCCACCCTTACCAGACCCCCCTCAGTCGTCTTCCTCGAGCGCCACGAGGTCGTCGATGTCGGGAATGTCGGCCGCGGCGTCGGTGATCTGTCGCATCCGGTCGGCGTGTTTCTCGACGGCGTACTCGGCCAGTTTCCCCGGTTCGAGGCCCGGGCGAGTTTCGGGGTCGTCGGCCTGGTACCGGTCGTCCTCCGTGATGTCCTGCACCAGCGGGAGCAGGTCCTCCACTGTCTTCTCGACGAGCTGTGGATCGACTCCCTCGGCGATTAGCTTCTTGACCTGGTTCATCCCGAAGCCGACGTGGCGGCCCTCGTCGCTGCGGATCTTCGCGAATCCCCGCACGAGCCCCGGCAGGTGGGGCAGCTCCTCGAACTCGCCGCCGTAGGAGGTCTGCATCCCGTAGTAGCCCGTCTGGGCCAGGATACCCTCGACGGTGAGGTGGTAGTGACAGTACGCCTTCACTCGGTTTTCGGGCGTGTCGTCCTCGAGCAGTCGGTACTGGGCCGTGCGATTGCGGTCGAACAGTTCGATGTAGGGCTCGTTGAACCACCGCTCGTGGCGGGGATCGGATCGCTCCCACCCGAGTTCGTCCTCGACCGGCCAGACGACCTCGCGCCAGTAGCGATCGAAGAAGTCAGCGTGTTTGGCCTCCTCGTACAGCTGGGTCGTCAGGAACAACTGGTCGTCGATGTCCTCGAGAACGGTCCCCAGGGGTGCGAGGTCCTCGGTGACGGCGTCCTCTCCCGCGCCGAACTTCGCGATGCCGGTGAGCGTGCCATACCATGACTCCCGATCGTACGACTCCGACGCCTCGACGAACGCGAGGAGGTTCTCGACATCCCGCTCGAGGTCGATCTCGCCGGGGTCCCAGTGGCGCTCGACCGCGTTGCGGTAGTAGCGGTTCGATCTGGACTCTCGGTCCATCATCTCGGACGGCGTGTACTCCGTTGCCATACGTCGTGATCCCCGAGCCGGCTATTAAATGTTCGGACGTTGACTGATGGGGGCGATCCGAAACCCGTCCTCGCAGAATCGACCCAGGCCGACACCGGCCTCGAGGAATCGGACGGTCTGCAATCAACGCCGAGGAGGTCGGACGGTCCGAAGCCACGCTCGAGGTGTCGAAGGTTCCGATTCCGAGCGGTCGATCCCGGCCGAGAACGGCGCTTCGGCCCAGCGTCGTTCCGGCTTGACAAGAACTAAGACAGTTCTCGTGAAGGTTGGTATCATGGCACAGCAGAGTGCTGCCGTCGTCGGTGGCGGCATTATGGGCGCCGGTATCGCACAGGTACTCGCACGCAACGGCTACGAGGTAGCCGTCCGCGAGATGAACGAGGAGCTGGCAGACTCCGCCCGCGAACGGGTTATTTCGGGCAACTACGGCCTCAAGGATGCGGTCGAGGGCGGCTATCTCTCGGAAGCGGAGATGGACGGAGTCTTAGAGCGGATGACGTTCACGACTGACCTCGAGGCGGCGACGGAGGGGACGGAGTTCGTCATCGAAGCGGTGACGGAGGACCTGGCGATCAAGGGGCAGGTCTTTCGCGACTTGGACGAGGTCACGGACGACCAGCCGCTTTACTCGAACACGAGCGGCTTTGCGGTGACCTCGATCGCCAACGCCGTCTCCGACCCCTCGCGGGTCGCGGTGACGCACTTTTTCAATCCGGTCGCGGTCATGGACATGGTCGAGATCGTCAGAGCGCCGGAGACCGACGAGGCCGTCGTCGAGCGCGCCGAGGAACTCGTCGACGAACTCGACAAGACGCGCGTCACCATCGACGACGACCCCGGCTCCTACGGCTTCATCGCGAACCGCTGTTACGCGGCGATGGGCGAGGAGGCCCAGAAGATCGTCGACGAGGGCATCGCCACGGAAGAGCAGGTCGACAAGGCGCTCGAGGACGGGTACAACCTCCCGGTCGGGCCGTTCTCGCTTGCCGGCATCGGCGAGGAGTGGGACTGAGAGCCGTTTCCTCGCCGGTGTGGACTCGTTTCCACGCTGGATCGATAAACCGATATGCTGTGGCGTGTCCTGACCACGATAGTAGTATCACGATCTCGATCACCGAGACTCGTTGAGCAGTGTGTAGAACCAGCGAGTCAGGGTGTCCTGCTATCGTGGCAACACGGAGAAACCACGTCCTCCCCAGCCGATTCGCTCGTTACACTCGCTCATCCCTCGCGCAGTATCGTCGGCCGCCCTCACTCTCGTTCGGCCGACTGACAGCGCGCGCCACCGCAGGTCGAAAATCGGTCGAGAGTGAAACGGCAGTCGTCCGCCGTGTCCGGTTACTTTCCCTCGAACTCGGGCTCGCGATCCTCGGAGAACGCCGCCGCGCCCTCCGCGTGGTCCTCGGTCCGGAGCAACTCCTGGAAGAGGGAGCGGTCGTACGCGATCCCCTCCTCGAGCCCACTGTTGACGGCCATGTCGGCGGACTGCTTGATCGCCTGGACGGCGAGCGGCGCTTTCCCGGCCAGTTCGGTGACGAAGTCGTCGACACCCTCGTCGAACTCGTCGTCCGCGTAAACGCGGTTGACGAGCCCCTCTTCGTCGGCGCGTGCCGCGGAAATGTGCTCGCCGGTCATCGCGAGTTCCTTCGCGACGGCGGAGCCGGCGATCTTCGTGACGTCCTGAACGCCGCCCGCGCCGGGCAAAATGCCGAGGTCCACCTCGGGGAAGCCGAGCGTGCTGCGCTCGCTGGCCAGTCGGAAATCGCAGGCCAGCGCGGTCTCGAACCCGCCGCCCAGACAGTAGCCGTCGATCTTGGCGACGACCGGCGCGGGGTAGTCGCGGATGAACTCGTAGTGCGATCGGGGCGAGGAGCCGCCGGACGACTCCCTGGAGAAGCCGCCGATGTCCGCACCGGCGCAGAAGGCCTTTTCGCCTGCCCCCTCGAGCACGACGGCCCGCAGTTCGACGCCGTCGGCGCCGTCGTTTCGCTCCTCGAGGCGTTCGAGTCCGGCGACGATGTCGGCTCCCAGTTGCGCGTTCAGCGCGTTCAGTGCGTCCGGTCGGTTCATCGTGAGCGTGCCGACGCCGCGGGCTTCGTCGTACTCTACCAGAACGGTCTCCAGTGATTCGACCATGATGGACAGTCACGGGCAACGATAAAAAAGGTACGCTCGGCGGCGAATCCGTTCTCGAGCGGAGCCCGATTACAGGATCTGATCGGCGATGATGTTCTTCTGGATCTCGCTCGTGCCCTCGTAGATTTTCGTGATGCGGGCGTCTCGATAGTAGCGTTCGGCAGGATAGTCTGTGACGTAGCCCGAACCGCCGTGGACCTGGACGCCCTCGTCGGCGACCTCGACCGCTATTTCGGATGCGAAGTACTTCGCCATACTCGAGTATTGGGCGGCGACGTCCTGGTTCTCCTGTTCGACCTGGGTTGCGGCGCGGTAGGTCAGCGATCGAGCGGCCTCGACCTTGGTGGCCATCTCGGCGATCTTGTGCTGGATGGCCTGGAACTCGGCGATCTTCTGATCGAACTGCTCGCGCTGGGTGGCGTACTCGACGGCGGCGTCGAGGGCTCCCTGGGCGGCGCCGACGGCCTGGGCGGCGACGCTGGTGCGGCCGGAGGCGAAGAACTCCATCAGCTGGTAGAAGCCCTCGTCGACCTCGCCGATGACGTTCTCCTCGGGGACCCGGACGTCGTCGATGACGACCTCGGCGAGGTCGGAGGCACGAATCCCGAGTTTGTTGTCGATCTTGTCGGTCGAGACGCCGTCGCGGTCCATCTCGACGAGGAAGGCGGTGATCCCGCGGTGGCTCTCGCCGGGGCTGGTCTTCGCCATGCAGACGCCGACGTCGGCGACGGTCCCGTTCGTTATCCACATCTTGCTGCCGTTGAGAACGTACTCGTCGCCGTCCGTTTCGGCGACCGTCTCGATGCCCGCGACGTTCGAGCCGTGTGCGGGCTCGGAGATCATCGAACAGGAGGCGGTCTCGCCGGTGGCGATCTCGGGGAGCCACTCCTCTTTCATCCACTCGTCGCCGAACTCGACGATCATGTCCGTCCCGAAGCCGGCGGAACCGACGGCCGAGCCGATGCCCGGATCGGCCCGCCAGAGTTCCTCGATGACGATCGTCGCGGAGAGCTTGTCCATCCCGGCACCGCCGTACTCGACGGGGATGTTCGGCGCGACGAAGTCGTACTCGGCGGCCTTCCTCCGGAGATCCTCGGGGTACCTGTGCTCTCGGTCGTGCTCCTCGGCGACGGGCGCTATCTCGTTTTCGCCGAACTCGCGGACGGCGTCACGGATAGCCTCGTGCTCGGCTGACAGCTGGAATGCCATACGCGTTTCATCGGGATCGTCTTACAAAGTAGGTTCGAATATACTCTCGATTTGCTTTTGTTAATCTATTCGAATCTAAGATTTGAGAGTGGAAATGGTGGCCCCGCCCGGAGTCCGGACGGACACGATCTGCGGCGGTGCTGCGGCGGTGTTCAGTCGTTGCTTTCGGCGCGGAGTTCGAACTTCTGTACCTTGCCGGTCGTCGTCCGCGGCAGTTCTCCCACGAACTCGACCTCGCGGGGATGCTTATACTCGGCGAGATTCGTCAGACAGTACTGTTTGATGTCCTCGGGCGTCGATTCAGCGTCCGGCGTGGTTACGATAAACGCCTTGACGGTCTCGCCGCGGCGCTCATCCGGAATCCCGACGACGGCGGCGTCGGCGACGTCCTCGTGTTCGAAGAGGAGTTCCTCGACTTCCCGCGGGTAGACGTTGTAGCCGCCGGTGACGATCATGTGCTTCTCGCGGTCGACCACGTAAAAGAAGCCGTCCTCGTCCCAGTAGCCGATGTCGCCGGTGTGAAACCAGCGCGTGCCGTCTTCGTCGGTGAACGCCTCCTCGTTGGCCTCCGGCAGGCCGTAGTACTCCTTCATCACGTTCGGGCCGTGGACGACCAGCTCGCCCGTGACCGCGTGGAGATCGGTCTCGTCCTCGTCGATCGGCCCCTCCTCGACGCGCGGCACTTCCTCGAACCCCTCGTCTTCGGGCGGTCCGCTGCCGCCCGAACGGTCAGCGGAATGGAATTCCGCGCTATCAACGATTTTCGCCTCGACCCCCTCGAGCGGCTGACCGATGCTTCCCTTCCGGCGGTTCTCGTTCGTGTTCGCGTGTGTGACCGGGCTCGTCTCGGTCAGGCCGTAGCCCTCGTTGAGCTGGACGCTCCACAGCTCCTCGAACCGGTCTAACACCTCCATCGGGAGGCTCGAGCCGCCGGAGTTGGCGAACCGAAGCGACTCGAACTCGTACTCGGCGGCGTCGGGCTGGTTGATCATGTCGTTGAACATCGCAGGGACGGCGAACATGATCGTGATCTCGTCCTCTTCCAGTTGGTCCATGACGGCCGATGCGTCCCACTCTGGAACGGGGTAGTACGTCCCGCCGCTGTACATCGCGCCGTTCATGACGACGGACATGCCGTAGATGTGGAACAACGGGAGCGTGCCGATGAGTCGGTCGGAGGTCTGGAAGCCATCCGGCAGAACGTCGGCGTTGGCCCGCGTCGTGAACGCCAGATTGTAGTGGGTCAACAGGACGCCCTTCGGAGTGCCAGTGGTCCCGGACGTGTAGGGCTGGACCGCGACGTCGTCGTCCGCGCGATCAACGACCTCCCGGGTGTCGTCCGCGAGGAAGTCGCCGAACTCGGTGGCGCCGTCGGCGTTTCCGCCCACGCTGACGATCCGTTCGACATCGGTGCCGTCCCGTACCTCGCGGACGTTGGGGACGAGATCCGTGAGCGCGACGACTGCTCGCGCCCCGCTGTCGCCGAGCATGTGGCTGATCTCTCGAGCCTTGTACTGGGGGTTCATCGGAACGACGATTCCGCCGGCGCGTAGCGTGCCGTAGAAGGCCGTCACGAACTGCGGGAGGTTCGGTAGATAGATCGCGACGCGCTCGCCCTCGTCGATGCCGCGATCGTCCAGGGCCTGTGCGAACCGCCCGGCGCGCTCCCAGAACTCCGCGTAGGTCAGTTCGGATTCTCGGTACGCGATCGCGGTTGAATCCGGGTGCGTCGCTACCGTCTCGGCTACGTCCGTCACGAGATTTGTCATGCGATGTGTGTCAACGGCTGAACGGCACAAAAGTATTGTTACTTGTCAACACACCCCCTCGAATTTGGCCGGAACCCGATCGTCGCCGCCAACGCTGGACCGGATCCGCCCCGGCACACTGTCGTCGCCGCTCCCTCGTTTCGGCCCGGTGACAGCCGCGTTCGAAGAGCCCTCGCCGCCACGACGCCCGCACGTGGTATCTGGCACCGCAATACCTATTGTGCCATTCGTCTAGGTCAACGTATGCTCGATTTCGTGCGGCTCGAGGCGGACTTAGGCCAGGAAGAGCGCATGATCCGGGATACGGCTCGAGAATTCGTCGACGAACACGTCAAGCCCGACATCGGCGAACACTTCGAGAACGGAACCTTCCCGAAAGAGTTGATTTCGAAGATGGGCGACCTCGGCTTTTACGCGCCGAACCTCGAGGGCTACGGCTCGCCGAACGTCTCCGAGACGGCGTACGGGCTCTTGATGCAGGAACTCGAGGCGGGCGACTCCGGGCTGCGATCGATGGCCTCCGTTCAGGGTGCGCTCGTCATGTACCCGATCCGTGCCTACGGGAGCGACGAACAGAAAGTGGAGTGGCTGCCCGCGATGGGCCGGGGCGAGGCGATCGGGTGTTTCGGTCTCACCGAACCCGAACACGGTTCGAACCCGTCGGCGATGGAGACCTACGCCGAGCGCGACAGTGACGGTTACGTCCTGAACGGTACGAAGACGTGGATCACGAACTCCCCGATCGCCGACGTCGCGATCGTGTGGGCGCGGGACCGCTCGAGCGAGGACGAACCCGTACGCGGCTTCCTCGTCGAGACCGATCGCGACGGCGTTTCGACCAACGAGATCACCGAGAAGCTCTCGCTTCGCGCGTCGATTACGGGCGAGATCGCGCTCACCGACGTCCGCGTTCCCGAGGAGAACGTCCTGCCCGGTGTCTCCGGCATGAAGGGGCCGCTGTCCTGTCTCACGCAGGCTCGCTACGGCATCGCCTGGGGTGCGGTCGGGGCGGCGCGGGATTGCTTCGAGGAGGCCCGCCGATACGCGAAAGACCGCGACCAGTTCGGCGGTCCGATCGGTCGGTTCCAACTCCAGCAGCGCAAGCTCGCGGAGATGGGAACGCAGATCACCCTGGCCCAACTGCTGGCACACCGGCTCGCCGAACTCAAAGAGCGCGGGGAGATGCGACCGCAACACGTCTCGATGGCGAAGCGGAACAACGTTCGGACGGCCCGCGATCAGTCCCGGATCGCTCGAGAGATGCTCGGCGGCAACGGCATCACCACGGATTACTCGCCGATGCGACACATGGCCAACATGGAGACAGTCTACACCTACGAGGGGACCCACGACATCCACACACTCATCCTCGGCGAGGAATTCACCGGCATCCCGGCCTATCAGTAGTGACCTGATAGGCGACCAGTTTCGCTCGCCGACTCGGGTCGCTTCGGCTCGGCTTCTCGAGTCTAACCCTATATTCGATAATACATTAGTGGCGATTCACTCAGGTATCCACTTTCTAGGCGCCGTCTAGTTAGTGCGGTTTGAGAAGCGGGCCAGGTCGTAGAGTTAGTTTGGAATGGCACTCGTAGACCTGCTCAGCGAGTGCTATGCGGCGGAATTTGATGAAGCTGGGGAGCGTGAGCGGACGGCGAACACCTGGCGGGTGTCGCCGTCCGTCTCCACGCGACCGGTTGTTTGCTTCGAGAGACACAAGCTATTCTTCGCTTGATCAGAGTTGAACGGCCTCACCAAGAGATCTGGCACTTGGTACATCGGCTGGCCGACAGCGTTTCAGGCCGCCGACGTCCACGAGAGCAACGGTCTCGTGGGGTCCATCAGAATGCGATGCGTTCTGAGGATGGCGAAGCCGTCGCGGGTCGCCATTGATGAAACAGCTGTCAAGATCAACGGCGACTGGTCTTGGGTATACGATGCAATCAACCTAGACTCGCGGCTTATTCTCGATGTCGCAGTATACGGACGACGAGGCACCGATCCTGCCGCTTCATTCCTGCATCGATTGACCGAGAAACACGATCTCTCTGACACGGTGTTTCTCGTTGATGGCTACGGCTATCTGACTGCTGTCTCTCGGTTAGGGTTACGCGGTCAGCTCGACTACGTCGAGCGAAACCTCATCGAAAAGTGGTTTCACACCCTCAAGATGCGAGTTAACCGCTTCCATAACTCGTGGGTGGGAAGTCGGACGAGCGTCAGGAGTGGCTTGATCAGTTCGTACACTACTATAACACACAACGACTGAACCAATCACTCAACAGACAAACGCCAGCTGAGGTGCTAAACTAGACAGTGCCACCTTCTATTCTCTATCAGACGACGTGATGGCGTCGATAGAAGCGCCGTATCCGGCTCTCTGCCAGGAGGGGGCGATGGACCTGAAGCGATGCCACGCCCGGATAACTGTTGGCCTCTATGATCTTGAACTCGCCCTCGCTGGTCACAACGAGGTCCCAGCCGACATATGGCAGGTGTGAAAACGTACTGGCGATCTCGAGCAGTCGCTCGCGAATTGCCTCCCATCCGGGAATCGCTGTGCCTTCGATTGGAGCACCGGTTTCAGGGTGTGTATCGTGCCAGCCAACAGCGCCATCATGCGGATATTCAGCACCGGCACTGAGTAGTCCCGTTTCTCGATCGACTTCGGCACTCAATCCACCGTTCGAGAAATTGTCGACGGGGACGGAATCGCTGCTCCCGATTCGGTGAATCGCAATGGGAATAAATGCTTCCTGTGCCTGCTCATCGTACATTGTGAGTACTCGAATCGTGTTTGTTGTGGTAGGGAACAGTTCGTCCGCGTAGTCAGCTTGTTCGACAAACTCACAGACGAGGTAGTCCTCGAGGGAGCCGACTACCTCAGCGAGTTCGGCGTCGGTTTTCTCCGTTCCGTCGTACAGGTACGACCCGTCTCTCTGTTCGAGAAAGTGAACATTGTTTCCGCCACCGCCGCTGAACCACTTCAGCACGAGTTGATCCCCGTTCGAGAGCGTCGCGTCGAACCACTCGAGTGGATCCATGGTCGGTTCTAAAGCGGCGAGAACGGTCTGGTTCTGATACTCGAGTTCACTCCCGCCGCCGCTCACAACTGTCCTGTCATCCGGGTTGAAGCGATGAAAGTGCCCGTCCTTGAGCAGTCCATATACCGACGGTCGGTGCGAGGGAAACTCGCCGAGGACCCGATGAAACGCGAGCTTATTATCGATGAGGGCATTCCAGTGACCGTTGATGCGGCTCGATCGAATGAACCGCTGGTAATCGCTGAGATAGGTGCTGGGATCGTGGGTCTCGAAGTCATAAAGAACCGCAGATTTACTCAAAAACCCACGCTTGTAGTATCGAAGCCGGTCGCGGGGCGAAACATCGAATTCGGGGCCGGATTGGCGCTCTTCCCGGATGAGTTTTCGAGCCCGATTTACGGTCTGGTATGCCTCTCGGATCATCGATAGTCGCTATACACTTGCATTATAAGCTTATATTCAGAATAGTCTCTACTAAAACGCTCAATTTGGAATGTGACGCTGTATGATCAGACACACAGGATTTACCGAAGGCATATCTTCTTGTACTTCAGGACAAGAATCTCCGGCGGCACCGAAAGGAACCGCTCTCCGTATCCACAGCGGAATCGGTGGTCGTCTCCTCGAGTTCGTCGAGCTGTCCGATAGGACGATCGTAGGGAAGACGAGTGAGGTGAATTGCTCGCCCTCACAATCAGTTCGTAGCCCTGACCTCGTTACGAGAGCCCTTCGCGCTCTCGGAGAGATGCCCGTCGAACCTTCCCGGTGGTCGTCTTTGGTAACTCCTCGACGAACGCGATTTCGCGCGGATACTCGTACTGTGCGAGTCGGTCGCGAACGTGTTGCTGAAGCGTCTCACGCAAATTTTCACTTCTGTTCGAACCCGCTGTAAGGACCACGTAGGCTTTCGGAACTTCGCCGCGCTCGTCGTCGGGAACGCCGATCACTGCACTGTCAGCGACAGCGTCGTGGCTGGCGAGGGACTCCTCGATCTCGACCGGGCCAATTCGGTACCCGGCACTGATAATAACGTCGTCCGTCCGGCCCTCGAAAGCGATGTAGCCGTCTTCGTCTTGACGACCCAGATCCTCGGTGAGCAACCAGCCGTTCCGAACTTTGGCGTCTGTTTTATCGGGCTTGTTCCAGTACTCCTTGAAGCACACGGGATTGGATTCGTATCTAACCGCGATTTCACCGGTTTCGTCGGGCTCGATGGTGGGTTCCGCACTCTGTGGGTCGACGATCGTAATCTCGTGGCCCGGCGCCGCTCGCCCCATCGTTCCCTCACGAAACTCGAACAGGGCCGTACAATCCCCGATGAGCAGGTTGGCTTCGGTCTGGCCGTACCCCTCGTGGACCGCTGCGCCACCGAACGTGTCTGCCGCCCACTCGACGATATCTTGGCCGAGTGACTCCCCGCCGCTGGCGATGGTTCGGAGCTCATCCACCCGAGACTTGGGTTCGACCTGTTTCATCATCCGTAGGGCCGTCGGGGGCGCAAAGAAGTTCGTCACGCCGTAGGACTCGAGCAGACGAAACGCGGTCGATGGATCGAACTGCCCACCGTTGTAGGCGACAACCGGCTTACCGTAGTACAGTCCGGGGAACAACACATCGAACAGCGACGCGACCCACGCCCACTCCGACGGCGTCCAGAAGACATCGCTGTCTTCGAGTCGCATGTTTCCGAAGGTCGTGATAAACAGCGGTAGATGCCCGAGGAGGACGCGATGTGCGTGGCGAACGCCCTTCGGATCGCCCGTGGTCCCCGACGTGTAGATAACGATCGCATCGTCCTCGGAGTCGGTCTCGACGGGATCGAACGCTCGAGGCTGGTCTTCGATCGCCTCCCAGAGGTCGTATTCTCCCTCCTGTGAGTCGACGTCACCGACCGTGAGAACCGTCTCGAGTGACGTCTGCTCGCGGGCCTCGCGGAAATCAGTGACGTTCGATTCTCCGGCGATCGCCGCGACAGCACCGGCGTCCTCGAGACGGTAAGACAGTGCGTCAGGACCGAACAGCGTCGATAGAGGGACCGAAACGGCCCCGAGTTTCCAACAGGCGATGTGGGCGAGGACCGTCTCGATACGCTGTGGGGTATTGACGCCAACGCAGTCGCCGCGCTCGACACCCCGTTGTCGAAGGTAGTTTGCCAGTTTGTTCGTCAGGTTCTGGAGTTGCCAAAACGTGTACGTCGCCCGCTCGCCCGACTCGTGTTCTTCGAAGACTGCGACACGGCTCTTATCGTCTGCCCAACGATCACAGGCGTACCACGCCATGTTGAACCGGGATGGGATTTCCCACTCGAACTCCGCTCTGAGCTGGCCGTAGCTCTCGTACTCGTTCTCGTAGAAGTGATACGCCTCGAGGCGGTCACCACGCATCGAGACCACCTCTCCGATGGTGGCACTCGCTTGGCCGTTCGGTAATATACGTTTGTTGGTGACATATAACAGGGAACATAACACGGAATTCCGTCCCACTGAGACAAAAAAGGACTAGCAATTTTTGCGTGCGTGCGAGCGTCCGTAGCTTCTATAGCGGGATATTGTCAATATTATCCATGGTTAACGCAACCGTATCACTCGTCGACCGGGGAACGATCAGAACCGATCTGAACCACCTCATCGAGGGGTACGAGATGGGGTCCGCAGCCGAACCGAACCCGGAAACCCCGATGGACGAGGGGCCGGTCTACGGGTTGGTAATCGATCACCCAGTGGGGACGATTCTCTGGGATACCGGTTCACATCCGCAAGCTGGCGAGGGCTACTGGCCCGACGAACTGTACGCTGCGTTCGAACACTACGACGCCGCCGAACGCGACCTCGAGACAGCGCTCGACGACGTGGGGTACACAATCGGAGATATCGATTACGTCTTCCAGACCCACCTGCATCTGGATCACGCCGGAAGTTTGCACCACTTCGCCGGTACCGACATCCCCGTCTTCGTCCACGAAAAGGAGCTCAAATACGCCTACTACAGCGCGAAGACGGACGAAGGAAGCAGCGCGTACGTCCTCGAGGACTTCGACCACGACCTGAACTGGCACGTCATCCATCGCGATCGCACGACATTCTTTGAAGACATCGAGTTCATCCGCTTGCCCGGCCACACGCCGGGACTGATGGGAACGATGATCCATCTCGACGACTACGGAACGGCTATTTTTGCGGGTGACGAGGTCTATATGCGCGAAAACTACGACAACGAAGTCCCGCTCGGTGCCGGCCTGCTCTGGAGCCAGCGCCACTGGCACGATAGCCTTACCCGACTCAAAGAACTCGAGCGACGACACGACGCAGACGTTTTCTGCGGGCACGCACCGGTTGATGCCGAGCGGTTAACCGGCGGACTGCCGTAGACTGCGATCGACAGGGAATTGCTATCGACCATACGCAGATGGCTGTAACTTATCGACAGAGTCGATCGCTGTGTGTCTCCTTGTTGGCTGTTCGATCAAGCGGACAATGGGCGCGAACGCGCCATAGCTGGATCCAATTGAGCGAGAATATCTCAACCCTTACTGTTCCGATTTTCTATATTAGGCCCGACTCACGTCCTGACGTGTCTAAACGGCTATCACTTATACGTCCGGTGAGTAATTTTCCGTTCACAGTGCCAGCGTGAAGTGGCGAGAGTTGTCCGAATCTATAGCGTGTGACCCGAGTCACAGATTCCTGAGGACCGAATTCCAGTTAGAACAATTCAATCCGGATATCTGCATCTTCGAGATCACTGACAAATGCATCGGTATCGGTTTCAATAGGCTCGAAGGTATCGTAGTGGACTGGGAGCACTATCCCAGGATCGATGTGCTGTGCGAATTCGGCGGCTTCACGACGATCCATGGTGAAGTGGCCGCCGATCGGCGGAATAAATACGTCGGTAGTGACGGACTGATGGTGGTCGAGGAAGTCAGTGTCAGACGTGAAGAAAACAGTTGTGTTGTCGACGGTAAGGAAGAGACCGATTACCTCCCCTTCGGCGTGGAACGGAGCTCCGTCTTCGTCGACGTGTTCGCCTTCGGGATCGTTGTAGGCGGGTATCGTCCGAACAGTGATCCCGTCGACCGTTTTTTCTCCCTCGAGTGGGAGATCGACGACATCGAAGTCGAGATCGCTCGTATCAACCGCGTCGTAGACGGCAATGGTAGAATTTGAGGCGGCGACTGCCTCGATCGCGTCAGGGTCGTAGTGATCGAAATCGTCGTGCGTGACGAACACGATATCCCCGTCTTTCGGCTCGCTATCCAGTACCTCGCTCCAGGGATCGATGTAGATAACGGTGCTATCGTCGGTTTCGATCCGAACGCTCGCATGTCCGAGCCGGTCGAAGCTCAAACTATCGTATTCGGTAGCCATTGCTATCTTCTCGTACGAATTCGAGTGACTTAGTACCCATCTCCGAACAATTTTCTTCCCCGAGGGATCACCGTCCCAGCGGAACGCGACTGCGATCGACTCACTGCGACCGTCCCGGTCGTGAGAATACCGTCAGTTATATTTTCGATGTGACTATTACTCACAAGAGTACCCAATGACGACGACTAACGACCGAATACGCACGACACACATCGGGAGTCTCCCTCGCCCGCCGGCGTTGCTCGAGCTCCTCGAGGCGCGTCAGAACGACGAACCGGTCGACGAGGACGAGTGGACCGAAACCGTCGCGGAGGCCACGCGGGCCGTCGTCGAGCGGCAGGCCGAGGCCGGGCTCGACATCGTCAACAACGGCGAGCAGTCGCGAGTCTCCTTTAACTGGTACGTCGCGGACCGATTGAGCGGGATCGACGGGAAGCGCGAACAGGAGCTCTGGGCGGACCTTCAGGAGTTCCCCGCGTACGCCGAGGAGACGTTCGAGACGGACGTGATCGATCTCTCGATGCAACCCGTCGTCGACGGCCCCATCGAGTACACCGGCCACGCGGAGGCCGAGGACGAACTCGAGGAGTTCCGAGACACGCTCGAGACGGTCGACGCCGACTTCGAGGGGACGTTCGTGACCTCGGCGTCGCCGAGCATCGTCGCGACCACGCACGTCAACGAGTACTACGACACCTACGAGGAGTTCCTCTTCGCCGTCGCCGAGGCGATGCAAGCGGAGTACGAGCTCGTCGCAGAGACCGGGATGGACCTCCAGATCGACGCACCCGAACTGCTCACCATCGGACAGACGGCGGCCTACGCGGGCGAACCGCTCGAGGAGATCAGAGCAGCCACGCGTCTCCACGTCGAGGCGCTCAACGAGGCCCTCGAGAACGTCCCTGCCGAACAGGTCCGACTCCACACCTGCTGGGGGAGCTACGAGGGGCCCCACCATCTCGATGCGGACTTAGTCGAGATGCTGCCGGAGATCTACGAGGCCGACATCACGGGGCTGAGCGTCGAACAGGCCAACCCTCGCCACCAGCACGAGTACCGCGCGTTCGCCGAGCAGCCGCTTCCGGACGACTGGACGCTCATGCCGGGCGTCGTCGACGTGAAGACGAACGTTATCGACCACCCCGAGACGATCGCGGACCGACTCGAGCGCGTCGTGGACGCGGTCGACGAGTCGACGCCGATCGTCGCCGCGCCCGACTGCGGTTTCGGCACGCAGGCCGGCCTCGGCATGGTCGACCCCGAGATCGCGTGGGCCAAACTCGAGGCGCTCGTCGAAGGCGCCGAGATCGCGACCGAGCGCCGCCGCTGATAGCGAGACCGCCGACGAACGTGACGATCGGTGTCGGTGATCCGACGGCAATCGGACGACAGCCGCCGTCGGAATGTCGATGTCGGTGCTGCTCTCGAGTCCGACGCGTCGACGGTGATCGATTTGTATCCGAGCTGTACGTCGAATCCGCGGAGAACCGCGTGCATAGCCGCAAGCAGAGGCGGCTCGAAACGGCGTTGTAATTCTCGAGAGCCCTGCGGAACCCTGCATCCTCACTACGGGATGGGTAAACGATATCTGTACTCGTAGTAAACGAAATACTTTTAATGATTGTAGGTGACGTTCTCCACACGGTCTGCTACCATGTCCCGCAACGTTTTCGACGAGACCGAATACGAACGCCGGGTCGATCGGACGAAAGACCGGTTGCGCGAGGAGAACCTCGACGCGATCGTCGTCGCCGATCCGGCCAACATGAACTATCTCACGGGCTACGACGGCTGGTCGTTCTACGTTCATCAGGCGGTGATCGTCACCGCCGACCGCGACGAACCCGTCTGGGTCGGCCGCGAGATGGACGCGAACGGGGCGCGAGCGACGACCGCCCTCGGTGAGAATAGCATTCGATCCTACAGCGACGATCACGTCCACTCCCCGTACGACCTCCATCCGATGGATTACGTCGCGGGAGTCCTAGAGGAACTCGAGGTCGCGGACGGCCGGATCGGCCTCGAGATGGACGCGTCGTACTTCACTGCCAAGTCCTACACGCGGCTACAGGAGAACCTCCCCGAGGCGGCGTTCGAGGACGCGACGCTGCTGGTCGGCTGGGTGCGGATCAAGAAGTCCGAACAGGAACTCGAGTACATGCAGGAAGCCGCACGCATCTCGGAGAACGCCATGCAGGCGGGCCTCGACGCGATCGAGGCGGGGGTACCGGAGTACGAGGCGGCGGCCGCGATCTACGAGCAACTCGTCAGGGGCACCGAGGAATACGGCGGCGACTACCCCTCGATCGTGCCGCTGATGCCCTCGGGCGACCACACCGGGACGCCCCACCTGACCTGGACCGACCGCGAGTTCGAGAAGGGCGATCCGGTCATCATCGAACTCTCGGGCTGTCGGCACCGCTATCACTCGCCGCTGGCCCGGACGACGTTCGTCGGCGACCCGCCCGACGAGCTCGAGCGGACCGCCGATATCGTCGTCGAAGGGATCGAGGCCGCGCTCGACGCCGTCGAACCCGGCGTCACCTGCGAGCGCGTCGAGGAGGCCTGGCGCGAGACGATCGCCCAGTACGGCCTCGAGAAGGAGGACCGCATCGGCTACTCGATGGGCCTGGGCTACCCGCCGGACTGGGGCGAGCACACCGCGAGCATCCGGCCCGGTGACGAGACCGTCCTCGAGGAGGACATGACGTTCCACATGATCCCCGGCATCTGGACCGACGAGATCGGCATGGAGATCAGCGAGACGTTCCGCGTCACGGGCAGCGGCGCGGAGACGCTGGCGGACTTCCCGCGACGGCTGTTTACGACGTAACCGACTCGATATTCGACCACCAACCTTCGATTTCGACCATTCGACCCACCACATGAGTTCGACACCACCGACACAGACGGCCGACGCGGAATCGGCGGACGACGAACCGAACTCGGCGCTGCTCACCGCGCGCCGACAGCTCGAGCGCGCGGCGGCCCACGTCGACGTCGACGCCGGCGTCGTCGAACGACTGAAGCACCCGACGAAGGTCCAGCGGGTATCGGTCCCCCTCGAGCGAGACGACGGCTCCGTCGAGGTGTTCACTGGCTACCGGGCACAACACGACGACGTTCGCGGCCCCTACAAGGGCGGGCTGCGGTACCATCCGGCGGTTACCGCCGAGGAGTGTATCGGCCTCTCGATGTGGATGACCTGGAAGTGCGCCGTGATGGACATCCCCTTCGGCGGCGGGAAGGGCGGCATCGCCGTCGATCCCAAATCACTCTCGGAGGCCGAAACCGAACGGCTCACCCGCCGGTTCGCCGAGGAGATCCGCGACGTCGTCGGCCCGAAACAGGACGTCCCCGCGCCCGACATGGGCACCGACGCCCAGACGATGGCCTGGTTCATGGACGCCTACTCGATGCAGCAGGGCGAGACGACTCCCGGCGTCGTCACCGGCAAGCCGCCCGTCGTCGGCGGCTCCTACGGCCGCGAGGAGGCCCCCGGCCGCTCCACCGCCATCATCGCCCGCGAGGCGATCGAGTACGACGACCGCGACCTCGCCGAGACGACCGTCGCCGTCCAGGGCTTCGGCAGCGTCGGCGCGAACGCGGCTCGATTGCTCGACGACTGGGGCGCGACCGTCGTCGCCGTCAGCGACGTCAACGGGGCGATCTACGACCCCGACGGACTCGATACCCATGCGATCCCGACCCACGAGGAGGAGCCGGAGGCCGTCCTCGAGCACGACGCCCCCGAGACGGTCACCAACGAGGAGATTCTCGAACTCGAGGTCGACGTCCTGATTCCGGCGGCCGTGGGCAACGTCATCACCGCCGACAACGCCGACGCGATCGAGGCCGAAATCGTCGTCGAAGGGGCCAACGGGCCGACGACGTTCGCCGCCGACGCCATCCTCGAGGAACGCGGCGTCTCGGTGATCCCCGATATCCTCGCGAACGCCGGCGGCGTGACGGTGAGCTACTTCGAGTGGCTCCAGGACATCAACCGCCGCCAGTGGTCGCTCGAGCGCGTCAACGAGGAACTCGAGACGAAGATGCTCGCGGCTTGGGCGGACGTCCGCGAGCAGGTCGAAGCGAAGGACCTGACGTGGCGCGACGCCGCCTACGTGGTGGCGCTCTCTCGGATCGCCGAGGCGAAAGCGGTCCGCGGGCTCTGGCCGTAAGTCGTCGACACGTTCGCGGGCGGGCCGCGTCTCGAGCGCGATACGCGTTGGCCTGGCGGATTCGATAGATTTCTCTAACTATTCTTAGAATCTTGAGAACGAATTCGGACGGTCGATAGATCTTTATCTGCTGTCGTCTTTTCCCTTCATGCACCGTTTTCTCGCAGCTGTGGGTGGATCTGCTACGTTGTAGAATCGAGTATTTCACTTCCACGTTTGAGCCGGTGCTCCCGCTGCCTGCGGGAGGACGGGCCAAGATCATACATGAACAGAGAAATTCCGCCGATGCAGCCACTGGCACCGATCGTCGATCAAATGCAAGAAATCGCCCGCGAAGAACTTCCAGAACCGCGAAGTTGCCGAATCCAGTTATGGGATGATGGGACGTTCGACGTTAAAATATATCATTCGCCGGGACCTGATTCACTACAGGCGATCCGATACGAACCTGCAACGAGTGAAATCTATTGGGAGTATGCCAGCGGTGGTGGTTGGGAGATAAC